>CAYNUW010000035.1:0-18098 GCA_964400455.1 uncultured Akkermansia sp. | reverse complement strand
ATGCCCACCACCGGCGGCTACCTCCCCCTCAAGGGCGTTAAACCCACGAAGGACGCCTTCGTCATCGCCCGCCTCCGCGACGCCGGAGCCATCATCCTCGCGAAGCTCAATCAATCAGACTGGTTCGCCAACCCGCCCGACGTCGCCTCCTCCACCCTCGGCGGCAACACCCGCAACCCCTACGACCTCACCCGCACACCCGGCTGGTCCAGCTCCGGCACCGGCGCCGCCGTCGCCGCCGTCCTCGGCGCCGGCGGCCTCGGCTCCGAAACCGGCTTCTCCATCCGCACCCCCACCAGCGACAGCAACCTCTACGGCCTCTCCACCACCTCCGGCCTCATCTCCCGCGACGGCCAGATGGCCAGCTACATCACCGGCGAACGCGGCGGCCCCATGACCCGCAACGTCGCCGACCTCGCGGCCATGCTCGATGTCATCGCCGGCTTCGACGCCCTCGACCTCTGGACCGCCCAGAGCCTCGGCCACATGCCCGAGCAGCCTTACGCCACCTTCGTCACCCCCGAGGGCATCCAGGGCATGCGCCTCGGCGTCCTCAAGGAGGCCTACGACTTCACCAAACCCGCCCCCGAACCCGAAATCGCCGCCATGGCCGACAAAGCCATCGACGTCTTCGCCAAAAACGGCGCCAAGGTCTTCCGCCCCGTTTCCCTCGGCCTCGACCTGCCCAACTACCTCGAGGCCAACTCGTCGCCTTCCCGCTACGAACGCATCGCCGCCATCGACCTCTACCTCGCCCGCCAGGGCCCCGGCTACCCCTTCAAAAACGCCCGCGAACTCCTCCTCGGCCACGCCGGCATCCCCACCCGCGAGGCCGACAAGACCAACCTCGCCAAACCCATCGACCTCGATCGCGACCCCGCCTACCGCGCCACCCTCCAGGGCAAGGCCGCCCTCCGCCAGGCCGTCATCGACCTCATGGATCGCTACCAGATCGACGCCCTCGTGTATCCACATAAGCTTACAAAACCCCTCCCGCTCGGCCCCCGCGGCGACCCCGAGCGCCAATACACTCCCAATCAGCTCAGCCCCGTCACCGGCCTTCCCGCCATCGTCGTCCCGATGGGCTTCACCGCCGACGGCAACCCCGTCGGCCTCGAAATCCTGGGCCGCCCTTGGAGCGAGCCCACCCTCCTCAAGCTCGCCGCCGGCTACGAGGCCAAAGCCGGCCCCGTCCGCAAACTCCCGCCCAGCACGCCCTCCCTCCCCGGGGAGAAATTTACCTACTGACTGCCTCCCGCCATGCGTTCCCTCGCCTTCCTCCTCGCCCTCTCCGCCCTCGCCGCCGCTCCCGCGTCCCTCTTCGCCGCCGCGGCTTCGATCAACCTTCAGGACGCCACCGTCGAGGACATCAACAAGGCCTTCGCCGCCGGCACCCTAACTTCCGAGGAACTCGTCAGGCGCTATCTCGCCCGCATCGAGGCTTACAACAAACAAGGCCCCGCCCTCCGGGCCGTCATCGCCGTCGCCCCCAACGCCCTCGAACGCGCCCGCGAACTCGACGCCGAGCGCAAGGCCAAGGGCCCGCGCTCTCCCCTCCACGGCATCCCCATCGTCGTTAAAGACACCGTCGATACCATCGACGCCCCCACCTCCGGCGGGGCCATCGGCTACGCCGATACCTACCCTCTCGACGACTCCACCGTCATCCGCAAGCTCAAGGCCGCCGGCGCCCTCGTCATCGCGAAGGGTAACCTCGACGAGTTCAACCGGGGCTCCGAAGGCCTCAGCTCCCTCGGCGGCCAGACCCTCAATCCCTACGATCTCACCCGCAACCCCGGCGGCTCGAGCTCCGGCCCGGGCGTCGCCGTCAACGTGGGCTTCGCCGCCATCGGCGTGGCCACCGAGACCGGTGCCTCCATCCGCAGCCCCGCCTCAAACAACTCCCTCGTCGCCCTCGCGCCGTCCGAGGGCCTCATCTCCCGCGCCGGCATCCTCCCCATCTCCTACACCCAAGACCGGGCCGGACCCCACGCGCGCACCGTCTACGACGCCGCCCTGCTCGCCACCTACATGCGCGGCTTCGACGCCGAGGACCTCCTCACTCATTCCTCCCTCGGTCGCATATCGCCCGAACCCTACACCTCCGCCCTGCGTCGCGACGGCCTGCGCGGAGCCCGCATCGGCGTCCTGCGCGACCTCTTCCGCCAGGGGCCCGAGTTCGCCGAGATCAACGGCCTTATCGAAAAACAGATCGAAGTCCTCAAAAAGGAGGGCGCCGTCGTTCTCGACGGCCTCTCCACCGGCACGGATCTGGTCGCCTTCTTCCCCATGGCCCGCGCCAGCAGCGAGGAGTTCTACGAGTCGTTTCGCGCCTATGCCGCCCAGCGCGGCAACACCCTCCCTTACCCGTCCATGCAGTCGTTGTATGATTCGGGCAAAATGCTCGAAAAACTTAAACCCGGCGTCGCGCTTACCCTTAAAACCGGCTCCACCGAATTCGACGCCCTCTACCTGGCTAAACTCAAAAACCGCGGGACGATCCGGGCCCTCCTCGTAGACCTCATGGACCGGCACGAGCTGGATGCGCTCGTCTATCCGTTCAAGAGCATGTCCGCCCCGCCCATCGGCACCGGCGATCGCGGCCCGCGCGACAACCCCGTGAGCGCCATCACCGGCCTGCCCGCCCTCGTAGTCCCCGCCGGCTTCAACTCCGAAAACCTCCCCATCTCCATCGAGTTTCTCGGCCGTCTCTACTCCGAACCCGTCCTCTTCCGTTTCGGCTACGCCTACGAGCAGGCGACCCTGCACCGCCGCTCGCCCTCCCTCACCCCGCCGCTCGCCGGCGAACAAATCACCTACTGACCACTCGCCTTCCGCCCATGCGTCTCCTTCGCTCCACGCTTCTCGCCCTCGCCCTCGGACAAGCCGCCTTCCTTGGTTCCACACCCACGCTCCGCGCCGCCACCGTCAGCCTGGAGTCCGCCACCATCGCCGACCTCCAGGCCGCCATCTCCGCCGGCACCCTCAGTTCCGAAAAACTCGTCGGCCTCTACCTCGCTCGCATCAAGGCCTACGACCAGGCCGGCCCCAAACTCAACGCCATCATCCTCGTCAACCCCAAGGCCCTCGACGAGGCCCGCGCCTTCGACGCCGAGCGTCGCGCCGGCAAATCCCGCGGCCCCCTCCACGGCATCCCCGTCATCCTCAAGGATAATCACGACACCTTCGACCTCCCCACCACCGGCGGCTCCGTCTTCCTTGAAGACTCCATCGCCCCCGACGACGCCTTCATCGTCAAAAAACTCCGTGACGCCGGCGCCGTCATCCTCGCCAAGGCCAACCTCTCCGAATTCGCCTCCAGCGCCAAAACCAACGGCTTCTCCTCCCTCGGCGGTCAGACCCTCAACCCCCACGACCTCGCCCGCGGCCCCGCCGGCTCCTCCGGCGGCTCCGGCGCCGCCGTCGCCGCCTGGTATGCACCCGTGGCCCTCGGCACCGACACCGGCGGCTCCATCCGCAACCCCGCCCTCGCCAACGGCATCGCCGCCCTCAAGCCCACCCGCGGCCTTCTCTCCCGCGACGGCATCATCCCGCTCGGCCTCTCCTTCGACACCAGCGGCCCCATGGCCCGCAGCGTCTACGACGTCGCCGTTTCCACCGGAGCCATGGTCGGCGTCGATCCCGCCGACCCCGCCACTTTCACCAGCGCCGGTAAATACCACCACGACTACACCGTGTTCCTCCAGGCCGACGCCCTCCGCGGCGCCCGCCTCGGTCTCCTCACCGACTACGCCGGCATCGACGAGGGCGTTAAAAAGATCGTTGCAGCCAGCCGGGCCCGGCTCGTGGCCGCCGGCGCCACCGTAGTCGAAATCTCACTACCCAAGTTCATCCTCGATCGCCAGCCCATGCACGAAGTCATGCGCCCCGGAGAATTCAAGGCCCAGGTCGCCGACTACCTCGCCACCCTCAAACCCGGCTACCCCCGCACCCTCGCCGAGTTGATCGCGCTCTCCGAAAAATTCACGCCCAAGCCCGGCCAGCTGCCCAACCCCTCCCGCTGGGCGCAGTTTAAGGAGGAGCAGGCCGGCTATGACCTCGACGACCCCGTTTACCTCGCCGTCGCCGCCCACGCTCCCGCCATGATCGCCGGCGTTCTCGAGGGCCTCATGGCCAAGCACAACCTCGACGCCTTCATCTACCCCACCAACCAGGTCCCCGCGCAACGGCTCGACATCGACTACTCCAAACCCCGCGCCCCCAGCCCCACCAGCATCGCCAACATCACCGGCTTCCCCGACTTGATCGTGCCCGCCGGCGTCACGCCCGAGGGCCTTCCCGTCACCCTTTCCTTCATGGGTCCGGCCTACAGCGAGCCCCGCCTCTTCGGTCTCGGCTTTGCCTTCGAGCAGGCGACCAAGGCCCGCGTCTCCCCGCCCACCACCCCCGCTCTCCCCGGCGAAACCATCACCTACTAACCGATCCGCCTCAGCCAATTCCCATGCGCTTCCTTCGCCTCGCCTTCCTCCTCCTCTTCGCCGCGCTCTCCGCCCGCGCCACCGAGCTCCCGCTCGTCGCCCTCTTCACCACCGGCGGCACCATCCAGAGCAAGGGCACCCACCGCCTCACCCTCGCGGAATACAACGCCGGCCGCGTCACCCCCGACGAGCTCCTCGCCGACCTCCCCGAGCTCAAATCCCTCGCCCGCCTCGAGGTCACTGAGATCTCCAACGTCGGCTCCGGCAACATCGACACCGCCAGGCTCATCAAACTCGCCAACTCCATCACCGCCGCCCTCGCCCGTCCCGAAGTCTCCGGCGCCGTCGTCACCCACGGTACCGGCACCCTCGAGGAAACCGCCTTCTTCCTCCACCTCACCGTCAAGTCCGACAAACCCGTCGTCGTCGTCGGCGCCATGCGCCCCTTCACCGCCATCAGCCGCGACGGTCCCTACAATCTCTACAACGCCGTCCGCGTCGCCGCCACCCCCGCCGCTCGCGGCCACGGCGCCCTCGTCGTCCTCAACGATACCATCCATTCCGCCCGCTTCGTCACCAAGGGCCACACCTACCACGTGGAGACTTTCGTTTCCCGCGAGCTCGGCCCCCTCGGCTTCGTCGACACCGACCGCGTCGTCATCGACCGCCGTCTCCTCACCCGCCACACCGCTGCCAGCGAATTTGACGTATCGTCTCTTGCCGAACTCCCCCAAGTGGACGTCGTCTACGGCTACCAGGAGGCCAGCTCCGCCCCCATCGCCGCCCTCGTCGCCGAGGGTGCCAAGGGCATCATCGCCGCCGACGGATCGCCGTCCTTTAGCAAAGCCTTCCTCGCCGCCCAGGCCGAAGGCGTCGTCATCGTGCGCGGCGACCGCAAGGGCGCCGGCCGCGTCACCGTCAGCTCCAATGTCGCCGCCCGCGGTCAGATCACGTCCGACAACCTCAACCCGCAAAAGGCCCGCGTCCTCCTCCGCCTCGCCCTGGCCAAAACCTCCGACCCCCGCGAGATCCAGCGCATGTTCAACGAGTATTAAACAGCCGGATACGCCGCCTCCCCGCCACCCAACCCGCTCCTTCGTCCGCCATGCGCTCCCGTCTCCTCCTTCCGCTTTCCCTGTTTCTCTCCGGCGTCTCCGCCGCCTTCGCGGCGGAGATCCCCGACCGCCTCCCGCCCGAGATCGCACCCAAGCCCCACGTGCGGCTAATCTCCCTCGCCGGCACCATCTCCGGCACCGCCAAGGAACGGCTCAACGTCACCAACTACGGCGCCCCCCGCCTGAACCCCGAGGATTGGATCGCCGACCTCCCCGATCTCGCCCTCTACGCCCGCGTCACCCCCGAGGACCTCCGCCCCAAGGGCGAACCCGCCACCGCCGACACCGCCCACTGGCTCAAGGTCGCCAAGCGCCTCCAGGAGATCGCCGACGACGACACCATCGACGGCGTCGTCATCACCCACGGCACCAACATCATGGTCGAGACCGGCTACTTCCTCGGCCTCATCGTCGATATCAAAAAACCCGTCGTCATGGTCGGCGCCCAGCGCCCCTGGACCGCCCTCAGCGGCGACGGCCCCTTGAACATGGTCAACGCGGTCCGCGTCGCCGCCACCCCCGCCGCCGCCGGCAAGGGCGTCCTCCACGCCATGAACCAAAACATCTACCCCATCCGCGACGTCACCAAGGCCAGCGCCTACCGCATGCACACGTTCCAGGGCATCGACTACGGCGTCATCGGCGTCGCCGATCCCGATCTCGTCAAATTCTACACCGAGTCCACCCGACGCCACACCTTCAAGTCCGAGTTCAACATCGCCCGACTCCCCGCCACCCTTCCCGACGTCGAGGTCGTCTACACCTACCACCAGACCCCCGGCTACCTTATCGACGCCATGGTCGCCAACGGCGTGAAGGGCATCGTGATCGACGGCACCGGAGCCGGCTCCGTCCCCGGCACCCTCACCGAAGCCGTGAAGCGCGCCCAGGCCGCCGGCGTCGTCGTCGTCGCTACCGCCCGCACCCGCGGCGGCCGCGTCCAGGAAACTCCACGCCGAACCGAGGCCAACATCGTCCCCGGCGACAACCTCCCGCCCGAAAAGGCCCGCATCCTCCTTCAATTCGCCCTCACCCAGACCACCGACCTCAAGGAGATCGCCCGCATCTTCAACGAGTATTGAGCCTGCCACTACAACCGACCGCCGCACCATTTCCCGTAACATGCGCCTTCCACGCTCCATCCGTCTCCTGCTCTGCACCTTGGTCATTGGTTATTCGTCATTGGTCATTCCAGTCGAAGTCCGCGCCGCCGAGTTCGACCTCTCCACCGCGACCATCGCCGACATCAACGCCGCCTTCGACGCCGGCGCCCTCACGTCCGAAAAACTCGTCTCCCTCTACCTCGCCCGCATCGAGGCCTACGACCAAAAGGGCCCGGCCATCAACACCGTCATCACCCTGAACCACAACGCCCTCGCCGAGGCACGTGCCCTCGACGCCGAGCGCAGAACCACCGGCCCCCGCTCCCCCCTCCACGGCGTGCCCGTCGTCCTCAAGGACCTTTTCGACGTCGTCGGCACCCCCACCACCGGCGGCTTCATCGGACTCAAGGACGCCATGCCCGCCCGCGACGCCTTCGTCGTCACCCGCTTCAAAGAGGCCGGCGCCATCATCCTCGCCAAGGTCAACACGCTCGACTGGTTCGCCCGCACCAACTGGGGCGCCAGCACCCTTATCGGCCAGACCAAGAATCCCTATAATCTCGATTACGTCCCCGGCGCCTCCTCCAGCGGCACCGGCGCCGCCATCGCCGCTTGGTTCGCCACCGTCGGCCTCGGCTCCGAGACCGGCGTCTCCATCCGGAACCCCACCTCGGAGAACAACCTCGTCGGCCTCGCCCCCACCCTCGGCCTCGTTTCCCGCTCCGGCATGATCATGAGCGCCTTCACCCACGAGCGCGGCGGCCCCATGACCCGCAACGTTTACGACCTTGCCGCCACCCTCGATGTCATCGCCGGCGTAGACGCCGAGGACCTCGTCACCATGTCCTCCCGCGGCCAAATCCCTCCCGAAGGCTTCCTCTCTTTCGTCGACCCGAAAAACGGCCTCAAGGGCGCCCGCATCGGCGTGCTCCGCGACATGTTCCGCTCCGGCCCGCAACATGCCGAGGGCCTCGCCCTCATCGAACAGTCCATCAAGGACCTCAAGGCCGCCGGTGCCGTCGTCTACGATCCCATCTCCACCGGACTTCCCCTGCTCGACATCCTCTCGGACACCCGAGTCGCGCAATTCGAAAAACGCGCCTCCACCAACCTCTTCCTCGCCCGCCTCGGCCCCGGTTCACCCTACAAAGACATGACCGAGATGATCGCAAAGAACCCCGACCACCTCGAACGCCTCAAACCGCAGGACGCCGTCACCAACCTCGACAACAACCCCGCCTACGTCGCCCGCCTCAAAAACCGCGAGACCCTCCAGAAATCCATCGTCGACCTGATGGACCGCTACCAACTCGACGCTCTCGTTTTCCCGTTCAAGACCCTGCCAGCCACCAAAATCAAGGACGGCTGGACCAATCGCGACGCTGACAATCCGCTCAGCTCCCAGACCGGCTTTCCCGGCCTCGTCGTTCCGGCCGGCTTTGTTTCCGAGAACCGGCCCATCGCACTCGAGTTCCTCGGCCGCCCCTACAGCGAGCCGATCTTGATCAAATTCGCCTCTGCCTACGAGGCCGCCACCCGTCACCGCAAAGCCCCGGAGAGCACCCCCGCCCTCCCCGGCGAAAAATTCAGCTACTAACGACCACCATGCGTCTACTTCGTCTCGCCGCCGTCGCCTTCGCCCTCTCGGTCGGCTCCCTTCACTCCGCCGAAAACGTCCGCGTCGCACTGGCCGACGCCACCATCCCCGAACTCCAGCTCGCCATGGAGCAGGGCACCGTCACCGCCGAAAAGCTTGTCCGTCTCCACCTCGCCCGCATCGCCGCCTACGATCAGAAAGGGCCGACCCTCAACTCGCTGATCCACATCAACGCGAAGGCCCTCGACGAAGCCCGCGCCCTCGATGCCGAACGCAAGGCCAAGGGCCCGCGCGGACCCCTGCACGGCATCACCGTGCTCCCGAAGGACAACTACAACACCAACGACCAACCCACCTCGGGCGGTTTCAAGGGTCTCGCCGGTTCCATCCCCGAGCACGACGCCTTCACCATCCGCCGACTGCGTGAGGCTGGCGCCATCATCCTCGCCAAAGCCAATCTCGACGAATTCAACAGCGGCTCTTCCGGCACCAGCGGCCTCGGCGGCCAGACCAAGAATCCCTATAATCTGCTCAAGAGTCCCGGCGGTTCCTCCGCCGGCACCGGCGCGGCCCTCGCCGCCGTCTTCGGCCAGATCGGCCTCGGCACCGAAACCGGCTCCTCCATCCGCAACCCCTCGACGAAAAACAACCTCGTCGGCCTCGCCCCTACCCTCGGTCTCGTCTCACGACACGGCGTGGTGCCCAGCTCCATCCTGCTCGACCGCACCGGCCCCATGGCCCGTAATGTCACCGATGTCGCCATCACCCTCCACGGCATCGGCGGCATGGACGCCGGCGACCTCCTCACCGCCGCCAGCCTCGGCCACTTTCCCGCCGAAGGTTACCTATCCCATCTCAAGAAAGACGCCCTAAAACACGCCCGGATCGGCATTCTGCGCGAAAACTTCGGCGCCGACGCCGACGGCGCCGAGGGACGCGCCGTCGCCGATGCCGCCATCAAGGCGCTCGACGAAGCCGGCGCCGTGTTGATCGATCCGCTCCCCGTCGGCCTCGATCTCTTCACCGTCCTAAAGGATGTCTCCACCTCCAGCGCCGAGCGCCGCGAGGCCATGAACAACTACCTCGTGTCGCGCGGTTCCGGCACCACCATGAAAACCCTCGCCGACATCATCGCCTCCGGCCAGGCCCTCGGGAAGCTGCAGGCCGGCCTTGAACGCGCCCAGGCCGCCGCGCCGATGTATCAGAATCCTGACTACGACGCCTTTGCTCGTAACCGCGCCGCGCTTCAAAAAATCGTCCTCGATCTTTTCGATCGCTACGACCTCGATGCCATTGCCTACCCCTACCAGACCATCCCCGAGTGGACCATCGCCGAAGCCGCTCCCGAGGCTGGGGCCGTCGCTGGCGCACCCAATTACGACAAGCTCGGCCGCGGCACCCGCATCAGCACCGCCACCGGCTTCCCCGGCCTCACCGTGCCCGCTGGTTTCACCGCGTCCGATGGCATGCCCATCGGCTTAGAATTCCTCGGCAAACCCTGGTCCGAAGGTCCGCTGCTCGGCCTCGGCTACGCTTTCGAGCAAGCCACCAAACACCGCACCCTCCCTGCCTCTACCCCCGCCCTCGACGGCGAATGGATCGAGTTCACCCGTTAAACGATTTTTTCGATGAAACTTCTCCGCCACACCCTCGCCGCTCTCTGCCTTCCGCTCGCCGTCCAGGCCGCGGATTTCGATCTGTCCACCGCCACCCTCGCCGACATCCACTCCGCCCAGGCCGCCGGCGCCCTCTCCTCCGAAAAACTCGTCCAGCTCTACCTCGCCCGCATCGAGGCCTACGACAAACAGGGACCGAAAATCAACGCGGTCATTCATCTCAACCCCTCCGCCCTCGCCGAGGCCAAGGCGCTCGATGCCGAACGTGCCGCCGGTAAAGTTCGCGGCCCCCTCCACGGCATTCCCGTCGTCGTCAAAGACCTCCTCGATGTCGCTGGTATGCCCACCACCGGTGGCTTCAAACCCTTCGGCGATCCCATCCCCGCCCGAGACTCGGCGGTCGCCGCCCGCCTGAAGGAATCCGGTGCCATTATCCTAGCCAAGGTAAACACCGCCAATTGGTTTGGTAACGGTTTTGACCATACCAGCCGTATCGGAGCGACCCACAACCCGTATAAACTCGGCTACACCCCCGGCACCTCCTCCAACGGCACCGGCGCGGCCATCGCCGCTTGGTTCGCCACCGTCGGCATCGGCACCGATACCGGTGGATCCGTCGTCATCCCCTCCTCCAATTCCGGCATATCCGGCATGGTAGCCACCCAGGGCCTGGTCTCCCGCGCCGGCATCATGCCGCGCGGCGCCACCCAGGACCGCGCCGGCCCCATGGCCCGCAGCGTTTACGACGTCGCCGTTGTTCTCTCGGTCATCAGTGGTTGGGATGCCGAAGACCTCGTGACCTCCAGCGGCATGGGCCATTTTCCACAGCCCGACTGGCCCGCCAGAATCGCCGCCTCCACCCTCCCTGGCAAACGCATCGGCGTCCCACGCGAGATGATCCACTCCGGTCCCGCTCACGCCGAGGGCATCGAACTCTTCGAGCGAGCGCTCACCGATCTGCGTCAGGGCGGCGCCCAGGTCTTTGACGTCGCCACCGGTCTCGACCTCAAGGTTCTCTCCACCGCCTCGATGGGCCGCACCGCCGAATACGAGAAACTGCCCAACCAAAACGCCTACCTCGCTCGCTTCGGCCCCACCGCCCCCTTCAAGACCATCCAGGAGATGATCGCCAAGGTCGGCCCGGACCAGTTCGCCAAGGCGATGACCGACGCGCTCACCCTCCCGCCACCCGAAGAGAGCCCTGTTTACCTCGCCCGTCAGCGCCTCCGCACCCAGCTCCGCAACGCCATCACCGAGCTCTGCGAAAAACATGATCTCGACGCCCTCGTCCTCCCTTTCAGCACCCTGCCGCCGGCAAAGCTTTCCGAGCCCGGCGTCGGCGGCACCGGCAACAGCCTAGCCTCCAACAACGGCCTGCCCTCGGTCATCGTCCCCGGTGGTTACACCTCTGAAGGCCTGCCCATGGGCGTCCAGTTCCTCGGCGCGCCGTTCACCGACCTCTCCATCCTGGAGGTCGCCCACGCGTTCGAAACCGCGTCCGCACGTCGCGTTCCACCTTCTCTCACGCCCGCCCTCCCCGGCGAAAAATTCACCTACTAAACCGCCTTCTCCCATGCGCTCATTCCGACCTCTCCTCTCCGCCGTTCTCCTCGGCCTCTTTGCCGCTCCGCCCGCCCGCGCCGCCGAGGCCGACTTGACCACCGCTTCCGTCGCCGAGCTCAACGCCGCCCTCGCCGGCGGGACGCTCACCTCCGAAAAACTCGTCTCCCTCTACCTCGCTCGCATCGAAGCCTACGACAAACAAGGCCCGCGGGTAAACTGCGTCATATCCCTCAACCCGAAAGCTCTCGAGCAGGCCCGCGCCCTCGACGCCGAACGCAAGGCCAAGGGTCCACGCTCCCCCATCCACGGTCTGCCGGTCGTGCTCAAGGACCTCATCGATGTCAGCGGCATGGTCACGACCGCCGGCTTCACCCCCTTCGGAGACCCCATTGCTCCGCGCGATGCTACCGTCGTCGCCCGCATTCACGCCGCCGGCGGCATCATCCTCGCCAAGGTTTCGACCACCAATTGGTTCGGGCACGGATTCCTGGATACACATCCCATCGGCGAATCGCCCAACCCCTACAATCTCGCCCACTCCCCCGGCGGCTCGTCCAACGGCTCCGGCGTCGCCATCGCCGCCTCCTTCGCCCCCCTCGCCATCGGCACCGATACCTCCGTCTCCGTGCAGAGCCCCGCCGCCAACACCTCCTCGGTTGGCTTCGTCGGCACCTACGGCATGGTCTCCCGCGCGGGCATCGTCCCCCGCGGCGCCACCCAGGATCGCCCCGGCCCCATCACCAAGACGGTCGCCGACGCCGCCATGCTCTACTCCGTGATCGCCGGCTGGGATGCCGAGGATCTCACCACCCACGCCGCACTCGGTCACCACCCGACCACCGATTGGTCCACTGCGTTGAAGGGCCAGTCTTTGGTGGGACGTCGCATCGGGGTCCTCCGCGAGATGATCCCCGCCGGTGAACAATTCGCCGAAAGCAACGCCCTCTTCGAAAAGGCCATCGAGGACCTGCGCAAAGCCGGAGCCCAGATCGTAGATCCCTTGCTCACCGGCAATCCCTCGCTCGCGTTCGATACCTCGCAGCCCCGCATGCGCACCGCCGAATACGAAAAAATCGGCGCGACCGACGCCTACCTCGCCCGCCTCGGTCCCGGCCGTCCCTACCAAACCACCCGCGAGATGATGGAGAAGGTGGGCTTCGACAAATTCTCCCGCTCCATGGTCACCGCCCTAGACCTGCCCTCGCCCACCATCAGCCCCGACTACCAAGCCCGCTACCGCGCTCGCCTCGCCCACATCAAGCTCTTCGCCGAGCTCAAGGAGCGCTTCGCCCTCGATGCCTTCGTCCTGCCCTTCCAGTCCGAACCCGCCCCTCCTCTGGAGACCGGCCCCAACGCTCGTCGCGGCGGCGGTGGTGGTGGCTGGGGAACACCACGCCTCGGGGTGAACTCCCTGTCCTCCTCCCTCGGTCTGCCCTCCTGCGTCGTGCCCATGGGTTACGCCAAGGGAAATCTCCCTCTCGCCATCCAGTTCATGGGCGCGGCCTACGACGACCTCACCGTCCTCCAGATCTCCCACGCCTACGAACAGGCCACCAAGATCCGTGTTCCCGCCACCACGACCCCACCGCTCCCCGGGGAGAAATTCACCTTCTGAGTTTCCACCGCCTGCCACGCCGCCATGCGCCTCCTCCGCTCCGCCGCCATCCTTCTCCTCGCACCTTTCGTGGTGAAGGCGGCGGAGTTTGATCTTTCCACCGCCACCATCGCCGACATCCACGCCGCGACCGACGCCGGGGCGCTGTCCGCCGAAAAACTCGTCTCCCTCTACCTCGCCCGCATCGCCGCCTACGACCAGCAGGGGCCTTCGCTTAACAGCATCATCACCGTCAACCCCCGGGCGCTCGCCACCGCCCGCGCCCTCGACGCCGAACGCCTCGCCCAGGGCCGCCGCTCCCCCCTCCACGGCATCCCCGTCGTGGTCAAGGACCTCATCAACACCGTCGACCTCCCCACCACCGGCGGCTTCATCGCCATGAAGGGCGCGATTCCCGCCCGCGACGCCCACGTCATCGCCCGCCTCCGCGCCGCCGGCGCCATCATCCTGGCCAAAACCAACCTGAGCGACTGGCTCGGCCGCTCCCGGCCCGACGGCGGCAGCTCCCTCGCCGGCCAGGTGCTCAATCCCTACGACCTCACCCGCACCGTCGCCCCTTCCAGCAGCGGCACCGGCGCCGCCCTCGCCGCCTGGTTCGCCACCGTCGGCCTCGGCTCCGAAACCGGCACCAGTATCCGCAACCCCACGACCGATGGCGCACTCGCCGGCCTCGCCCCCACCGAGGGCCTCGTTGGCCGAGACGGCTCCATGGCCAACACCTTCACCCACGAGCGCATCGGCCCCATGGCCCGAAACACCCGCGACCTCGCCCTCCTGCTCGACCACCTCGCTGGCATCGACGGCGGCGACCTCGTCACCATGGCCATGCTCCCCCACGCCCGCGCCACCTCCTACTCCGATGCCCTAGACGCCGAAGGTCTTCGCGGCGCGCGCATCGGCGTCCTGCGCGAGATGTTCCGCTCCGGCCCCGCCCACGCCGAGGGTCTCGCCCTCGCCGAAAAAGCCGTCCTCGACCTCCACCGCGCCGGCGCCGCCGTCCTCGACCCCGTCACCCTCGGCCTCAACCTCGACCGCACCCGTCTGCTCAAGGTCAACTACTGGGAAGCCAACGTCGTCCTCGACCACTACTTCGCCGACTTCGGTCCCGCCGCCCCTTTCCGCAGCGTGCGCGACATGGTCGCCAGATTCCCCGACCTCGTAAAACCGTCCTTCGCCGAATACGCCGACTACACCCCCGGCCCGGACCCCGAGTATCAAGGCCGCCTCGCTGGTCGCGCCGCCCTCCGCGCCGCCGTGATCGAACTCATGGACCGCCACGGGATCGAAGCCGTCGTCTTCCCTTACAAAACCCTCCCCGCCCGCAAACTCGACCGCAGCGACCCCGAGCCCGCCGACCCACTCAACGCCTTCGTCCGCCCCGGCGACCGCGTCAGCCCGAGCGACAACTACCTCAGCTCCATGACCGGCCTGCCCGGCCTCGTCGTGCCCATGGGCTACACCGCCGACGGCGCCCCGCTCGGCCTGGAGTTCCTCGGCCGCCCGTTTTCCGAAGCGACGCTACTCAAACTCGCCTCCGGCTACGAAGCCGCCACCCGCCACCGTCGCCCACCCGCCTCCACCCCCGCCCTCCCGGGCGAAAAGTTCACTTACTGATCCGCAAATCACTCCTCCGTTTTATGCACCTCCTCCGCACCGCCCGCACCTTGCTCTGTTCCCTGGCCATTGGTCATTCGTTCTTGGTCATTCACTCCGCCGCTGCGGCCGAGTTCGACCTCTCCACCGCCACGATCCCCGATATCCACGCCGCCACCGACGCCGGCGCCCTCTCCTCCGAAAAACTCGTCGGGCTCTACCTCAAACGCATCGAGGCCTACGACAAACAGGGCCCCAAGATAAACTCCGTCCTCTACCTCAACGAAAACGCCCTCGCCGAGGCCCGCGCTCTCGACGCCGAACGCAAGGCCACCGGCCGCCGCTCCCCCCTCCACGGCATTCCCGTCGTCATCAAAGACCTCGTGGACGTCGCCGGCCTGCCCACCACGTCCGGCTTCAAACCCTTCGGCACTCCCATCCCGCCGCGTGATGCCGGCGTTGTCGAACGCCTGCGCGCCGCCGGCGCCATTGTGCTCGCCAAGGTCTCCACCGTAAACTGGTTCGGCAACGACGCCTTCAACCAACACCCCATCGGCGCCACCCTCAATCCCTATAACCTCGCCCACTCTCCCGGCGGCTCCTCCAACGGCACCGGCGCGGCCGTCGCGGCCTGGTTCGCCACGATCGGCATCGGCACCGACACCGGCGGCTCCGTGCAAATCCCGTCCTCTTACAACAGCCTGGTCGGCATCGTCGCCACCCAGGGCCTCGTCACTCGCACCGGCATCGTCCCTCGCGGCCCCACCCAGGACCGCGCCGGCCCCATGACCCGCTCGGTCTACGACGCCGCCGCCACCCTCGGCGCCATCGTGGGCTGGGACGCCGAGGACCTTGGCACCTTTGAGGGCGTAGGCCACTTTCCCCCCGCCGACCTCGCCGCCCACCTCGGCGCGCCCTCCCTCGCCGGCAAACGCGTCGGCGTGCTCCGCGAGATGTTCACCACCGGGAAGATCGACCCCGAGGTCATCGCCCTCTTCGAGCAGGCCGTCGCCGACCTCAAGAAAGGCGGCGCTCTCGTCCTCGATCCCGTCGAGCTCGGCATCAATATCCGCAACGCAACCGCCAGCGACACCGCGGGCACCACCCACCCCTACGAACTCATCCCCGCGGCCAACGCCTACCTCGAACGCCTCGGGCCCACCCGCCCCTTCAAGAAGATCGAGGACATGTTCGCCGCCGCCGGCCACGCCACCATCCACGAGCGCTATCTGCGCGCCATGACCCTGCCCCCGCCCGACCGCAGCCCCGACTACCTGGCCCGCTTCGCCCTCAAGGACGCCCTCCGCGCCGCCGTGGACGAACTCATGCTCAAATACAAGCTCGACGCCCTCGTGCTGCCTTACCGCACCACCCCGCCGCCCGAAGGCTCCGGCACCCAGGCCCCGGGCGACATCAACACCCTCACCTCCGTCACCGGACTGCCGGCCGTCATCATGCCCGGCGGCTATACCAAGGATAAAAACCTCCCCATCGGCATCCAGTTTGTCGGCCGTTCCTTCGACGACCTGAACCTCATCCGCGTCGCCCACGGCTACGAGGCCGTCTCCAAACGCCACGTCCCGCCCGCCCTCACGCCCTCCCTGCCTGGCGAGAAATTCACCTACTAAGCCGCCGGTTCACCTTCTCCGCGTACACCTCCTCCCGCTCACTCCTCCAGACCGAACGCCCTATGAAATCACACCTTCCGCGCCTCGTTCCGCTCGCCCTCTTCGCCCTGCTCCTCTCCGCCTGCTCCACCCCGACCGCCAAACCCTCCGCCGCCCAACCCGCGTCCCCCGCCGGGCTGCCCGCCGCCGCCCTGCCTAGACCCAAGATCCATATCTTCGCCACCGGCGGCACCATCTCCGGCGGCGCCCCCGAACGCACCGCCCTCTCCGGCTACAAGGCCGGCGCCTTTACCATCGAACAGATGCTCGCCGACGTGCCCGAAATCA
Source organism: uncultured Akkermansia sp. (assembly GCA_964400455.1). Taxonomy (GTDB): domain Bacteria; phylum Verrucomicrobiota; class Verrucomicrobiia; order Opitutales; family Opitutaceae; genus IMCC26134_A. The sequence continues at coordinate 1,502 of CAYNUW010000035.1, read as the reverse complement.
ACGACGTCGCCGTCGTCACCTCCGAGCAGTTTCGCAACGTCGGCTCGGGCAACATCGGCGCAAAGGAGATCCTCGAACTGGCCCAGCGTATCCAAAAAGTGCTGACCGAGCAGCCCGACATCACCGGCTTCGTCGTCACCCATGGCACCGGCACACTGGAGCAGACCGCCTACTTTCTCCACCTCACCGTTCGCACCGACAAACCCATCGTGGTGGTCGGCGCCATGCGCCCCTGGTCCGCCGTTTCGACCGACGCCCACCTAAACTTGATCAACGCCGTCCGCGTCGCCGCCCACCCCGAATCGCGCGGCAAGGGCGCTCTCGTCGTCCTCAACGACCAGATCAACTCCGCCCGCGAGGCCACCAAAACCGACACCTACCGCGTCGAGACCTTCACCTCCCGCGAATACGGCTTCCTCGGCTACGCCGACCCCGACCGCGTCGTCTTTTACCGCGTCCCCGAGCGCCGCCACACCTTCAAATCCGAGTTCGTCATCGACGAGGTGAAAGAGCTGCCGCAGGTGGACATCGTCTACGGCTACCAGGACGCCTCCGCCGCGCCCGTCGCCGCCCTCATCGCCGACGGCGCCAAGGGCCTCGTCTCCGCCTCCGGCTCGCCCGAGCTCACCGCCGCCCTAAAGAAAGCCGCCGCCGAGGGCATCAAGGTCGTTGCCAGCGACAACAAGGGCCAGGGCCGCGTGCTCAACAGCCCCCAGCGCCTAGCCGAGGGCATCGTCACCGGCGACAACCTCCGCCCGCAAAAAGCCCGCATCCTCCTCCAACTCGCCCTCGCCTGCGGCAAGAGCTCCCCCGAGGAGCTCCAGCGCATCTTTAACCAATACTAAGCCCAGCCCTAACCGGCCGCTGTCACGCCAACCAACGCCTCCTTCTCACCATGCGATTTTCCCTTCTTTCACTCCGTCCGTCTTCATTGGTCATTGATCATTGGTCATTGGTCATTCGGTGGCTCGCCGCCGTCTTCGTCATTGGGCATTCGTCATTGGTTATTCCCCTTGCTCTGGCCGCCGAGCCCGCCCCGCTCCCCCGCGTCGTCGTCCTCGGCACCGGCGGCACCATCCAGAGCAAGGGCGCCACCCGCATGGTTCGCCACGACTACCGTGCCGGCCGCTTCGAGATCAACGAGCTCCTCGCCCTCATCCCCGAGGTCAATCAATTCGCCCGCATCGAGGCCGAGCAATTCTCCAACATCGGCAGCCCCAGCATGACCCCCGAGCTCTGGAAGAGCCTCGCCGAGAAGATCAATAAACTCGCCTACGAGCAGCCCGACATCGCCGGCTTCGTGCTCACCCACGGCACCAACACCCTCGAGGAGACCGCCTACTTCCTCCACCTCACCGTCCGCACCGACAAACCCGTCCTCGTCGTCGGCGCCCAACGCCCCAGCACCTCCATCTCCGCCGATGGCTTTATGAACCTCTACCATGCCATCCAGGCCGCCATCGCGCCCGATTCCCGGGGCCGCGGCGTCATGGTCTGCATCA
>CAYNUW010000034.1:10919-18275 GCA_964400455.1 uncultured Akkermansia sp. | reverse complement strand
GCACCCCCCCGTCCGGGGCACGCAGCGGGTCGATCTTGATCAGCACCCAGGAGGAGTGCCCGTCCCGATGATAATTGAGCAACTCCACCTCGGTCGACTCGGCCCGGTCCAAAGCCCGACGCAAACGCAACGCCTCCGCCGCGTCCGTATCCGGCCCTTGCAAAACCCCCGCCGGAGCACGATCCAACAGCTCCGCCAAGGTGTAACCACTCAGACGAGTAAAGCCTTCGTTGGCCCAGACCACCCGGCGGCTCGCGTCGGTGATCAACACTCCGTCGCTGGTCTTGGCCGCCACCAGCGCCAGTCGCTCATGTTCACGACCGAGCTCACGTCGCAGCGCATCCGTGGCCCGTCGCATCAACAGGGCGCGCGCCCCGCCAGGACCGGCACACGGCGCTATGGTAAATCGATAGGTCCGGCCCGGCAGGGCCCTCGCGTCCAACGCAAACGTGGTCAGCGACCCCAACAACACCCGGCGCATTCCTTCCGCCACCTCGGTCGGCAGGTGCGGCCCCAGCTCCCGCCCAAGCCCCGGCCATGCCGGGCTGGGAAACGCGGCCAGCACCCGGCCATGTTCATCCACCCAACACGCCTCGGCCTCGGCCGCGGCAGCCACCCCAGCCAGCCACGCCTCCGCCTCGACCTCACGGCCGGCGTGGGTTGCGGGGGAAAAGGGCGGCGCGGGCATGGGTTTAAATCATCGCGACAGCTATCGGCACAGCATTCAAGGAGTTGAGCCCCGACTTTAGGGCGAATTCCGAGGCCACGGCAACCGACGATAGTGCGCCCAGGGCGGTTGCTGAAGCCCTGCTGTTCAATTATCCCACGCTGTCGCAAGCGCTTTGGTCAAACGCGCCAGGTCGTAACCGAGGGCGATGCCGCGCAGTGCAACCGGATCCCAGTCACGGCTGAGGCAAGCGACCAACGCATCCGCCAAGGCCGCCGGATCGTCCGGCCGGGCCAGCTCCCCGGCAGCCGGCACCAGCAGCTCCGGCACGGCGGCGGCCTGGACCCCTACACAGGGACGACCCGCGGCCAAGGCCTCAAGATAGACTAAACCAAAACCTTCTCCGGTGCTCGGCAAAGCGAAGCAGGAACAATCGGCAAAAGCCTGGCGCAAACCGTCGTCGTCAAGGCGCCCGGAGAAGGCCACCCGCGCGCTTACGTCCAGGTCCCGCGCGAGGGCTTCAAGACGGCCGCGGTCATCGCCATCGCCCACAAAACGCAGGCGGGCCCCAAGCGCCGCTGGCAGCCGGGCAAAGGCGCGCAGCAGGAGGTCATAGCCCTTGTAGGCGTCGGCGGCGCACAAGCGGCCGACACAGAGGATGGTCGGCGGCCCGGGCGGCGGCGCACCGGGCGGCGGGCGGTCGAGCAACGCAGGATCAAGGGCGTTGGGCACCACCCGCAATCGGGGGGCCAAGCATGGCAGGTGCTCGGCGAGGCGGTCGCGCGTATAGCGGGAAACACAGAGCACGCGATGGCAACGGGCAAGGGCGAGACGGCGCAGCGGGGCAGGCTTGCTCCAGGCCTCGATGCCGTGGGCCACCACGGCGAGCCGTGCTCCCGGCCGCGCGACCAAGGCGGCGACCGGGAGCTGACCCAAATGGCCACAAACGATGCGATCCGCGCCCCGCGCTCCCGACCAGGCAGCCCGGACAAAGGCCAGTCTGGAGCGGGCGCAAGCGGAGGCGAGGATGGGTTTGCCATCGATCCGCCCACCCGCCCGCCAAGCCAGACGCTCCAGCTCGACCGGGTGATCGTTTAACGCGACTAGCTCCAGGCTGCGCTGCGCGGGATCGGCGGCCAGCGCGGCGAGGTAGAGCCTCAAAATGCGCTGCACCCCGCCATCGCGGGAAAACTCGGGAGCGAGGAGCAGGGCTTTCATGACCGCCGCACGAGGCCGCTCAATTGGCTTTCATGAAGATGCCCTTCAGATTCATCTCCAACGCCTGGGGATTGGGCGAAAAACGGAGACCGTCGGCTTTGCTGATCCTACCGGCTTTGATCAAACGATAGAGATCTCGATTAAACGAGAAGGTCCCCGTGTCCGCGCCGCCATCCAGCAAGCCCTGGATTTTTTCGTTATGCCCGTCCAAGATAAGGTTTCGCACCGTGCTGTCCGCGGCGAGGATTTCGTTCGCCGGCACCCGGCCGCCGCCCTCCAGCGAGGGCAGGAGTTTTTGGCAGATAAAACCCCGGAGCGAACTGGCGATCTGCCTCCGGGCCAGCAGCTGCTGCTCCGGCGGGAAAAACTCGAACAAACGCGTCAGGGCCTGCGACACCGTGCCAGCATGCATGGTGGACAAAACCAAATGCCCGGTCTCCGCCGCGGAAATCGCCGTCTCGAAGGTCTCCCGATCCCGCATCTCACCGATCAGAATGATGTCGGGATTTTGCCGCAGCACCGCCCGAATCGCCAGGGCAAAATCGGGCACGTCCAGACCGATCTCGCGCTGCTGGAAAACCGACTTGTCATCCTGAAAGGTAAACTCGATCGGGTCCTCCAGCGTGAGGATGTGACGATCCAGAGTCTGGTTAATCCAGTTTAGCATCGCGGCCATGGTCGAGCTTTTGCCCGAGCCGGTCGCTCCACAGACCAGGAGGATGCCGTCCTTTGCCTTGGTCAGATTTAGGATCGGCTCCGGCTCCAGCCCCAACTGCTCAAAGCTAGGAATCTGGCTTTTGATGTGGCGAAACACCAAACTCACCGTGCCGCGTTGATGAAAGGCGTTTACCCGGAAGCGCCCCACATCCCGCGCCGCGTAGGCAAAATCCACCTGACCGTCATCCGCCCATTGTTTCGCGAACACCCGAGGCACGTGCTCGTTGACGAAAGCATCCGCCTCCTCGTCAAGGATGGGATCCATGTCCACCGGCTTTAACCGGCCGGAAAGCCGCACGTAAGCGGGTTTGCCGGATTTGATAACAATGTCGCTGGCACCGGAGGAAACCGCCAGTTGCAGCAGGTCGTTGAAGAGTTCGGTGTGGGGGGTCATGAGTGGCGCAAAAAAAGTGGGCGTTGAATTATCGTTGCGCCGGGAGTATTTCGCCATGCCATCGCGCGCAAGGTATCCTTTTGCCCTCGTCATGAAGAAACGCCCCCTCACCGGCACCATCACCGCTCTCGTCACGCCCTTTCGCAAACAGGCCGTCGCTTTCGACGACTTTGCCAAACTCATCGAAGCCCAGATAAAGGGCGGCATCGACGGCATCGTGCCCGTGGGCACCACCGGGGAATCCCCCACCCTTTCCCATGACGAACACATGGACGTCATCCGCGCCGCCGTCGCCTCCGCCCGCGGCCGCGTGCCCGTGATCGCGGGCACGGGTTCCAACTCCACCGCCGAGGCGGTGGAACTGACCTCCCTCGCCACCGAGGCCGGCGCCGACGCCGTGCTGGTGGTCGCCCCCTACTACAACAAACCGTCGCAGGAGGGCGTTTTCGCCTATTTTTCCGCCGTGGCCGAGGCCACGGATCGTCCCGTGATACTTTATTCCATTCCAGGCCGCTGCGGCATCGAAATCAGCGTCGGAGTGGTTGAGCGGCTGCGCGCCAAGTATTCCCACGTGCGCCACATCAAGGAGGCAGGCGGCTCGGTCGATCGCGTCGACCAACTCAAACAGGCCCTCGGCAAGGATATCACGGTATTGAGCGGAGACGACTCCCTCACCCTGCCTTTTATCTCCGTCGGGGCGGAAGGCGTGATCAGCGTGGCGTCCAATCTCCTGCCCAAGCAGGTCGTCGGCTTGGTTGACGCCGCCCTGGCCGGAGACTTTGCCAAGGCTCTCGCGGCCCACCGCAAACTGTATCCCGTCTTTAAAAACCTGTTCATCGAGCCCAACCCCGTGCCGGTCAAGTTCGCCATGCAGCTCGCCGGGTTGATCGGCTCCGCCGAAGTGCGCCCCCCGCTCAGTCCGCTCACCTCGCCGAGCGCGGCCGCCCTGCTCGCCGCCCTCGAAAAGACCGCCGGCAAAAAGACCGCGCAAAAATAACCCGCCCCGCGCCTCGCCAATCTCTCGCCAACCGACTTCGCATGTCTCTCAAGATCGCAATCATTGGAGCCAAGGGCCGCATGGGCCAGGCCAACCTGGCCGCAGCCAAAGAGGCGGGGGCCACCGTGGTCGCCGCACTCGACCAAGGCGACGACCTCGGTGCGGGAATAGCCGCCGCCGAGGTCGTGATCGACTTCAGCTTCCACGGCGCCACCGCCGAGATCATCCGCCTCTGCTCCCAACAAAACAAAGCCCTCGTCATCGGCACCACCGGACACCCCGCCGAAGAAAAAAAAGCTCTCCTCGCCGCCGCCGCGAAAATCCGCTGCGTCTGGTCCGGCAACTACTCCGTGGGGGTCAACCTTCTCTTCGCCCTCACCCGCCGCGCCGCCGCCGTGCTCGGAGAGGACTACGACGCCGAGGTGGTGGAGATGCACCATCGCTTCAAAAAAGACGCGCCGAGCGGCACCGCCGCCCGCCTGCTCGAAATCATTCTCGAGGAGCGGCGCCTCACCGCCTCTGCCCTCCGCCATGGCCGGGAAGGCATCACCGGAGAACGCACCAAGTCCGAAGTGGGCATCCACGCCTTGCGCGGCGGAGATGTGGTGGGCGACCACACCGTCCTCTTCGCCGCCCTGGGCGAACGCGTCGAACTCACCCACAAAGCCTCGGACCGCGGTATCTTCGCCCGCGGTGCGGTGCGCGCCGCCGCTTGGTTGGTCACCCAGCCCGCCGGCGTCTACGACATGCAGGACGTGCTCGGACTGCAGTAACCCGCGCGACCGTCCTTCCTCCGCCCATGATCACCTCCCTTCAAGGCCTCCTCTCCGAATGCACGCCCCTGCGGGCCGTGATCGAACTCAACGGGCTCGGCTACGAGGTGCACATCCCGGTGACCACGGCGGAGAAACTTCCGGCACCCGGCGTGGTGGTGAAACTGCACACCCACGTCATTTACCGGGAGGACGCCCAGACGCTCTACGGCTTCGCCACACCTGCCGATCGAGATTTTTTCCGCACCATGATCGAGACGGTTTCGGGCGTGGGCCCCAAACTCGCCCTCACCATCCTGAGCGGCATGTCGCTGCCCATCCTCGAAGCCGCGATTCGCAACGGCGACGTGGGGGCTCTCTCCAAGTGCCCCGGCGTGGGCAAAAAAACCGCCGAGCGTTTGGTGGTCGAGCTCCGGTCCAAGGTCGGTGCGACATCCACGTCGCCCATCTCCACCGCCGGCCTGCCCTCCCCTGTCGCCGTCCCCGCCGGTGATGTCAGTTTCCGCGATGCCGTGCTCGCCTTGTCCGCCCTGGGCTACAAGCCCGCCGATGCCGACGCCGCCGTGCGCCGCGCCCAAGTCGCCCTCGGCGCCGACGCCACCACGGAAAAACTGATCAAACGCGCCCTTTCCGGCTGACCTGGCGAGCGGACTTATCCGTCTTCGGTCGAGCACTGGACGTCACTCCGGGGTATACGCGCGAAACGCAGTTTTCGTTGCGCATGGTTTTTAACCAGCCAAGTTGTCTAACAAATTCCGCTACCACCCCACCGCCATGCCCACTTTCTTTAGCAACGGATTACGTCCGTGCGCCGCCTTCCTCATGATCGTTTTTGGACTTCAGGCCGCCACGCCACCCGAGCGGCCCCCGCGGCCCGCCACCCGGATTTTAGTCACCGACCAAGGCGTTACTCAGCTGCCGGACGAGAAGATGGCCTGGATGCTCGATGCCAAACTGGGAATGTTCATCCACTGGGGCCTCTACTCGGGTCCCGGACGCGGCGAGTGGGTGATGGAAAACGAGGGCATACGACCTGAGAACTACCGCCGCTTTGCCTTCCCTGACTCGAAGGCCAACTACTTTGACGCAAAGGATTTCCGGCCCGCGGAGTGGGCCGCGCTGGCCAAAGAGGCCGGCATGGGCTGGCTCTGCCTCACCGCCCGGCATCACGACGGCTTCAGCCTGTTTGATAGTCCCCACCCCAACGCCTTCACCAGTCAACAAACCCTGGGACGAGACCTGATCGCTGAATATACCAGCGCCGTGCGCGCCGCGGGCCTGAAGGTCGGCCTCTACTACTCACCCATGAGCTGGCGCTATCCCGGCTACTACGAGCACGAAGGGACCGGGATGGTGCCCAACAAATTCAAATTCCCTTCGGACCCCGCCAACAAAGAGAACGCCCGCCTGATGAAGGAGGAGAACTACGTGAACGTGAAAAAACTCCTCACTGCCTACGGCCCGATTGATCATATCTTCTGGGACGGCGGCTGGCTGGCGCAGAAAGGGTCGGACGCGTCGGCCGCGCATTTCCACGAACCGGGCCTCTATCTCGATCCGGAAAATCCCTGGCCCGTGCCCGAGCAATACTGGGACATCGATGAAACGACCGGTCAGTCACTCGGCATCATGGGCATGGTCCGAAAATACCAACCCGACGCCATCACCAATCTCCGCTACGGCTGGGTGGGCGACATCCACGAGGAGGAGGGGGCTCGCGAGACCAAAGGTCCCATTCGTGATCAGACCCTCTACAGCAAATGCATGTGCATCCAACGCGGCCCGTGGGGTTACCACCCACCCAGCTTGGCGCGAACCACCATGGGGGTCGATGAATTGGTCGCCTACCTCTCCAACTGCGCCGTGCGCAACATGACCCTGCTGCTCAACGTCACCCCCGATCGCCACGGCGTCATTCCCGACATCCAACAAACCCGCTTGCGCGAATTGGGCGCGTGGCTGCGCCGTGCCGGTGACGCCATCTACGGGACCCGCGGCGGCCCGTGGCAACCGGTCGACGGTCAATACGGCTACACCTACAAACAAGCCACGGTGTTCGCCTGCCTCCTGAAAGACTTCCAAAGCGATGTGTTCGTGGTGCCGCCCATGGGCCGGCACAAGGTCCTGCGCGTCTACGATGTCATCACCGACCAAACTTTGCCCTACACCTTGGGCGCGGATGGCACGGTGACGGTCCGCGGTTTTGATCGCACCACCTCTCCCGCCGCCACGTGGCTGGCGGTGGTTTACGACCGTCCCGTCGCCGACGTTTGGTTAGATTGATCGGCGAGCCTCCGCCACCACTTGGCGCGGAAAGGCCCTATCTCCCCGCCCGACCACTTCGCGGTGGGCCGGCGGGTCCGCATCGGCCGCACCCGGAGAAAATTGCCGCAGGGTGAGAACTTTTTTCTTCTCCAAGGCGATAAAGACATAAAGCATTCCTGACATGCCGCTTCAAATCGCCGTTCGCTTGGGAATCGGAACTTCTCTGTGGGCTTTGGCTGGAGTGGGGACCGTGATGGCGGACAGCGATCGTTTGGCCATTCTGGATCTTGAAGAATTGATGCGCGTGCCGGTCGAATCGGTCTCC
>CAYNUW010000034.1:0-10909 GCA_964400455.1 uncultured Akkermansia sp. | reverse complement strand
CCGGCGTCTCCAAATACGAGCAAACCATTCGCCGCGCACCGGCCGGCGTGACCGTGTTTACCGCCGAGGATTTTCGCCGCCATGGCTGGAGAACCTTGGCGGACGCGCTGCGCGCCGCCCCCGGTATGCACGTGCGCAATGATCGCTTTTACGAGTATCTCGGCAATCGTGGTTTTACCCGTCCCTTGGATTACAACTCCCGGACGCTTATCCTCGTGGACGGGCACCGGATAAACGACGCAATCTACCAACAGGGCTCCATCGGCACCGATTTCATCCTCGATCCGGAGATGATTGAACGGGTCGAAATCATCCAAGGCCCCGGTTCGTCGGTTTACGGGAGCAACGCCTATTTCGGCGCGATCAACATCGTCCCGCGGCGAGGCCGAGATTTGGGCCGAGGCGAAGCGTCGGCCACCGTGTCGAGCGAACCCGGCATAAAGACCCGGGTGGCCATCGGCAATCGCACCGACCAAGGGCTCGAATACACCATTTCAGCCACCGAGGAATACTCCCGGGGAGAGCGCGACTTTGCCCTGGGCGCTGATTGGCGCAGCCGCCACCCATCGTTTACCGCCAGATCGGTGCACGAGGAAAACGACCTGCACCGACAATTGCTCTACGGTCACCTCGCTTGGAAAGGATTGGAAGGCGAGGCAGGCTACGTGCGCCGTCGTCAGGAAGTGCCGCCCTCGGTTTACTTCACCTCGGCCGACCGACCTTCCCTCGGCATCGACGAACGGTCGTTTGCCCTGCTGCGCACCCGCAAGGAATTGAGCCCGCAGCAAGAACTCAGCGCCCGCGTCGCGCTGGACAGCTACCGCTACGAGGGGAACTTTACTCCGCCGGATGAGAGCGGGACCCTGGAGACGCTGGAGCCGAGTGCCCAAGCCTTGTCGATTAGCGGCGAAGTGCGTTGGCTGGGCGTGCTGGCCGAGCGCCATCGCCTCATCGCCGGCTTCGAGTATCAGGCCAACCTGCGGCAAGACTTGGAACGCCTGAACGTGACTACGGGAGACGTCGAAGTCCGGGTGGACGAGTCCTCCACGTATTACAGCCCTTTTGCCCAGCTGGATTGGGAGTTAACACCGGCGTTGGTGTTGTCCTTGGGCGGTCGCTTGGATGTGCCGGAGGACTACGACCCGCGTTTCACGCCCCGGACCGGACTGATCTGGGAATTCAACCCGTCCAGCACCCTCAAGCTCCTCTATGGAGAATCTTTTCGCTCCCCCAACATCGAAGAGCGTTACGCCGGAGAAGACGGCCTGGTGGCCAATCCGGACCTCGGACCCGAAACCAACAAGGCCTGGGAACTGATCGCTGAACGTAGATTCGGCAGCGCCCTGCGGCTGGAGACTCGCCTCTATCGTGTGGAATCAGATCGCCTCATCACCGCCCGCCTCACGGGCACCAACCCCCTGCTCCCGGACGAAATCACCCTGGTTAACGGCGATACTTATTTAACCCAAGGCGGCGACCTGACCTCGTCGGCCACCTTTCAAAACGGAGTGGAGCTAAGTGCTTCATTTACGCTGCAGCGCACCGAAAATCGCGCCAATGGACAAGCGGTCACGGATGCACCGGAGCAACTCGCCAAGCTCTCCGCCTCCGTGCCCTTGGCCAGTCCCCGGGTGCGCTTGACCGGCGAAATGCAGCATGTGGCCAGTCGCTTGGATGCGGCCGGCACTCCGACCGATGCTTACACCGTCGCCAATTTGTCGCTTCGACTGGCCCCGGTCTGGCGTCGTTGGGAGTTTTCAGCCAGTGTCTACAACTTGGCCGATACCGAATGGGAAGACCCCAAAAACCGCGGCTTGATCCTCAACCCTCCGCGCTCGTTCGTCCTGCGCGCCACCTGTTCCTTCTAGTGCTCAGCTACGGACACAGGTTTCTCGTCGGCATCCTTGCGCTCGGGCTCACATCGATCGGCGTAGTGCGCGCTCGTGAGCCAGTCGCGAACACGGAGTCGGCTGGAGCACGTTCGTTTGATCCCGAAGCGGTGAAGGCGGCCTTCCTGGTTAACTTCGTGCGCTTTGTCACCTGGCCGAACGAAGCCCAAGATTCGGGGCCCTTCGTCATCGTCGTCGCAGGCAACCGCCCCTTGGAAGATGCACTTTTGCGCATCGCGGATCGGCAACGGGTAAGGGATCGGGCTCTACGTATCGTCCGTTTACGCAGTCCGCTTGATCTCGATGAGGCCCATCTGGTCTTTATCGAGCCGCCGGAAACCAGAACCAGCGAACAAACCCTGCCGGAGGAGGCGATTCTGGCGTCGCTGCGAGACAAGCCCGTGCTCACCGTTGGCATGAAAGAAAACTTTTTGGCCCGCGGCGGTTTGGTGCGGCTCTACCTGAGTGGCGACAATCTTCGTTTCTCGATCGATGCCGAGCGCACCGCCGCCTCTGGCCTCAGAGCCAGCTCCCGCCTGCTGGCCTTGGGCCGGGAACGTGGCGAACCAGCCGACGGGAGCGAACCATGAAGCGGACGACCTTTTTCGCCACCCGGTCGATCCGGCGAGAAACGTTGTACTATGCTTTCCTGGCCTGCGGACTCGTGCTGGTCGCGGTGGGAGGAATTCTGTTCGCCCACCATCACACTCAGATTCGCCAGCGCCTAGATGACACCATGCAGTCCACCGCCCGCATCCTGGCTGCGAACGTTTCGGTCGCGTTGGCCTTTCGTGATCCCCGGGCGGCGGCGGACACCCTGTCCACCATCCGCTTTGACCCGCAGATACTGTCCGCCACTCTGTATGATCGCGAGGGCCGTCTTTTCGTCGCCCAAGGATCGCCAGTCGGCCCGGCTGCCCGACCGACCGGCGCCGCGCTTAAGCATACCTCCATGGTCGAGGTGCTCTACGAAGGGGAGTACTTTGGTTCACTCTATGTGGTCACCGATCACGAGTCGACCCTGCGCCGCACCGCCATCGCCTGGGGTTGGGCTTTCCTCGCGGCTTTTGCACTCTCCACGCTTCTCGCCATCGGGCTCGCCTCCCGCTTTCAGGAAGCGGTCGCCACACCATTGAGCGAACTGGCCAAAACTGCGCGGGAAGTTACGACCCTTAAGGATTACTCCCTGCGCACGCAAGAATCCGGCCCAGCCGAAGTCGTGGAATTGGCGCGGGCCTTTAACACCATGCTGCAAGAAGTCGGAATGCGTGACGCGACCCTCGCGCGCCAGCTCGCCGCCCTGGACGAGGAAATCCGACGTCGAAAACTGGCCCAGGAAACCCTGAGGCAAAACACCCGGGAAATGCTGCGCCTCTCCCACTCGGCCGGCATGGCGGAGGTGGCGACCGGTGTGTTGCATAACATCGGGAATGTGCTGAACAGCATCAACGTCTCGACCGAGCTGCTCGCCGAACAACTGGGCCGACGCGCCCAGACCGAACTGGGCGTGCTGAAAGCGTTTTTTGACCAGCCGCCCCCGCGGGCGGAGGCGGTTTACGCAGGCCACCCGGACGGCGCCGAGCTGCGCCGCGTCGCCCTCGGCCTGGTCGAACATACCGCCGCCGGCCTCGAACGGGCGAGCCTTGAGCTCAAGGCCTTGCGCACCGGAGTGGAGCACCTCAAAGATGTGGTGGCCCGACAGCAAGGCCTGGCCCGAAGCGCCCGGCGCGAAGAGACCTTCGACGCGCTCGAGGCCTTGAACGAAGCCATCCTGCTCTATCGACCCTCCGGCGTATCGGCGGAGCGCCTGCCCCCGGCGGAAATCGTGTTGGCGGAGGGCGTCGAAACCTCGGTCCATGCCGATCGCGGCGCGGTTGTGCAAATTTTGGTGAATCTGCTGGCAAACGCCCGCGACGCGGTCGTCGCCGCCGGAGTAACGGCCCCACGGATACGCGTCACGGTGGGTCCGGTGGCGGACGCCCGCCTCAACCTCGCCGTCGAAGACAACGGCGTCGGCATCGAGCCCGAACAACTGGTGTCCATTTTCGAATTCGGCTACACCACCAAGGAGGGCGGCCACGGTTTCGGCCTGCACAACTCCGCCAATATCGCTCGCGCCCTGGGCGGGTCCTTAAAAGTCCGCAGCGACGGTCCCGGACGCGGCGCGGTCTTCACCCTCGCACTGCCGGTGGCCCCGCCAAAACCTTCCCCGCCCACCCTCTCCGCATGACACCCGACCATCGCCGTGTTCTGATCGCCGACGACGTAATCGCCATTCATGAAGATTACCGCAAGGTACTCGCTCCGTCCGTATCGACCCGCCCACCTTTTGCCGGCTTTGGCGACTTTATGCCGGGCTCCACGACCCCCCTGTCCTCCAGTCCGGCCGCCACGTTTGACCTGGTTTTCACCCGCCAGGGTGAGGAAGCCCTGGCCGTGGCCCGAACCGCACTCGAACGCGGCCGCCCTTTCGCCGTCGCGTTCGTGGATGTCCGCATGCCTCCGGGTATCGACGGCGTCGAGACCGCCCAGCGTCTACGCGCCCTCGATCCGGACCTGCAGATCGTCCTGTGCACCGCCTACTCTGACTACTCCCTCGGCGACATCGCCCGACAGTTTCCCGAGTGCGACGGACTGATGATCCTCAAAAAACCCTTCGACCCCGTCGAGGTGCAACAACTCGCGCGGGCACTGGGCCGGAAATGGGAGCTTACCCTCCAAAATCGGTCGGCGATGACCGACTTGGAGAGGAGAGTGGCTGAAAGAACACAAGAACTGGCCAATACCCGCGTCGAATTGCTCCGCGCCCTGGAGAAAAGCGAGGCGGCCGCGCGGGTAAAGTCGGAGTTTCTCGCCAACATGAGCCACGAGCTACGCACGCCGCTGAACGCCGTGCTTGGCATGGCGGAAGTGCTGAAAGACACCCCGCTCGACGTCGCCCAGTCGCGCTACCTCGCCGCCATCCGCGAAGGTGGAGAATCGCTGCTCGAAATCGTCAATCAGATCTTCGAATTCGTGCGTTTGGAAGACGGTCATGATCGCCCCTCGCACGAGGAGTTCTCGATCCACTGCTGCCTTACCGGCGTCATCAACAGCATCACTCCCCGTTTGGCTAGCTCCGCGGTGGTGGCTGAACTGCAGATAGAACCGGACTTGCCGGAAAAAATCCCCGGCGATTGCGCCCGCTTGCGTCAAATCCTGCTCCACCTGCTCTCCAACGCGGTGAAATTTACACCCCAGGGTAAAATCGTGCTGCACGCGACCTGCCGGACTGGCACCGCGGCCGATTCCCATCTGGAGGTGTCGGTCAGTGACACGGGAATAGGCATACCCCCGGAACGTCTGCAGATGATCTTCGAGGCGTTTACGCAGCTCGACGCCTCCGCCACGCGCGCCCGTGGCGGCTTGGGTTTGGGCTTGGCCATCGCACTGCGGCTCGCCCGTCAACTGGGAGGCGACATCGACGTCGAATCCCAAGTAGGGGTGGGCTCACGCTTCCGCGTGCGTTTGCCGCTGTCACCGACGCCGAGCGCGGCCTCCTCAAGCGTGATGGATGCCTGCACTCCGACAGGCCACCCAGAGGTCCAAGACACCCATTTTGCACTCGCTTGCCCACTGCGTATCTTGGTGGCGGAAGACAATCCGCTGAATCAGCAGATGGCGGGCACCCTGCTGGGCAGACTCGGTTATCAACCGGTCTTTGTCGCCAACGGAGAAGAGGCTTTGGCCGTCCTCGCGCTAAAACCGTTCGATCTGGTTTTGATGGATGTGCAGATGCCGGTCCTCGATGGCTTGATGGCGACGCGAATCCTCTGCGAAAGGGAACCCCTGAGCCGCCGTCCATGGATCGTGGCCATGACCGCCCGGGCGCTCGCCGGTGACAAAGAAACGTGTCTGTCCGCCGGCATGGACGGCTACCTCGCCAAACCTTTTACGCAGACCGAGCTGGCCGCCCTGCTCCGGTTAGCAAGTGAACAATTGCAGCAACGCCGCCGGACTCCGCGAGCCAGTTGAACCCCGAAGCGGGATCAACCTGACCGCTTGGCCAGATCAAGTCGCCGTCCTGACGACGCCAGGCTTCAGCGCGGAAAGCGACTGAATCGAGCGCACGCTGTTGCCCCAAGCTCTGGCGGATTCCGAACCGGGACTTGATCGGAAAGTCATGCGTGGTGAAGCGCGGCCACCAAGAGACCGGGATGCGCAGACGGGGCCGTTTAGTAACACAAACGTAACCAAGGTTACAGTCTGGTATCCACCAGGTGAATTCAAGGTGAACCCGGCCTATTTCCTTGAGGCTAAAATGCGGGAAAATCTTGTTCCGCAGATATGTCGAATCTACCTCGCATCTGCACGGCCAACTGTTCGCGCGTTCACTTTTCGCGCTCCCTGCGCCGCGCCGGTCTCTCTTTGACGCTGGGTCTAACCGGCCTCGCCTCCGAATCGTTCGCCCAGTCTGAATCCGTGGCCGCCGAGCCGCTGACGCCCAGCCCGGCCCTGCAAGCTCCGGCAGCGGACAACGGCGCCTCGTCTGCCGGTGCCACCGTCGCCGCCGATAGCGAAGTCTACATGCTCGATGACCTCGTCGTGCAATCGGACCTCGTGAAAAACAGCGTCGTAACCGTTCGTCAACAGGCGGATGTCGCAGTAGATATGTTGTCCGCGAGCGACTTCGGAAAGTTCATCGGCACCGACGTGGCGGATATCGTCGTTCGTGTTCCGGGCTTGTCCACCACCTCCAAGGGTTCCTTCGCGGTAGTTCGTGGACTTGCCGAGCGCTACAACCCGGTGATGCTTGATGGCATAGTTTTGCCCAGTTCAGATCCGGAGCGGCAAAGTCCGCAACTCGATATCTTTCCGGGCAAGTTGGTCGATGCGATTGTCATCACCAAAGCCTACGACCCGCGATTGCCCGGCACGGCGTCGGGGGCGGGGATAGATTTGCGCACTCGCCCAATGCCCGAAGGCAAAAAGACCGAAGTTCAGTTTGGGGTTCGCGCCGACGAAGGCCTGCTCAAAAACGAATCCGTCCTGGGCGCAAAAACCGGCGGCCCGCTCGATCATTTCGGTCTCGGCGTCGACGAAAGACGCCCCTACCCAGGCCCCACTAACCCCGGCGTGGCCGATCCCGCCCTTCTCGCCTACGTGAAATCGCCCGGGACGACCAACGGGTTGAGACGTGAAGATTTCCCCATCGGCGGGCGCTTTGCTTTTTCCCACGAAGATTTAAAGGTCATCGATGAGACGAGTGGACGGAAACTCGGATACTCGGTTTCCTACTCCCAAGATCGCAGCGCCTCCTCTGAAACCGGTTTTCGTCAGTCCGTCGGCGACGCTACCCAAGGCGCCTTTGCCGACGGCACCGCCAACCGCGTCATCAAGGCTGAAATCTCGGACTACGAAGAGTTCGAGCTCGAAAACCGCTGGGGCCTCCTGGGCAGTGTCGGCTTTGCCGCCAACGAACGCCATTTGTTTAGGGCATCTGCTTTCTGGAGCCAGATCGGCCTGGAGCGCTACGCCAGGGATTACAACGGTCTTTCGGGCAATACTTGGCAGGAAGTGCAGACCGCGCGCTCGGAAGTAAACGCCGGACAACCGCTCCGGCCCGAACTCAACGTGGCCGGTCTCAACGGACAGGATGAAATCTACTACAGCCAACGCCATCTGTTCGATTTCTCCGTCGGCGGCGAACATGACTTTACGGCCGACCTCGACACCAACCTGACTTGGACGTTGGCGCGCCTTCAAGCGCGTCAGCAGGAGCCGGAGTATCTCATCAGCCCCTTCCGTTCGTCCTCGAACAACTTCGGCCAAGCGCTCAACAACATCGTCGCGGATTTCGGTGGCTCACAGGGTCTCGCGCCCTACACCCGCTACTGGCGCGACACGGTCGAAGACACGCTCGCCGGTCGCATCGACCTGGAAACCGCTGCGGACGCGGTGCGCGAGCACTCCCGGCTGCGCTACGGCTATTACTTTGACCGCACCTCGCGCGACTACCGAGAAGACTCCTTCAGCCTTCAGGGTGGCGGCGTTAACGGCTTCTCCTACGATCATTTTCTCTACGAACTGGCCAACCAGCCCTCGCCACCGGCGGGGTACGGCATCCTCTCCTTCGGCAGCCCCTCCGCCGAGGCCGAACGCCACCTGGACGCTGTATACCTCTCCGGAACCTTTTCCCTGCTTAAGGACAAACCCAGGGCCAAGGCCCTCGACTTGATGGTGGGCGCACGTGTCGAAGACTTCGGTCTGGTCACCACGGGCCAAGGTCGGGTCGGCAACGTCGGCAGCCGGGACTTCTATGCCGAATTGGCACGCGCCCGCACCGGCGTCCTGCCCAACGTCGCCGCGCTGCCGACCACCTTCACCAGCGAGATCGACGAAACCGATTACCTGCCCGCCGCCGCCCTCACCTACACGCCCCGCGAAAGCCTCAACGTTCGCCTCGCCTACTCCGAGACCACGGCGCGCCCCTCCTTTCGCGAAGTCGGCTCATATTTCACCATCGACCGCATCGCCGACGAGTATGTGCACGGCAATGACGGCCTGACGGTGAGCGAAGTGCGCAGCTATGACTTTCGCATCGAGTATTTCAGCCCCAGCTCCACGGATACCTTCGCGATCAGTTTGTTTCGTAAAGACATCTCCAACCCGATCGAGCGGGTCAGCATTTTCAGCACGACCCTTCAATCGATCTCCACCTTCGTGAACAACGAAAACGATGCCGCGATCGATGGTTTGGAGTTGGAAGCCGCAAAGAACCTCGGCTTCCTCGGCGAGTGGGCTGACTCACTCACGTTTGGTGGCAACTACACCTTCCTGGATGCCGCCGTGGCCCGCGATTCACGCTACGAACGGCGCCAGCTGAATCCTGCCCAAGACGGGGGATCCGTGCCCGACGAACGCCCGCTCTACGACCAGCCGGAGTGGATCGCCAATGCCTACCTTACCTGGGACGTCCGTCCGGTCGACCTCTCCGTGACGCTCTCGTATTTCCAGATCAGCGACACGCTCCTCAAAGTAAACGAACTTACTTGGGATACCTACACCGAGGGCTATTCGCGCTGGGACCTCACGCTCTCCAAGCGCCTCAGCGAGCGTTGGCGCGTCAATGCTTCGGTCCGCAACCTCTTCGACCCGGAGCGCCGCCTGGTGGCCGATCCAGATGCCACCCGCGACACCATCGTGTATCGCTCATTCCATGACGGCCGCTCTTATTCCATAACCGCCACCTGCGTGTTCTGAACGGGAGTAATCTCACGCGTTTGTCACACAACCGCCACGATTAAGTCACAGACGCCCCACAGTCTTACCACCGACCGCGAAACGGCGGTCTCAATCCTCACCCTGTAATAAAATACTGCTCATGAACCTCGCTAAATTCAGCCTCCTTGCCTGCATCGGCGCCACCGCCGCCTTCGCCGCTCCCGTCTACATCGGCGCCAACGACGGCACCGTGTCCACCGTCATTGATCTCGCCGCAGCCGACCCCTCGCTCACCTACGGTGGCACCTTCGACCCCGCCACCCGCACCTGGATCTGGGAGAACATGGGCGATGGCGTGATCTTGGAAAACATCGTCGCGATCAAGAACGGCACCCTCGTCATCCCCGCCAACTCCGTCGTTCGCGGCCAGCCCCGCAACACTGCCGCTAGCCAATTCAACCCCGGCACCCTTCTGATCACCCGCTCCGCCAAGCTCATCGCTCAGGGCAACTCTGCCGAGCCCATCATCTTCACCACCTCCGCCACCTCCTCCACCGGCGGCCGCGCCTCCGGTGCCAACCCGACCTTCTGGGACGCCACTCCCCGCACCGCTCCGCAGAGCCCCCTCGTCGCCGGTTTGAATGGTGGCGTCGTTATCCTCGGCAACGCCTCCACCAACGTCGACCGCGACGGCACCGGAGCCGTCGAACTCTTCACCGACGGCTTCAAGACCGCCACCACCGACGACCTCTCTTCGGTCGAAGGCATCCCCACCACCGCTTCCGTCTACCTGTCCGGCGACGATCGCTTCGGCGGCTTCAACGATAACGACAACAGCGGCGTGCTGACCTACGCCTCCATCCGCCACGGCGGCGCCAATCTGTCCGCCAACAACGAGCTCAACGGCCTCACCCTCGGCGGCGTGGGCAACGGCACCACCATCAATAACATCGAGATCTGGGGCAATACCGACGACGGCGTCGAGATCTTCGGCGGCACGGTCAACCTCTCCAACGTCGCCATCATCGCGCCCCAAGACGACGGCCTCGACCTCGATGTCGGTTACCGCGGCACCGTGCAAAACCTGCTCGTGGTTGCCCAAAACCTCACCGACAAACTCGGCGAGTGGGACGGCAGCTACGAAAACGAAGGCGTCAATGGTTTCGATGCCGTCACCGGCGGTCCCGCCACTGCCACCCGCACCCCCTACTCCATGTTCACCATCGTGAACGCCACCTTCGTGGGCAACAAGGGCGCCGGCAACTTCTCTCACGGTCTCCACATCCGCGACCAGGCCGGCGTTCGCCTCGTGAACAGCATCATTGTCAATGCCGGCCGCGCCTTTAACACCGAGACCCTCGCCGTCACCGCCGGCTCCATCGAGGTTGACAACCGCGCCACTGGCACGACCTCAACCGTCAATCAGTTCGTCAAGGGCCGCTCCTACTTCAAGGGCGTCACCTTCCAGGGCGAGTTCTCCACCGTGCAGGACTGGGTCATCGCCGGTTCCGCCGACAGCACCATCGAGGGTCTCCTCGCCGCCGAAGCCAATCAAAACATCTTCGCTGGCAACGTAAGCTTCGCGAACGTCCCCACCGGTGGCACCCTGCCCGCCAACCTCCGGTTCGACCCCCGCCCCGTCGATGACGACGGTATCGTCCCCGATGCCAGCCCCGTCTACGAGGATGCCGCAGTCGGTGCCGCCGCGAACTACGTGGTACTGCCTTACCGCGGAGCCTTCAACCCCACCGCCGTCAACCTCTGGACCGCCGACTGGTCTGCCTGCGACACCTACGGCCTGCTCGTAAAGTAACCAC
>CAYNUW010000033.1:0-18541 GCA_964400455.1 uncultured Akkermansia sp. | reverse complement strand
CGTCGCCTTGGGCGAAAATCTCTCGGCCACCGTTGGTGTCGGCGGCTTCACCGCCGGTCTCAGCTCCGGTGAGTTCGCCCTGCGCATCCTCGCCAACGGTCGCTTCGCCTTCTCCGGCTCAGGCGCACTCGTCTTGACCGGCGCCGGTTTCACCAACGCCACCGCCGCCTCCGTCTCCGTCACCTTCAACAACACCGACGCCGCCGTCGCCTACACGGTGGCTTTCGGCGACACCGAGCGCCAGATCACCGCTCCTTCCGGTTCACTCGCCTCGCCCTACCTCGCCTTGGTCGCCACTGGCGTCAGCGTTCACCTCGCCAATCTGGTGACCTTCGCCGGCGACTTCGCCTTCTCTCGCGTGCTCACCGCCGACGGCGATACCGTGGTTAGCGTAGGCGTGACCAATCTCGCTTTCGGTTTCGGCGACGGCACCTCCACCTTCCTCTCCCTGACCAACGGCACCGGCGCCTTCCTCGTCACCCCCACCGGAGTCGCCGCCTCTGTGACCGTCACCGCCGCCCTCAACGGTGTCCCCGGCATCAGCCTCGCCCCCTCCGTCCTGACGCTTGAGCTCAACACCATGCCGACCGCCGTGGCCGAGACCATCTCCACCGGCTCCGACTCCTTCTCGCTCGACCTTCCGGCCGGCACTTACTTCCGCGTCATCGGCGACCCGCTCGAACTCACCGTCGCCGGTCTCGTCATGCGCGGCCGTGTCGCCTTTGAACAAAGCACGTCCTCCGGCGAACGTGTCACCTTGATCAACTTCTCCGAAGTCTCCGTCACCCTTGGCTCCTCGGTCGCTGGAGTCGGGTCCTCTCCGGTTGGCGTCACAGATGCGCGCGGTCTCTTCCTCCTCTCGTCGTCCGGTGTCGCTGGCACGCTCACCTTCCGCAGCACCATTCCCGCGTTGAACGGCGACTTTGTGCTCGAAGTGAACAACACCGGTCTCGTCGCCACCGCCACCGGTCCCTTCGGCTCGCTCAATCTTCCCGCCGGCGATTATCTGCGCGTCGTCATCAACAAGCTCGCCCTCACTCTCCCGGGCGTCGAGATCACTGGCGACTTCTCCTTCGTCACGGTCGATATCGGCACCGACTCCGTCCAGGCCATCGTCGGCAACAACGTCACCGTCTTCGTCGGCGACAACACCGATGGCCGCCGCGTCGGTCTCGAACTCACCGACGGCACCGCCGTCTTCATCCGCTTCGAGATCGGCGACGAAAACATCGAGCTCGGTTCCGTGACCGGCCGCGTGCGCTCCGTCGGCCTCTCCGGCCTCACCCTCGACGCCACCGCCACCATCCGCATCAACGAAACCGACGCCGCCTACTCCGAATCGTTCGAGCTCAACGGCAACACCGTCACCCTCGACTTCGCCGCCGACGAGGTCGCCTCCGCCGGCGTATCCTTTGTCCAAGTTTCCGCCTCCGACATCGATATCAACGTCGCCGGCTTCGTCGTGCTCCGCGGCGACTTCACCTTCACCCGCACCGCCGACCAGCTCGTCGCCGCTGGCGCCAACCTCATTGTCTTCGCCGGCTCCGGCTTCGGCACCGCCTCCGAATCCGGCATCAAGGTCACCGCCGGCCTCTTCGCCCTGCGCATCCAACTGACCGGCGAAAATGCCGGCCGCTTTGTGGTCGGCGTGCGCGGCGTCGGCTCCTTGGTCGGTCTCAACGGCGTCACCCTTCAGGGCGAGCTCACCGTCATCGTCAACCAGTTCACCACCGATCAAGCCCTCGTGCTCGGTGTCGGCACCGGTGCCGTGTCACTCACCGCCGGCGCTTCCGTCACGTCCATCACTGGCTCCGTTCAACTCAACCTGGCCGGTTCCGTCGTGGTCGTTGGCGACTTCACCTTCTCCTCCGCTCCCGCCGTCGCCGAGTGGATCGAGGGTCTCGCCCGCGGCGTTCGCTCCCAGGTCGTCGAACTGACGCCCCCCTCCGCCGGCGTGGACGAGGAGCAGCTCATCGTCTTCACCGCCGCCGACCAGGCCTACGGCAGCTTCACTCTTTCCTACGGCGGTCAGACTACCGTCTCCATCGCCCTCAATCTCGCGTCGCCCACCGCCATGGCCGCCGCCATCCAGACCGCCCTGCGCAACCTCGCCTCCATCGGCGCCGGCAATGTCGTCGTAACCCACGACGGCGGCCCCGCCGACGGCCAGATCGCCTTCCGCGTCCGTTTCACCGGTGCCCTCGCCGCCACCGACGTCGCTCCCCTGGCCCTCGCCATCCAGGGCGCCGGCACCGTCACTTCCCAAGCTTGGCGCATCAACCTCGGTCTCGCCAACCCCGCCGGCCTCTTCACCTTCCGCCTCGGCGCTTCCGGCCCCACCGCCTCCCTCAGCCTCACCGGCACCGAAAGCCTCGCCACGATCACCGCTGCCCTCCGCGCCACGCTCGGCCGCCTCGCCCCGCTCAGCGCCGAGTTGCTCACCGTCACGTCGCTTGGCGCCGGCCAATACCGCGTCGCCGTCGGCGGCTCGCTCACCGGCGCAGTCCTGCCCGCTCTCAGCGTCGAGTCCACCTTCACCACCCCCGTTGTCACGGTGACCCCGACCCTCGGCACCGCCTCCGCCAACGAGGTGGTTTGGATCACTCTTAACGACCCCGATCTCCTCGCCTCCGGCACCTACAGCTTCACCCTCGGTAACCGCACCTCCGTCTCCATCCGCTTCGCCGACAATCAGGTCGAAATGAACGCCGAGCGCATCCGCAAGGCGCTCGAAAGCTTCAAGGCCATCGGCCCGGGCAATGTCAGCGTCGTCTTCGACCAGACGTCCACCATCAAGTCCCAGCGCTACATCGTCACCTTCGTCGGTGCCCGCGCCGGTCAAAATATCGGCGACCTCACCGCCAACTACCTCCGCTCCTTCTCCGACGGCTCGGTCGTCGTCCAGACCCGCACCCAGGGCGGCCCGGCCTCCACCGGCAGCCAGACCCTCACCCTCGCCCCCACCTCCGTCGCCGGCTCCTTCTCCTTGCGCTTCACCGTAGGTTCGACCGTTTACACCTCCGCTCCGTTGTCGACCTCCGCCACCGCCGCCCAGATCCAAGCCGCACTCAACACCACCCTCGGCTCGGCCGGCAACGCCGTCGTCACCTCCACCTCCGCCGGCATTTGGACCATCGCCTTCGGCGGCGCGCTTTCCGGCACCTCGCCCCCGCTCACCGTCGTTAATCCGACTTCGTCCGCTCCCGCCGCCTCGGTCACCGTGCTCTCCACCGGCGGAGCCCAAAACGCCCAGACCAGCGCCTTCACCGGCCTCGTCTCCACCGATCGCCAGGGCGGCGCCCCCGGTGGTTCCGTGCAGAGCATCACTTTCGATCACGACGCCGACGCCCCCGGCACCTTCACCCTTTCCTTCCGTCACGAGGGCGTGCGCTACGCCACCTCCGCCCTCCCGCTGGACGCTTCCGCCGACGCGGTTCGCCTCGCCTTGTTGACCGCGCTGCTCGACTACGAGGGCGCCACCGTCTCCGTCACCTCCTCCGCCGCCGGCGCTTATCGCGTGGCCTTTGGTGGCACTTTGGCCGGCGTCACCCTCCCTCTGCTCAATGCCGATGCCGAGCTGACCCCGCCCCCGGTCACCGTGCAGCAAATCGTGGTCGGCGCGATCAACGTCACCGCTTTCCTCGGCGTCGGCTACGACACCGCCGCCGCCAAGGGCATCGAACTTAGCGACGCCTCGCTGGCCCTCGTGCTCTATCCTTCCCTCGGTCAATATGCCATCGCCGCGCGCGGCACCGCCTCCTTGGTCGGGGTTCCCCAGACCGACCTCACCGCCACCCTCACCCTGATCACCGGCAACCTGCCCGCCGACGCCGAACTCGAAATCGAGACCCCCGGCGGCACCGTCACCGCCGAGATTCCCACCGGCCTCACCCAGGTTTACGGTTCCGCCTCCCTCACCCTCGGTGACTTTGTCCACCTGTCCGGCGACTTCACTGTTTCGCTCGATTCCGTCGATTCCACCCTGATCCTCGCCGCCGACGCCGTGACCGCCTTTGTCGGCTCCGGTCGCGGCACTCCGTCGGCCACCGGTCTGCAACTCAACGATGGTTCGCTGGCCCTCCTCGTCTCCCTCGCCGGCACCGACGCCGGTCGTTACGCCGTCGGTCTACGCGGCACCGGTGGCCTGGTTTCCACCGACAACCTTGTCCGTCTCACCGGCACCCTGGAGTTGATCCACTCCACCTACGACGTCGGCACCGACATCGAGCTCACGGTCGAAGTCGGCTCGGTCGAACTCCAACTCACCGCCCCCGGTTCGGTCAGCCGTGTCACCGGCACCGATCTCCAGCTTTCGTTGGGTGGCTTCGTCACCGCCTCCGGCGACTTCACCGTGCTCAAGACCACCGACACCCTCGCGATCACCGCCTCTTCCGTGAACGCCTTCGTCGGTGCCGGCGCCGACTCCGATGACGCCATCGGCCTCGCCCTCAGCGCCGGTTCGCTCGCCCTGGAGCTCGACCTGACCACCTCCGCCTACGCCGTCGCTGTTCGTGGCACCGTGACCTTGCTCGGCGTGCCCGAGGTCGAGCTCGCTGGCACCATCACCGTGCTGCACGGCACCGCCGCTTCCGACGTCGTGTTTGACGACTTCGGCGGCGTCACCGGCGAAACCATTACGGTCGAGACCGGCGTCAGCGTCGTAAAGGGCGAGGGTCTCCGCTTCTCCATCGGCGACCACCTCCTGCTTGCCGGCGACTTCACATTCACCAAGTCCACCGACACCCTCGACGTTCGCGGCTCCGACATCGAGGCCTTCATCGGCACTGGCTACGGCACCAGCGCTGTCGTCGGTGTGCTCGTCACCGACGCTTCTTTCGCCCTGCGACTCGAATTCGCCACCGGTCGCTTCGCCCTCGCCGCCCAGGGTCAACTTTCCCTCTCCGGCATGTCCGCTCTCTCCGCCTCCGGGACCGTGCGCGTGCTCGTCTCCACCGAGACCGATGATCGCGACTTCGACGACGTCGGCGGCGACGACATCACCGTGCCCGCCGGCGCCTTGGTGGTCACCGGCCAAAACCTGACCCTCTCCGTCGCCAACGTGGTCAGCCTTTCGGGCAACCTCACCTTCTACCGCGACGCCGAAGAGCTCGTGGTCGCCGCCACCGCCGTCCGTGCCTTCATCGGCACCGGCAACGCCACCACCGGCGTCGGCTTGTCCGTCACCAACGGCTTGTTCGCCCTCCTCTACGACTTCACCTCCGGCCGTTACGCCGTCGGCGGCTCCGGCTCCGTCGCCCTGGTCGGCGTAACCGGGCTCGAAATCTCCGGAGAGTTGGAAATCATCACCTCCACCTTCGCGGAAGATCTCGAACTCGACGTGCGTGTCGCCGGCGAGGTCGTTTCCCTCGTCGCCGCCGCCGGCCTTACCACCATCAAGGGCCAGCTGACCCTCGGCTTGCTCAACTTCGCCACCCTCTCGGGTGCCTTCACTTTTGCCAAGTCTGGGGACCAACTCGACGCCACCGCCGAGAACGTCACCGCCTTCCTCGGTCGCGATGCGTCCTCCGCTTCTCCCGTCGGCATCCGGATCAGCGACGCCGCCTTTGCCCTCCGCCTCGTCACCGGCGGTGCCAACGCTAGCCACTACGCTCTCACCGCCCGGGGCACGGTTGCACTCGTCGGCGTGCCCGACGTCACCCTCTCCGGCACCGTCAGCCTGAACCGCAACACCTTCACCACCGCCCAGACCCTCGAGCTCGCCGGGGTCGAGCGGTCCCTCTCCGCCGGTGCCCGTGACGTCGCCGGTCTCGGCCTCACGCTTGCTCTCGCTGGCCGCATCGAGCTGCGCGGGGACATCGGCTTTGACCTCACCGCCGACACGCTCACCGCCGTCGGCGCCAACCTCTCCGCCTCCCTGACCCTCGGTGCCTTCTCGGTAGGCTTCACCGGTGGCACCTTCGCCCTCCGCCTGCCCTCCTCCGGCGGCATGGCCCTCAATGTCCTCGGCACCGGCTTCTTCCTCTCGGGCGCGGGTTTTGCCAATGTCACCGCCGCGTCGGTCGGCATCGTCTACAACACCACCGGCGCCGAGATCACGTCCACCCCGATCACCATCGGCACCGTCACCGCCACCTTGGCCGCCCCCGCAGGCACGGTCGCCGCGCCTTACTACGCGTTCACCGCTCTCACGGTCGCGGCCGACCTCGCCGGCATCGTCCGCATCGGCGGCGACTTCACCTTCCATCGCTCCACCACCACCGACGGCGATACCGTCGTTCGCATCGCGGTCGCCAACTTTGGCGCCACCCTCGGCAACGGCACCACCACCTTTGTCACCCTGGCCGCCGGCACCGGCTTCATCGTGGTCAACGCCAACGGCTCCGCCGGCCGCCTCACCGCCACCCTTAGCTCCAATCTCGGCGCCCTCGAAATCGATCCCTCGCCGTTCACGGTCGAGTTCAACACCGGCTCCGAGCCCGTCGCCGAGTCCATCGCCGTCGGCGCCGAAACGCTCTCCCTCGACCTGCCCGCCGGCCGCCTCTTCCGCGTCATCGCCGGCACCGCCGAAACCCCTGTTTCCCTCAAGCTCGCCGGCATCGATATGTCCGGTCGCGTGGCCTTCGAGCAAACCACCTCCGCCAACGGCAACCGCATCACCCTCGTCTCCTTCTCCGACGTCGTCATCGACAGCTTCTCGGACGCCTCCAGCGGCGCTTCCGGCATTCGCATCGAGGACGCCCGCGGCGTGTTCCTCCTCACCCCCGCCGGCGTCGCCGGCACCCTCGCCTTCGTCGTTAACGCCGGCTTCGGTCCCGACTTCGGCGCCGGCGCCGAGGCCCTGCTCGAAATCAACTCCACTTCCGCCGCCGTCGACGTCACCGGAGTCTTCGGCCGCCTCAATCTCGGCGCCGGTCCCTTCCAGCGCATCGTCATCAACAATCTCACCATCCGTATGCCCGGCGTGGAGATCGAGGGCGACTTCCTCTTCAAGTCCGTCGTCATCAACAACGCCACCGTGCAGATCATCGTGGGCAACAACGTCCGCGTCTTCCTCGGTGACAACACCGGCGCCACCCCGGTGGGCATCGAGTTGGTCAACGGCAGCGCCGCCTTTGTCCGCGTCGACGACGCCTCCAAAATCGAGCTCGGTTTTGTGCGCGGCCAGGCCCGCCTCGTCGGCCTGCCCGGCGTCGTGCTGAGCGCCTTGGTCACCGTCCGCCTCAACGAGAGCGCCTCGACCTACGACGAGTCCTTCACCCTCGATGGCGAAGACGTCGCCCTCACCTTCGCCGACGGCGAGATCGCCGCCGACGGCGTGGCCTTCGCGCAGGTCGTGGTCGAGCAGGGTCGTCTCGAACTCGGCGGCTCCGTGGTCGTGGCCGGCGACTTCCTCTTCACCAAGGACGCCGCCGCCCTCCATGCCTCCGGCTCCGCCATCGAGCTCTTCCTCGGCGCCCGCTACGGCACTTCCTCCGCCGTCGGCGTGCTCGTCTCCGATGCTTCCTTCGCCTTCAAGCTCGACTTCGCCTCCAAGCATTACGCCCTCGCCGGTCGCGGTGACGTCGCCTTGGTCGGTGTCGCCGGTCTGGTCGCCTCCGGCTCGGCCGAATTCTCCACCTCCACCTTCACCGCTGCCACCGACTTCGACGTCACCATCGGTTCGTCCGCCTTCACCGCCGCCGCTCCCGGCGCGACCACCTCCGTCTCGGGCGACTTCGACCTCAACCTCGCCGGCTTCGTCGCCGCCAGCGGCGACTTTACCTTCTCCGTCGATAACGACCGCCTCGTCGCCTCCGGCTCCGATCTCGTCCTCTTCACCGGCTCCGGCTTCGGTCAATCCAACGAAACCGGCGTCAAGATCAGCGACGCCGACTTTGCCGTCTTCATTCAGCTCTCCGGCACCACCGCCGGCCGCTTCGCCTTTGTCGCCCGCGGCTCCGTTGCCATCGTCGGCATCGACCAAGCCGTCCTCTCCGGCGACTTCTTGGTCGAGATCAACCGTTTCGCCGACTCTGTCACCCTCGACGAGGGCGCCTTTGCCGCCACTCCCGCCACCATCGGTGCCAACACCACCCGCATCCAGGGTTCCGGCATCTTGAGCCTTGCCGGCTCCATCAGTCTCTCGGCCGATTTTGTCTTCGAATCCGCCCCGGGCGTTGTTGATTGGATCCAAAGCGTCGCCGAGGGCGTGCCTTCGACCGTCACCGAGATCTCCGCTCCCGCCGCCGGCCAGGATGAGGAACAACTGCTCACCTTCAACGCCGCCTCGCTCGCCTACGGCACTTTCACCCTCGGTTTCCGCGGCCAGACCACGCTCGCCCTCGCGCTCAACCTCGCCGACACCGCCGCCATGGCCGCCGCCATCCAGGCCGCCCTGCGCAACCTGTCCGAAATCGGCGACGACGGCGTGATCGTTACCTACGCCGGCTCTCCCTCCACCGGTCGCCACAGCTTCCGCGTCCGCTTCACCGGCGCCCTCGCCGCCACCGATGTCCCCGCGCTCGCGGTCAACCTCGTCGAATCCGGCACCTTCGTTTCCCAAGTCTGGACCGTCGCCCTCGGCTCCTCGACTCCGCGCGGCACCTTCACCTTCCGCCTCGGCACCGCCACCGCCGTGCTCGATCTGGTCGGCACCGAGAATACCGCCACCACCATCACCAAGCTTCGCACCGCGCTCGGCTCCTTGTCCCCCCTCATCCCCGAGGCGCTCACCATCTCCTCGCTCGGCCAAGGCAACTATCGCGTCGAGGTCGGCGGCACGCTGGCCGGGCGCTCCTTCTCCGCGCTCAGCGTCTCCACCGAATTCCCCGCTCCCGCCGTCACCGTGACCACCAGCACCGTGACCGCCGCCGCCACCCGCGAGGTCGTCGCCATCACCCTTCACAATCCTTCCCTAAAGGGCGCCGGCACCTACACCCTCACCGTAGGCAATCGCACCACCGAGGATATTCGTTTTGCCGCGTCCGACATCACCAACAACAAACGTTACATCGCCGAGGCCCTCGAGGTGCTGGGCAATGTCGGTCCGGGCAACGTGCGCGTCGAGTTCGACTCCACCTCCACCATCAGCCAGCAGCGCTACTTCGTCACCTTCATCAACGCCCGCAGCTTCGAGGACATCCCTGACATGTCGGCCGACTTCGGCGACTTCCGCGGTGGCCGCGTCACCATCGAGACCGTCACCCAGGGCAAGGGTGCCACCTCCGCTTCCCAGACCGTGGCCATCACCTCCGCCGTCGCCGCCACCTTCAGCCTCCGTCTCACCATCGGCGGCCGCGATTACGCCACCGCCGCCCTCTCCACCTCCGCCAGCGCCGCCCAGGTTCAGGCCGCCCTCAACACCGTGCTCGGCTCCGCCGGCACCACCACCGTCACTTCGGACAAAGCCGGCGTCTGGACCATCGCCTTTGGCGGCGCGCTGGCCGGCACCTCGCCGCCCGCCCTTGTGGTCAACACCACCGTCGCTGCCACCCCCGCTTCGGTCACCGTGACCTCCGCCGGCGGCGCGAAGACGGCCTCCACCGGCGCCCTCACCGCCGTTGTTACCACCGAGCGTATCGGCGACGCGCCCGGCGGCTCCATCCAAGAAATCATTCTTGATCGCCCCGCCGACCTGCCCGGCACCTTCACCGTGTCGCTGCGTTACCAAGGTGTGGACTACACCACGGCCGCCCTCCCGCTCGACGCCACCGCGCTCCAGCTCCAGTCCGCCCTCGAAGCCGCTCTCATCGACCTCGACAACGCCGATGTCTCCGTTACCTCGGCCGCCGCCGGACACTACCGCGTCGCCTTCGCCGGCACCTTCGCCGGTCAATCTCTCGCCCTTCTCGAGGTCGCCGCCGAGCTCACCCCGCCGCCCGCCACCTTGGACCGCATCCTCATCGGCGCCACCAATGTCACCGCCTTCCTGGGCGCCGGCGTCACCGTCGATAACGGCGCCTTGGTGTTTGATGACGCCACCGGCATCCGCCTTGCCAACGGTTCGCTCGCCCTGCTCATCCTCCCCGGCGTCGGTCAATATGCCCTCGCCGCCCGCGGCACCGCTTCCTTGGTCGGCGTGCCCGCCACCACGCTCACCGCCAACCTCACTCTCATCACCGGCAACGTCCCGACCGACCTCGAACTCGAAATCGAGACGCCCGGCGGCACCGTCTCCGCCTCCATTCCCACCGGCATCACCCAGGTCTACGGCGACGCCGTCTTGAGCGTCGGCACCTTTGCCCGCCTCGCGGGCGAGTTCACCTTCGAACTCAACTCTACCGACCAGGTGATCTCGGTCGGCGCGATCAACGTCGAGGCCTTCGTCGGCACCGGCTACGGCACCGCTTCCGCCACGGGCGTCAGCCTCACCGACGGTCTGCTCGCCCTCACCATCGATCTCGCCAGCGGTGCCTACGCCGTCGGCGTGCGCGGCACTGGCGGCCTCGTCTCGGCCGACGACCTCGTCTCCCTCACCGGCACCCTGGAGCTGATCCACTCCACCTTCGCCGCCAATGTCTCCACCTCGCTTGAAATCGAGGTCGGCGACTCCGTGGTCACCCTGACCGCTCCCGGCGCCACCAGCCGTGTCACCGGCACCGGTCTCCGCCTCAACCTCGGTGGTTTCGTCGTCGCCACCGGCAACTTCACCATCCTCAAGACCACCGATCTCCTGGAGATTACCGCCTCCTCCGTCACCGCCTTCGTCGGCGCCGGCCACGGCACCGCCTCCGCCGTCGGTGTTCAGGTCTCCGCCGGCGCCCTCGCCTTTAAGCTCTGGCTCACCGGTCCCGACACCGGCGACTACGCCTTTGCCGCCCGCGGCACCGCCCAGTTGGTCGGCGTGCCCGCCGTCACCCTCTCCGGCACCATCGAGGTCCGCCGCGCCACCGTCGGCACCGCCGGCACCGAAACCGTGTTCGAGGACTTCAATGGCGAAGACGGCCTCGACGTCGCCGTCACCACCGGCACCGACGTGGTCGCCGGCACCGCCCTCCGCCTCGCCATCGGCGACAATCTCCTCCTCGCCGGCGACTTCGTCTTCACCAAGAACGCCACCGAGCTCGCCCTCGATGTCGCCGCCGCCACCGCCTTCGCCGGCACCGGGCTCGGCACCGCCTCCGAAATCGGCGTCAAAGTCACCGCCGCCGCCCTCGCCCTCCGGGTCGAGCTCGCCACCGGTCGCTACGCCCTCGCCGCCAAGGGTCAGCTCGCCCTCAACCTCGGCGCTGCGGCTAACGTCTCCGCCTCCGGCACCGTCACCGTGGTCGCCTCCAGCTTCGGCACCGACCGTGATCTGACGGTTGGCACCGAAACCCTCACCGCCGTGGCCGGCGCGCTCTACGTCGCGGGTGAAAACATCACCCTCAACCTCGCCGGCTTCGTCACCGTCACCGGCAACCTCACCTTCTTCAAGGACGCCTCCGACCTCATCATGGCGGCCACCGACGTCACCGCCTTCGTCGGCTTCGAGGGCAAGGGCGTCCGCCTGACCGACGGCTTGGTCGCCTTCACCTACAATTTCGCCTCCGCCCGCTACGCCTTCGGCGCCTCCGGTTCCGTCGAATTGGTCGGGGTGCCTTCCATCACCCTCTCCGGCCAGGCCGAAATCATCGTCTCAACCTTCACCACCGATCTCGAACTCGAGGTCGGGGTAGGGGAGGACATCGTGGAGCTCACCGCCACCGCCCAGACCACCACCCTGCGCGGTTCGTTCACCCTCGACTTTGCCGGCTTCGTCGCCCTCTCCGGCTCCTTCGCCCTCACCCGCGCGAACTCCGTCCTGGTCTTCTCCGCCACCGGCGTCTCGGCCTTCGTCGGCATGGGTCGCGGCACCGCCTCCGAGGTCGGTGTCTCCGTCACCAACGCCAACCTCGGCCTCCGCGTCGACCTCGCCGCCGCCACCCCGACCTACGCCTTGGCCGCCAGCGGTTCCGCCGCGCTCGTGGGTGTGCCGTCCGTCACCCTCTCCGGCACCCTGAGCGTCGAGCGCAACACCTTCTCCAACGACCAGACCGTCTCGGTCGGAAACGTCGCCACCGATCTCGCGCCCGGCGTCGAGTCGATTTCCGGCACCGGCCTGGTGCTCGATCTGGCCGGCCTCATCGCCCTCTCCGGCGATCTCGCCTTTGATCTCTCCGGCGACGAGCTGCTCGCCGTCGGCTCCGATCTCTCCGCCTCCCTTGTGTTGGGCGGTTTCACCGCCGGCTTTGGCGATGGTTCCTTCGCCCTCCGCATCAACGACGACGGCACCCTCGCGCTGAGCGCCTCGGCCACCGCCTTGGTCCTTTCCGGCGCCGGTTTCGCCTCCGCCACCGCCACCCGCGTCAACGTCGCCTACAACACCACCGGCGCCGACGTCGATGCCGCCATCAGCATCGGTTCGCTCTCCGGCCGCATCGAGGCCGATTCCGGCACCACCGCCACGCCGTTCTTCGCCTTCGAGGCCCTCGGCGTCAGCGTCGAACTCGCCGGTCTCGTCACCGTCGCGGGCGACTTCTCCTTCCGCCGCGCCATCACCGTCGACGGCGATACCGTCGTGCGCATTGCGATTTCCGGCCTCACCGCCTCCCTCGGCGACGGCAACTCCAGCTTCCTCAGCCTCACCGCAGGCTCCGGGCTACTGCTGGTTACCGCAACCGGTTACGCCGCCTCCATTCAGGTCACCGCCACCCTGGCCAACCTGCCTGGCGTCAGCATGGCACCCTCCACCTTCCGCCTGGAGATTAACACCCGCGCCGACGCCGTCCGCGAATCCGTGACCCTCGGCTCATCCACCGTCTCCATCGACCTGCCCGCCGGTCCCTTTGTTCGCGTCACCGCCGATCCCATCGCCGTCACCGTCGCCGGCGTGGTGCTCACCGGCCGCGTCGCCTTCCAGCAGACGCGTGATGCCTCCGGCGCCAAGGTCACCCTCGTCTCCTTCGCCAACGTCTCCGCCACCCTCGGTTCGGACATCGAGGGCTCCGGCGACGCGCCGGTCGGCATCACCGGCGCGCGCGGCGTCTTCCTGCTCACCTCCGGCGGCATCGCCGGCCGCCTCGCCTTCTCCGCCACCATCTCCGCCGTCAGCGGTGACTTCGCCCTTCTGGTCAACACCGGCACCGCCGCCGTCGACGTTGCCGGCACCTTTGGCTCGCTCGTGGTCGCCGCCGGCCCCTTGCTCGAAATCGAGGTCAATAATCTCTCCCTCTCCCTCCCGGGTATCGAGATCTCCGGTGACTTCTCCTTCAAGACCGCCACGACCGCCGACGGCACCGTCCAAGTCATCGTTGGCAACAATGTCCGCGTCTTTGTCGGCTTGCCCGACGGCTCCGGGTTCGAACTCACCGGCGGCTCCGCCGTCTTTATCCGCACCGGCACCGGCGACACCAAGATCGAACTCGGCCAGGTCACAGGCCGCGCCTCCCTCGTTGGCATCTCCGGCGTCACCCTCGACGCCGTCGTCACCCTCCGCCTCAACGAAAGCGGCGCCGCCTTCAGCGAAACCTTCACCCTGAACGACCAAGAGGTCACCATCGGCTTCTCCGCCACCGAGGTCGCCTCCGGCGGCGTCAGTTTCGCCCAGCTCCGTTTCTCCGACGCCACGCTCGCCCTCGGCTCCGTGCTCCGGATCGACGGCGAGATGGTCTTCACCCGCGACGCCTCCGGCTTTACCTTCGCCGCTGGCAACGCCGCCTTCTTCCCCGGCCAGGCCTACGGGGCCAGCGTCACCGACGTTGCGGACGATGATGATGCTTATGGCGTCACCGGTTCCTTCGCCCTCGACACCCGTGTGTTCACCTTGGCCCTTGATCGCTTGGAGCTGCGCGTCGGCGACGCCCTTACCGTCGTGGCCACCAACGTGGCCTCCACCTACGATCCGGCCAACACCGCCGCCAACGCCACCCTCGCCACCATCGGCAGCGCCACCTTCACCTCCGGTCTTTTCTCCGGCCTCGGCTCCGCCACCCTGACCAACATCGTCATCCGTCGCAACGGCTTCTCCCTCGGCTCCGGCGTGCTCACGCCCACGGATGTCACCGTGGGTTCCTTCCTCGCGGTGCGCGGCTTCTCCCTCCGCGTCACCAACCTCAACGTCACCTTCGGCGCCGCCGGCCCTGTCGCCACCGGCACCCTCTCCGCCACGGCCACCGGCCTCTCCCTCTTCCCCGGCGGCGGCTTCATCCAGACCGCAGTCACCGGCTTCGCCGCCAACTACGACTTCGGTGCCGCCCGCTGGGCCTTTAACGTCGCCTCGCTCGAACTCACCATCGCCGGCGCCCTCCGCCTCACCGCGACCGATGTCAGCCTCAACCCCGGCGCCACCGGCCCCGGCGCCGTCTTCGGCACCATCGCCCGCGCCACCCTCGGCGCCGCCCAGTTCAGCGGTCTCGACACCGTCGTCATCACCGACATCCGCCTCCGCACCGACGGCTTCTCGCTGGGCAGCTTCACCCTCAACACCCCGGCCTCCGCCATCGCCGCCTTCACCGATGTCTTCGGCTCCATCGTCAGCGTCAGCGGCCTGACCTTCTCCGTCACCAATCTCGATGTGACCATCGGCGCCACCACCAAGGTCACCGGCGCTATCGAGATCGCCGCCCTCGACTTTGTCCTCTTCCCCTCGCTGCCCGCCTTCCGGGTCGAGATCGGCGACGTGCTCGGCATCTACGACCTCAGCTTCCCCAATCTCCTCAAGTTCCGCCTGCCCGCCTTCACTTTCCGTGTCGGTGACCTGCTCGCCATCGATCTGCCCACCTTCGATTTCGCGCCCAGCCTCGAAATCATGGCCCAGTTCGAGAACATCGGCTTCCGCGTGCCGAGCATCCCCGAGCTCAAGGGCAACATCCCCTCCTTCACCCTCGGCAAGACCCGCATCGAGATCCCCGACATCTCCCTCCAGCTCGCCGGACCTTATTCGCTCGGCGGCTTCGCCAGCATCGGCGATATCGATTTCCGCGTCACCGGCTTCGTGCTTGATCGCCAGCTCGGCCGCATCTTCGGCGACGTTTCCCTCGGTATCGGCTCCTTCAGCCTCTTCCCCGCCGGCTCCTTCATCACCACGTCCTTCACCGGTCTGGCCGCTCAGTTCGACTTCGGCACGCTCACCTCGCCCGGCACCTTCTCGCTCCGCTTCGCCACCCTTGAGCTCGGTTTCGGCGAGGCCTTCCGCGTCTCCGCTGCCAACTTCAGCCTCACCCCCGGCCGTCCTGTCCTGGCCACCTTGGCCTCGGCCACCCTCCGCTTCCCGCAGTTCGCCGCCCTGCCCACCGTCAACCTGCAAAACTTCGTCCTCCGCACCGACGGCTTCTCCATCGGCAACGTCACCCTTGCGCTCAACAGCTCCGCCGCCCTCGGCGACGCCTTCGGCTCCTTCCTGTCCTTCTCCGGCCTCGATCTCTCCCTGCGCGACTTCAACTACACCTACGGCGCCACCCCGGTCGTCCTCGGCCAGCTCACCCTCAGCCTGCGCGGCGCCCGCCTCTTCCCGTCCTTCTCCTTCCTCCAGACCTCGGTCACCGAGATCGCCGCCCGCTATGACTTCGCCGACGCCGCCCGCCTCAAGATCGACGTCACCGGCCTCCGCCTCTCCATCGGCGAGGCCCTCCGCCTCGACTTCGCGCCGTTCACCATCACCCCGGGCCTCGACGTCATCGCCGCTATCCCGTCCGTCGCCGTCGCTTCCCCCGTCTTCGGTTCCCTCGCCGGCACCATCACCAACTTCGAGCTCCGCCGCACCGGCTTCAGCATCGCGTCGCTCACGCTCGAAGCCCCCAGCGTCTCGATCGGTGACGTCCTCCGCCTCGGC
This sequence comes from uncultured Akkermansia sp., assembly GCA_964400455.1. GTDB lineage: Bacteria > Verrucomicrobiota > Verrucomicrobiia > Opitutales > Opitutaceae > IMCC26134_A. The sequence continues at coordinate 2,811 of CAYNUW010000033.1, read as the reverse complement.
GGCCTGCGCCTCGAAGTGCTCAACTTCCGCCTCGATCGCTCGCTCGCCCCCTCCGCCCAGATCTCCGGCTCCATCACGCTGCGTATCTCCACCCTGGAGCTCTTCCCCGGTTCGACCTTCCTCACCACCTCCGCCAGCGCCATCACCGCTTCCTTCGCCCTCGGTTCCGCCCAGGCCCTCGGCGGCCTCACCCTCACCGTCGGCGGTCTCGAAATCACCGTCGCCGGCGCCCTTCGCCTCACCGCGACCGACATCCAGCTCAATCCCTCCGCCCCCGACGTCCTCGCCACCATCGCGACCGCCCGCGTCTCCATGCCGCTCTTCGGCTCCGCTCAGGTCGTGGCCAACGACATCGCCATCCGTCGCACCGGCTTCTCCATCGCCTCCGCCGTCCTCACCCTGCCGTCCGTAAACCTCGGCGGCGTGCTCACCGCCAGCGGCGTGGTCGCCACCCTCAACCACTTCAACTACACCCACGGCGCTTCCGGCGGCGTCACCGGCACCATCGGCTTCACCGCCCTCGGCGCCGGCGTCGGCCTCGGCTCCGCCCTGACCCTTTCGCTCACCGACGGACCCGACGCCGACCGCTTCGCCGCCGCTGGCGCCTACGACTTCTCCACCGGCGTGCTCTCCATCACGCTCGACCGCGGCACCCTCTCCATCCCCGGCCTGCTTTCCGCCCAGCTCAACGACGCCATCTTCCGCTACAACCCCGAGGGCGGCGAAGCTTTCGAGCTGCTCACCGTGGCCACCCTTTCCGTCACCGTTTTACCGCTGTCCAACGCCACCGCGACCATCACCGACCTGCGCGTCCGCCGCAACGGCTTCTCCATCGCCAGCGCCGTCGGCACCATGGATACCCTCGATCTTGGCGGCCTGCTCGTCGTCACTTCACCCTCGGTTTCGTTCACCGACGTTTCTTACGTCACCGGCGGCGCGCTCAAGGGCCGCGTCAACGTTTCCTCCAACAGCGTCGCCCTCAACCTCGGCGGAGCCCTCACCGCCTCCGCCGCTTCCATCCAGGGTGGCTATGACCTCGAATCCGGACGCTTTGAGCTGTCGCTCGGCGTCACCACCGTCGGCATCGCCGGTTTCCTCACTGTATCCGCCCAGTCCCTCGCCCTCGTCTACGATCCCTCCGGCTCCACCGCCTCCCTCCTCCTCGGCGCCACCGGCGTCACCGGCACCGTGCAGAGCGGCGGCAACGTTTCCCTCACCGGCGGCGAATTCATCCTCGCCGCCACCCGGAGCGGCGGCACCACACTCTATACTTTCCAGGGTGCCGCCAACGCTGCGGTGGATGTCGGCGGTGCCGCCGGCGTCTCCGGCCGTGTGCTCATCACCGCCAATAACGCCGACGACAAACACGTTGGCCGCACCCTCGCCGTCGGCGGACGCACCCTGCTCGTCAGCGTCAGCACCAACGGCACCACCGTCACCACCCAGGGTCTGCGCATCGGGCTGACCGACGCCATTACGCTCGTCGGCGATTTCACCTACTCCACCACCGTCCAGATCTTCGCCGGCCTCGAGTTCCGCCGCGTCAGCATCATGAACGGCGAACTGCAGATCGAAGCCGGCTCGGCCCGCCTCTCCGTCACCGGCGTCAACGGCTTCCTCTACACCGGCGCCGACGGTCAGTTCGGCCGCCTCCGCGTCGGGGGGATCGAGTTAACCGGCGTGCCCGGCGTGACGCTCGGCGCGGTCGATACCGCCTTCGAATTCAACACCTCCGGCGTTGCCATCAACGCCACGGTCCCTGGCGCCACGGTCGCTTTGTCCGGTTATTCCGTCACCGACAAGGTCGTCACTTTCTCCACCACGGTCTCCCACAGCCTCGTCGTTGGTTCTTCCGTCACCATCACCAACGCCGGCGCCATGAACGGCACCTACACCGTCCTTTCCGCCACCACCGACACCGTCTTTACCGTCGCCAAGGATACCCCCGACGTCGATCCCGTGACCCTTTCCGACAGCTCCGGGGCCACCGTCGCCGATACCCTCACCCTCGACTACTCCGACGCTGCCTTGCACGACTTTAAACGCTTCCGCACCACCGCCAGCGTCGGTCTCGCCGTCGGGGGCGCTTCCGTTGCCCTTTCCGGCACCGCCAGCATCCAGGTGACGACTATACCGGTCAACGGCCAGCCCTCCACTGTCATCACCGTCGCCATCACCAACGGCGCCCTCGATATCAACCTCGGCGACACCGGCCCCAACCTCCGCCTCGAACAGATCAATGGCGCCTTCCTCTTCAACTCCGCCGGCGCCGCCGGCACCCTCTCCGTCGGCGCGATCAAACTCTACGGCGCCTTCGACTCAGAACTGGCCAACCCCTACATCCCCATCCCTGGCATCGCCCTGACCGCCACGTCCGTCCGTCTCGACTTCAACACCACCGGTGCCGCCGCTGCCGCCACCCTCGACGGCCAATCCTTCGACTTCAGCGCGGCCGATCGCCATGACTTCTTCGCCGTCTCCGGCCAGATGACCCTGACCCTCTCCGCCGGCGGAAACATCCTCGCCGTCGCCGGGCAAGTTTCTATCGATGTCGCCTCCGTTCCGGTCAACGGAGCTACCGCGACCACCCTCCTGCTCTCGGTTGCCGGCGGCCGCGCCGAACTCTCCGCCGGTGGGGTCGCCATCGCCTTGCGCGACATCAACGGCGCCCTCTACTCCGGCCCCGCCGGCATCGCCGCCGTGCTCACTGTCGGCCGCGTCGCACTCACCGGCGTCACCGGCGTGACCTTCGCCGCCACCAACACCCGCATCGCCATCAACACCACCGGCGAAGACGTCTCCGTATCCCTC
>CAYNUW010000032.1:0-18722 GCA_964400455.1 uncultured Akkermansia sp. | reverse complement strand
TAGGTGCCGTAGAGGCGGTCGCCGAAATCGCCGAGGCCGGGAAGGATGTATTTGCGGGGGTTGAGTTCGCGGTCGAGGGCGGCGGTGAAGACGGGCACGTCGGGGTGGGCGGCGTGGACGGCGGCGACGCCTTCGGGGGCGGCGACGATGACGACGAGGGCGAGGTCGGTGGCGCCGGCGGAGCGGAGGAGGTCGAGGGCGGTGACGGCGCTGCCGCCGGTGGCGAGCATGGGGTCGAGGCAGAGAACGCGTTTGCCGGCGAGGGGGGGGAGTTTGCGGTAGTAGGAGCGGGCGACGGCGGTGTCGTGGTCGCGTTCGAGGCCGACGTAGCCGACGGAGACCTCGGGGAAGAGGTCGATCCAGGGCTGGACCATGCCGAGGCCGGCGCGGAGGATGGGGACGATGACGAGGCCCTCGGCGAGCACGCGGCCGACGTGGGGTTCGAGGGGGGTGTTGACGGCGAGGGGGCGGGTGGGGAGGTCGCGGGTGGCTTCGAGGGCGAGGAGGAGGCCGACCTGGTGGGCGAGGAGGCGGAAGGTGGCGGGTTTGGTGGTGGAGTCGCGCAGGTGGGTGAGCGCGTGGGCGGCGAGGGGGTGGGAGAGGTCTTGGAGCATGGGCGGGGCGGAGCGCGGGTGGTTCAGAGGAGGTCGGCCTGGACTTTGCGGGCGAGGAGGTCCTCGAACTCTTTGCGGATTTTTTTGGCGGAGCCGGCGAAGGCGGGCATGAGGGCGAGCCAGGCGTAGACCTCTTCGCGGAGGTGTTTGGGGAGGGCGGGGGGGAGTTTGGCGGCGCGGTCGAGGCCGCGCACGGTGGCGGCGGCGATGTGTTCGCAGAGGGTCTGGGCGGTGGCGGAGCTGTGTTGGCCGGCGAGGCGGGTGGGGTCGTCGTGGCGGGCGCGGCGGGCGGCGGCGTAGGCTTTTTTGTAGATGGCGAGGGCGTGGAGGGAGACGGAGACGGAGCGGGGGTAGAAGCTGGCCATCAAGTTCCACGGGTCGCGGCCGGGGCCTTGGTCGCCGGCGGAGCGGAAGTCGCTGCGGAGGATGACGCAGGGGATGTCGGCGAATTTGGCGAACATGAACTCGACGACGGTGCCGCTGTCGAGTTCGGGGCCGTCGAAGTTAAAGAGGGCGAGGTCGCAGGCGACGAGGGCGCGGAGGTCTTGGTCGCGGATGAGGCGGGGGTGGTGGCCACGCAGCTCGATGTCCTGGGGGAGGCGGCAGTGGTAGCGGCCGTGGGAGGCGGCGTAGATGGCCTCGGCGAGCCAGGCGTTGCCGACGAGGTGCTTGGCCGAGAAGAGTTCGCCGGCGAAGTAGACGGTGCGGGCGGGTTTGGTGGCGGCGGTCGGGCGCGGGCGGGAGGGCATGGGGGATGACTGATGAGGAATGACCGATGACGAAGGACGAGGGCGGAGTGACGGGTGGGTGGAGCGGCGGTAGCAAGAGGCGGGCCGGGTCAGATCCAGCGTTTGCGGCGGAGGAGCCAGACGAGGGTGGCGGTGAGGGCGAAGGTGACGAGGAAGGCGAGTGGGTAGGTCCAGGCGGGGCGGAGTTCGGGCATGCGGGTGAAGTTCATGCCGAACCAGCCGCCGACGATGATGGGGGGGGTGGCGAGGGCGGTGAGGCCGGTGAGGACCTTGATGCCCTCGTTGGCCTGGTGGGAGGATTTGTTGAGGTAGACGCGGAAGCCGAGGAGGAGTTGGTCGCCCCAGGCGGCGGCCTGGGTCTCGATGCGGGCGAACTCTTCGGCGAGGTCGCGGAGGTAGGGGAGCATGGCGGGGCGGACGAAGCCGGGTTTGCCGGCGGCGAGTTCGGCGGCGACGGCGCGCTGGGGGCGGACGATCTGGCGGAGGGTGGCGAGGTCTTTGCGCAGGGCGGCGACCTGGGGGAAGAGGTCGCGGGGGGCGGCGCGGCCGAGCACGGACTCCTCGATGTCCTCGAGGTCGGCGCGGAGCTCGTCGAGGGCGGGTTTGTAGGCTTCGACGAGCTGGTCGAGGAGGGAGTGGGCGAAGCGGTCGGGGCCGCGCACGGGTGGCACGCCGGGGCCGGTGCGGGAGTGGCGGTCGAGGACCTGTTGGACGAGGCGGAGGGGTTGGCGGTGGACGCTGAGGAGAAAGTTTTTGCCGAGGACGAGGTCGAGGTCGGTGGTGGTGAATTTGTCGGTCTTGGAGTAGTCGGCGGCGTGCATGACGAGGTGGAGGTAGTCGTCGAAGGCGTCGATTTTGGGGAAGGGGGAGTCGGTGGTGCAGTCCTCGATGACGACGGGGTGGAGGCCGAAGGTTTTGTCGAGGATGAGTTCGGTCTCCTCGGGGGTGGGGGCGCTGAGGTCGATCCAGAGGAGGACGCCGGGTTCGGCGCGGAGGGCGGCGAGGGTGTCGGGCGGGGGGTTGAGCACCGCGAGGCGGTGGTCGCGAAAGACGAGGGTGGTGAGCATGGTGGCGGGCCCTTAGATGAGGCCGCGGTTTTTGCACCAGCGGTAGACGAGGAGGGTGAGGAGGGCGGTGACGAGGGCGACGGCGGGGTAGCCGAGCGGGTGGTCGAGCTCGGGCATGTGGGCGAAGTTCATGCCATACCAGGTGCCGATGATGGTGGCGGGGAGGCTGACGGCGGTGAGGGCGGTGAGGACCTTGATGCCTTGGTTGGCCTCGAAGTCGGAGCGGCTGAGGTGGAGGTCGAAGGAGATGAGGAGCTGGTCGGCGAAGGTGACGGCGGTCTCCTCGATGCGGACGAGGTTGTCGCGCAGGTCGCGGTAGTAGGGGAGCATGACCGGGCGGATGAGTTTGGATTCGCCGTAGGCGAGGCGGGCGGCGACCTCGCGCTGGGGGCGGACGGTGGCGCGGAGGGTGGCGAGTTCGGAGCGGACGGCGAGGAGGCGGGCGCTGAGGTCGCCGGCGGCGCCGGAGAGGACGTCGGCCTCCATTTCGTCGAGTTCGGAGCGGAACTCGTCGGTGACGGGTTTGTAGTTGTCGACGAGGGCGTCGAGGATGAGGTGGGCGAGGCGGTCGGGGCCGCGGGCGACGATGCCGGAGCCGGCCTTGGAGCAGCGTTCGACGAGGGTGGCGACGGAGCGGAGGGGGGTGGGGTGGAAGGTGACGAGAAAGTCGCGGCCGAGGAAGAGGTTGAGCTCGGTGGTGGTGAATTTGTCGGCGCGGTTGAAGTCGACCGCGTGCATGACGATGAAGAGGTAATCCTCGTAGTCCTCGATTTTGGGCAGGGAGGAGGGGGCGACGCAGTCTTCGATGGCGAGGGGGTGGAACTGGAAGACGCCTTCGAGGACGGCGCGAGTTTCCTCGGGGGTGGGGCAGTCGAGGTTGACCCAGAGGATGAGGCCCTTGTCGCCGCGCACGAGGCGAAGGGCCTCGATTTCGAGATCGCGGCCGACGACTTTGCCGTCGCTGAGGATGAAGGACTGGATCATGCGGGCGGGAGCCGGCCGGTGGGGCGCGCAGGGTGCGCGGCGTCGGGCGGAGGTCGTGAGGTTAGACGGTGCGTGGCGACGGGCGGAAGCCGAAAGCGGAGGCGAGGAGGCGGGGGGGTTGCTTTCTGGCGTCGAGGTTCGTAAGGGTCGCGGCCGTGGACGAGCAGTTGTCACTCTTTGGGAATACGTCGGAGTCGGCTCGGGCTGGGGAGCCGCCGCAGGAGCTGGCGGATGAGGTGGCGGCGGCGTGGGGGTTGCCGGTGGGGAGGAAGGCGCGGGTGATGCTACGCGGGCACCCGGTGGAGACCTTGGTGGGGTGGGTGCAGTTGGACGGTTTGCCGAGTTTGCCGTTTGATGGACGGGAGGCGCTGCGGCTGCGGATCGGTCGGTATACGTTTACGAGCCGGCAGGTGGCGGGTTGGTCGATCCTGGAGTAGGGCGGCCGGGGAGGAAGATTTCCCGGCGGCTGGGGCTGGTCTGCGGTTTCAGGCCTTGGGGGCGGTGAGGCGGTCTTCGGCGGCGAGGAGGACCTCGGCGAAGGCCTCGGGGGTGTCGGCGGCGAGGAGGGCTTCGCGGTTGGCCGCGTCTTTAAAGATTTTGCAAAGGGTGGAGACGACCTGGAGGTAGGCCATGGGGTTGTGCTTGGGGGTGCCGAGCACGAAGAGCAGGCGAACGGTCTGGTTGTCTTTTTCGAAGTTCACGCCGGCGGGGCTGCGGCCGATGGCGAGGACGAGGCCGGACACGTGTTCGGTGCGGGCGTGGGGGAGGGCGATTTCGTTGCCCAGGCAGGTGGTGTCCAGGCGGTCGCGGGCGAGGAGTTCCTGGTAAAAGCCGGCGTAATTGGCTACGAGGGGGTGTCCGTCGAGCTGGCGGGCGACCTCGTTGAGCGCGGTGGTGCGACGCGTAGACCGCACCGCGAGAACGATGCGGGAAGGGTCGATGAGCGTGCGGAGGAGGCCGGCCATTTCGAGCGAGTAGAGAGGTCGTCGACGAAGGGTTTGCGAGTGGGAGGAAAAAAGCTCCCGTGTGGGTTTGGCATGGCAAGCGCGGAGTGCGATTCGCGGCGGATTTTTACGCTGAGACCGGCGGATCAGCGGCGGCGCCAGGCGGCGAGGAACATGCCGTTGGCGTCGAGTTGGTGGGGCCAGAGGAAAAGGCCCTCGGCGGGGGTGTCGGGCAGGCCGGGCGTGGGGATGGGTTCGAGCTCGGGATGGGCGGCGGTGAAGGCGGCGGCTATGGCGCTGGTCTCGGCGCGGGTGGTGGTGCAGACGGCGTAGACAAGGCGGCCGCCGGGTTTGAGGGAGCGCCAGGTGTTTTCGAGGAGTTGGCGTTGGATGGCGGCGAGTTCGCGGACGTCGTTTTCGGTGGTGGTCCAGCGGGCGTGGGGGTTGCGTTGCCAAGTGCCGAGGCCGGAGCAGGGGGCGTCGACGAGGATGCCGTCGAAGCGGGTCTTGGTGGGTGGGAAGGGGCCGCCGTTCCAGTTCACGGCGCGGTAGTTGAAGACCCGGGCGCGGGCGGCGCGTTTGCGCAGGGAGGCGAGGCGGCCGGGGTGGCGGTCGCTGGCCCAGAGGAGGCCTTGGTTGGCCATGAGGTCGGCGAGGTGGAGGGTTTTGCCGCCTTCGCCGCAGCAGGCGTCCCACCAGGTCTCGCCGGGGCGGGGGGCGCAGGCGTGGCCGATGAGTTGGGAAGAGAGGTCCTGAATTTCGAAGAGACCTTTTTTGAACTCGTCGGATTTGAAAAGGTCGCCGGGGCCGGTGTAGCGGAGGGCGGTGGGCGGCGTGGTGGTGGTGAAGTGGGCGAGTTCGGCGGTGGGTGGGGTGGTGTGGCGGAGGGCGCGGGCGATGGCGGGGGCGAACTCGCGTTGGGGGCGGATCCAGAGGCTAGGGGGGCGTTGGAGTTGGCGCAGCCAGGCGAGGCGGGCGTCGGGGTCGGGCAAGTCGACGGCTTCGCGGGCCCAGTCGGGCAGGGTGCGGGCGAGGAGGGCCTCGGCCTTGATCGAGGCGGGGTCGGCGTCGAAGCGGCGCTGGAGGTCGAGGGCGGAGAGGACGCGGGCGGGGCCGGGGCGATCGGGGTCGAGCCAGCGCAGCCAGCGGTAGTAGGCGAAGACGGCTCCGACGAGGGCGCGTTTCTCGGTGGATTCGAGTTCGCGGTCCGAGCCGACCTCGCGGCGCAGCACGGAGTCGGCGGGTTCCTCGGGGGAGATCTGGGCGATGAGGCGGGCGGCGCGCTGGGCGAGCGGGTGATTCATGCGGCGGAGGGTGGACGGAGGACGCGGGGCGAATGACCAATGACCAATGACTTTGCGCCAATGGCCGGTGTTCTAGTGGATTAGCGGAGGGCTTCGAGTTCTTCCCAGCGGGCGAAGGCGATGGCGTGATCGCGTTCGATCTCGGCGAGGCGGGCCTCGGCGGCGCGCACGGTGGCGGCTTCCTGACGGAAGAAGGCGGGGTCGCCGAGTTTGGCGACGAGGCCGGCCTGCTCGGTCTCCAGCTTTTCGATACGAGCGGGGAGCTCCTCGAGTTCGCGGCGTTCCTTGTTGGTGAGGGTGCGGCGGGTGGCGGCGGGGGAGGACGGGCGCGGGGCCGGGGCGGTGACGGCCGGAGCGGGGGCGCGGGAGGCGCGGGCGCGTTCGGCGACCCAGTCGGAGTAGCCTCCGATGTGTTCGGTGATGCCGCCGCGGCCGTCGAAGACGTAGGTGCCGGTGACGACCTCGTCGAGGAAGCGGCGGTCGTGGCTGACGAGGAGGACGGTACCCTCGAATTCGACGAGGAGGTTTTCGAGCAGGTCGAGGGTCTCGGCGTCGAGGTCGTTGGTGGGTTCGTCGAAGAGGCGGGCGAGGAGGAGGCGGTTGCGTTCGCCGCCGGAGAGGACGCGGGCGGGGGTGCGGGCGCGTTCGGGTTCGAAGAGGAAGTCCTGGAGGTAGCTGATGACGTGGCGGGTGCGACCGCCGACGGTGACGTGGGTGTTGCCGTCGGCGACGTTGTCGGCGACGGTTTTGGCGTCGTCGATCTGGGCGCGCATCTGGTCGAAGTAGACGACCTCGAGCCGGGTGCCGTGCTTGAGGGTGCCGGAGGCGGGGGCGAGCTGGCCGAGGAGGAGCTTGAGGAAGGTGGTTTTGCCGGCGCCGTTGGGGCCGATGAGGCCGATTTTATCGCCGCGGGTGACGATGCCGGAGAAGCCGCGCACGACGGGGGTCTCGGCGCCGGGGTAGGTGAAGGCGAGGTTTTCGGCCTCGATGACCTTGACGCCGGATTCTTCGGCGGCGGCGACTTTGATGACGGCCTGGCCGGCGCGTTCGCGGCGGGCGCGGCGTTCGGCGCGGAGGGCCATGAGGGCCTCGATGCGGGCGCCGGCGCGTTTGCGCTGGGCCTTAACGCCGCGGCGGATCCATTCCTCCTCCTGGGCCAGTTTTTTATCGGCGGCGGCGCGTTGGCGCTCCTCGGCTTCGAGGCGTTCGGCGCGGCGCTGGAGGAAGACGTCGTAGGGGCAGGCCCAGTTGGTGAGCACGCCGCGGTCGAGCTCGACGATACGGGTGGCGAGGCGTTGGAGGAAGGCGCGGTCGTGGGTGACGAAGAAGAGGGAGACTTTTTCGCCGATGAGAAACTCCTCAAGCCAGAGGATGCTCTCGATATCGAGGTGGTTGGTGGGTTCGTCGAGGAGGAGCAGGTCGGGGCGGCCGGCGAGGGCGCGGCCGAGGAGGACGCGGCGTTTGAGACCGCCGGAGAGGGAGGAGAAGGGGGCGTCGGGGGGCAGGCGGAGACGGTCGACCAGGTCGTCGAGGCGGACATCGATTTCCCAGTCCTCCTCGTGGGCGTCGGCGTCGTGGCGAATGCCGGAGGCGACGAGATCGCGCACGGTGCCTTCAAGGGCGTGGGGGACTTCCTGGACGAGGCGGGCGAAGTGGGCGCCGGGTTGGCGGAAGACCTGGCCGGAGTCGGGGCGCATGTCGCCGGCGATGAGCTTCATGAGGGTGGATTTGCCGGCGCCGTTGCGGCCCACGAGGCAGACGCGTTCGCCGGGGTCCACCTGGAAATTGACGTGGTCGAGGACGGGAGCGCCGCCGAAGGCGTGGGAGAGGTCGAGGAGACTGAAGAGGGCCATGAAACGCGCAGGGTGCGGAAGGGGCGGGGCGTGGTGCAATCCCGCATGTTGGGTGGGTGGCGAAGATCAGCGGGCGAGGCAGTCGTCGAGGGCGGTGGTGAGGGCGGGGACGTCGAGACGGACGCCGATGAGGACGAGCTCCTGGCGTCGGTCGCCGTGGGGTTCGGCCCAGTGGCGGAGGACGGAGGGAGGGCGGTCTTCGGGGCGGGCGCGGCCGGCGGCGAGGCGGGCGGCCCACCAGACGGAGAGGGTTTCGCGGCGGACGACGCCGCCGGCGAGGGAGAGGAAGCCCATTTCGTCGGGGTTGCGGGTGGTCCAGTAGAAGCCTTTGGCGCGGATGACGCCGGGCAGTCCGCGGGCGAGGGCCTGGTCGAGGCGGTCGGGGTCGAAGGGAGGGCGGGCGCGGTAGACGAAACTGACGAGGCCGAAGCGTTGTTCGTGGTAGGCGGGAGGGGGCTGGGCGGGGTGGGCGAGGGCGGGGTGGGCGAGGGCGAGGGAGCCGCGGGCGGGGGCGGGGGCGGCGGCGGCGCGGTTGAGCTCGCGGATCCAGCGGGCGGAGGCGGAGGTGTCGGCGGGGTGGAAGCGGGTGCGGCCGAGGAAGAGTTCGACGGGGAGGCGGCCGTGCTCGGCGCGGACGATTTCGGCGCGGGGGTTGAGGCCGGCGGCGAGGGCCTGGGCGCGATCGGTCTCCTCGCCCTCGGGGGTGGCGCGGTCGCACTGGTTGAGCACGACGAGGTCGGATCCTTCGATCTGGTCGAGGAGGAGTTCGAAGAGGGGACGATCGCCGGGGTCGCGGGGCGGGAGGCGGACGGCGCGGGCGGCCTCTTCGGCGGCGCGGGCGGCGGCGACGACGTCGACAACGGCGACGAGGGCCTCGAGGCGGGCGAAGTCGGAGAGGGTTTTGCCGAAGGGGTTGCGGCGGGTGAAGAGGGCCGCTACGCCGCGCGGGTCGGCCACGCCGCTGGTTTCGACCCAGAGGTGGGAGAAGCGGCCGGAGGCGGCGAGGCGGGCAAGGGTTTCGCCGAGGTCGTCGGCGACGGAGCAGCAGACGCAGCCCTGGCCCAGGGCGTGGACCTCGGTGCCGTCGTCGAGGCGGACGAGCTCGGCGTCGACGTTGAGGGCGGCGACGTCGTTGACGACGGCGGCCCAAGGCGCGCCGTCGCGCTGGGCGAGGAGGTGGCGGAGGAGGGTGGTCTTGCCGGCGCCGAGGAAGCCGCAGAGGACGGTGACGGGGGTGCGGGGATCGGGCGAGGCGGGGGCCGGGTTCACGGGGCGGCGAGGCTGAGTCGGCGGACGACGTCGACGAGGAGGGCGTGTTCGGCGGCGTGGACGCGGGTGGCGAGGGATTCGAGGGTGTCGTCGGGTTCGATGCGGACGGCGGCCTGGTCGATGATGGGGCCGGCGTCGATGGCGGGCACGACGTGGTGGACGGTGCAGCCGGTGATTTTCACGCCGTGGCGGAGGGCCTGGCCGATGCCGTCGAGGCCGGGGAAGCTGGGGAGGAGGCTGGGGTGGAGGTTGATGACCTTGCCGGCGAAGGCCTGGAGGAAGCCGGGTTTGACGACGCGCATGAAGCCGGCGAGGACGACGAGACCGGGTCGTTGGGAGGAGACGGCGTCGATGAAGCGGCGCTCGCCCTCGCCCTCGAGTTTGGTCTTGAAGGGGGCGGGGTCGATGAAGGCGGCGGGGATGCCGAAGCGGGGGCCGAGGGCGAGGAGGCCGGCGTCGGTCCGGTCGGCGTAGAGGGCGGCGATCTCGGCGCGGCCGAGCCGGCCTTCTTGCCAAGCTTTGCAGAGAGCCTCGGCGTTGGAGCCGCGGCCGGAACCCAGGATGACGACGCGCATAGTAAGTGGTGATATCGTGGAGCGCGGCGTGGTTTGGCGAGCCCGGTTTAGGGGCGGCGGGTGCGCAAAAAAACCGCCGCCTCGGAGAGGCGGCGGTTCGAGCTGCGGACCGCGAGGGTCGACGTCAGGAAGTGAAGATCACTTCTTGGCGGCGGCCTTCTTGGCCGGAGCCTTTTTGGCGGCGGGCTTAGCAGCAGCCTTCTTGGCGGCGGGCTTAGCAGCAGCCTTCTTGGCGGCGGGTTTAGCGGCAGCCTTGGGGGCGGCGGGTTTAGCGGCGGCCTTTTTGGCGGCGGGTTTTTTGGCGGCGGTGGCCATGTTTGGATGTCTCCTGTTTGGGTTGTGGTTCTGGTTCTGACACCCGACGATCACCGGGGAAAGTGGTCGCGGGGCGCAGCGACGATGGTGCTGCGTGAGCGGCAGCATTCAGGACGCGAGTCCCATTGCAAGCTCGCGATGAATTACTTTGTCGGAAAAGCGTCGAAAGGCAAGCGTATTCTAAAGGTCGATACGCTTGGCGGGCGGTTTAAAAGCGGTTTGCGCTTGGGCGCGTGAGGTGGATGATCTATGCGAAATCAAATGCCTTCACCCATCCCAGAGTTAGCGTTGTTGTTCGTGCTGCTTCTAGCCAATGGCTTTTTCGCCATGGCGGAACTGGCGGTGGTGTCGGCGCGCAAGAGCCGTTTGCGCGAGCTTGCGGAGGAGGGCGATTTGCGCGCGGAGCGGGCGTTGGCGGTGGCGGAAGAGCCCGGCCGGTTTCTTTCCACGGTGCAGGTGGGGATAACGCTTTTGGGCACGTTCAACGGAGCGATCGGCGGGGTCGCTCTGGCCGACGACGTCGCGCCGTGGTTGGAAGGATTGCCCCTGGTTGGGGCACATGCCGGGACGGTTGCTTTTGTTTTGGTGGGTCTGGGCATCACGGGGGCCACGGTGGTGATCGGCGAGTTGGTGCCCAAGCGGCTGGCTTTAGGGCGGCCGGAGAGCATCGCCCGCTTGGTGGCCGGCCCGGTTTCCTTTCTTTCGACGGCGGCATATCCGGTGGTGGTGGCTTTGACCTGGTGCACGGATCGGGTGATGGGGTGGCTGGGCGTGTCCCGCGCGGAGGAGCCCTCGGTTTCGGAGGGTGAGATCAACGATTTGGTGCAGCAGGGGTTGAGGACCGGAGCCTTCAATGCCACGGAGACGGAGATGGTGGCGGGTGTGCTGGAGCTAGATCAGCTGGCGGTAACCGCGATCATGACCCCGCGGCCCAAGATTGTCTTTTTGAATCTCGATGATCCCGACGAGGTGAATTGGCGCAAGGTCGTGGCGAGCGGGCATTCGCGTTATCCGGTGTATGCGAACCATCGCGATCAAGTGGTGGGGGTCGTGACGGTGAAGGCGATCTGGGCGAACGCGGCCTTTGGTCTGCCGGCGGTTCTACGGAATGTTATGTCGACGCCGTTGATTGTGCCGCAGACGATGACGGTGATTCATTTGATCGAGCAGTTTCGCAAGACGGGCCAGCATATGGCGCTGGTCACGGACGAGTTTGGTTCGATCCAGGGCCTGGTGACCTTGATCGACGTGATGGAGGCGATCGCGGGGGATCTGCCGGAGAAGGGGCGCAGGGCGGCCCCGGAGGCGCGTCGGAGGGAGGACGGTTCGTGGTTGATCGATGCGACGCTGGTGCTGCCGGAGTTTAAGGAGCTGCTGGGATTTGACGAGTTGCCGCATGAGGAGACGGCGCAGTTCAAGACGGCGGGTGGATTTGTGATGACCTATTTCGGGCGGATACCCAAGGCGGGGGACCACTTCGATCACAACGGCTGGCGCATCGAGGTGATCGACATGGATCGCCACCGGATCGACAAGCTACTGGCGACGCCTTTGCCCAACAAACCGGAGGAGAAGGCGGAGGACGAGACGCGGGCCTGAGCGGGGATCACGTAGTCGGACGGCTGAGCGGCGGGGAGGGAAGGGCGAGCACATTTCGCTGCGGACGGAGCCAAGCGAAGATGGCGTAATCCGCAGGTCTCACAATACTCGGAGAGTGTTTCGAGCGAGGGCCCCATCAAAAGTGGAGCGTCCCGTTTGGCGCAAGCACAGCCAGGTCGCCGCGATGCGATCCGCGCAACGGTCTGATGCCGGCTGAGCGGATGTCCGGGTGTCGTCCTTGCTCAAGTTTGCCGGGCTCGGTGCGGCTGAAGCGCGCGTTACTCCACGCGAAGGGAGGTCGTGCCGTCGGCGAGTTCGGCGGTAACCTGGAGGGAGGCGCGAACGGCGGCGGAGGTCGCGAGTGGCATGCCCGAGCGGTCGCGCAGGATGGAGAAGCCGCGGTTTAGGACAGAGGCCGGGCTGGCGGAGCGCAGGCGCTTGTTTAAACCGAGGAGCCGACCGGTCTCGTTGGTCAGGCGGCGAGTGGGGTGGTTGGCTGCGAGCGCGGCGAGGGATAGGGCGAGGCGGTGACGGGCGGCGTCCAAGCTGGACTCGGCGGCGGCGGTGAGGCGGTTGTGGAGGTCGTCCAAGCGGAGCCAGCCGCGCTCGATTTGGTGGGATGGCGTGAGCAGACGAAGGCGAGATGCGGCGCTGGTGGTGCGCCGGTCGGCCGCGGAGAGGATCCGATCGGTTTCGGCCTGCAGGCCGCGGTTGAGGCGGGCGAGTCGTTCGGTTTCGGCAACGTAGCCGCTGGTGATGAGTTCGGCGGCGGCGCTGGGGGTTTCGGCGCGGGCGTCGGCGGCGAAGTCGCAGAGGGTAAAATCGATTTCGTGGCCGACGGCGGAGATGACCGGCACGGGAGAGGCGGCTACGGCGCGGACGGTGGTCTCCTCGTTGAAGGCCCAGAGATCTTCGAGAGAACCGCCGCCGCGGCCGACCACGAGCAGGTCGAAGGAGACGCCCGCGAGGCTGGCGTCGGCGGCGATGCCGAGCATGGCGGCGATCTCGTCCGCCGCTCCCTCGCCCTGAACTTTGACCGGGAGGATGATTGCGCGTCCGCGCCAACCTCGACGGAAAAGAATGCGGAGAAAGTCGTGGGCGGCGGCGCCGGTCGGGGAGGTGATGAAACCGACGACGCGGGGCAGGCGAGGCAGGGGACGTTTGCGGGATTTTTCGAAGAGGCCCTCGGCGGTGAGTCGGGATTTGAGGGCCTCGAATTCCCGCTGAAGGCGGCCGATGCCGTCGTCCATCACGACGCGCACGATCAGTTGGTATTCTCCACGCGCTTCGTAGACGGAAGTTTCACCGAGCACCACGACTTGTCCGCCTTCGCGAAGGCGGGTGGTCTGCCGGGCGGCGTCACCACGAAACAGCACCGCCCTGACCTGCGAGGTTGCGTCCTTGAGGGCAAAGTAGACGTGACCGCTGGTTTGAATGCGAAGGTTCGACACCTCACCCCGCACCCAGCGCGGGCCGAGCCCGGCCTCGAGCAGTCTTTTCACTCGCCGTGTGAACTCGGTGACACTGTCCGGTCGCGCCGGATCCGAGGCGGGGAAGGGTGCGGGATTGAAGAGATCGTGCATGGTAGGGGTTGTCCTGCATTCCAACCGTCAAGACCGGGCTCGTTGGCGAAGGGTGCGTATGATCAATGCCGCAACGGCGAGGGCGACCGCGACTCCGGCGGCCAGGTAAAAGCTGCCTTTCGCCAGGGCCGCGCCAAACACGATCAGCATCATCACATTCACGGTGCACACGAGAAAGGAGATGGGAAAGTAGAGGCGGAAGGGGACGTTGGCCATGCCGAGCAGCGCGCTTTGCAGGACGTAGGGCGGTCCGGGAGTGACACGAACGAGGAAGACGAACCAGCGGCGTCGCTGGGGTGATATCTCCGGTATGGCGTAGCCCAGATAAGCGAGGCAGCGCGACACCCAGGGCCTCAGGGCGTAGCGGGCTAGCAGGTAGGTCAGGGTCATGCTGGCCGCCATGCAAGCGGCAGCGAGGCCAAGCACGGCGGGCATGCCGAGGGCGGGCGCATAAAGGGGGCCGGCGGACAAGGCGAAAAAGGTTACGGGGACGCCGAAGGCGGTCAGTAGTGCGAACGCGGAGAAGAACCACAAGGGACCCAAGGCGCGAACCCACGCGGCAACGGCCTCGGCACGGCTGTGCAGCAGGGGCCACACTTCCGGCGGCAGCGTCCAGGCCGTGACCGCCAATGCGATGAGGCCGACGGCGATGGCAACGATGATCGCTGCGCGGCGACGGAGATAACGCGATGATGCGGCGTCTTTGGACGGCAGGTCAGGTTGGTGCATCCTGGACCAAGGTGTCGTCGCAAACGCTCGTTGGTCAAGGGAGGTCTGGAAGCCGCTGGGCGCCTCTGTTGGCACACTCTGTGCAACAGTTCGGTGACACTCGCGACTTAGTATGGTGCGAGGTATTTTTTTGTATTCGCGTCTTGCCCGGCACAAAGTTATTCACAAGTTATCCACCTAATGGAATCCACCACCGCCCCGGTCGGTCTGAAACCTCGTCTGAAGGCCTCCGCCAAGTGCAAGACCTTCGTTCTCGACACCAACGTTCTCCTGCACGACCCCGAGTGCATCTTCAAGTTTGAGGACAACAACCTGGCGCTGCCGGTGGAAGTCCTCGAGGAGCTTGACGCGATCAAGACCGAGCAATCGACCGAGCGCGGGAGGAATGCGCGGAGGGTGCATCGTATATTGTCCGAGTTGCTACCCGACTCGAGGTCGATGCACGAGGGGGTGAAGCTGCCGAGGGGCGGAACGCTTTCGGTGATCATCAATCCCTGGCTGGCGGATCCGGCGCTGCGCGACGCACCGGCGATGGCCAGTTTTCGCGCGATCCTGCCGGATCTGGCGAAGAAGGACAACCGGATCATTGCGGCGGCGCTCTACGTGAAGTCGTGTTATCAGCCGCCTACGATTTTGGTGACGAAGGACGTGAATGTTGCGTTGAAGGCGAGAGCGGTGGGGTTGGAGTCCGAGGATTATCTCAACGACAAGGTTGCGCCGGCGGACGATGAGGCGGACTACCGGGAGATCGAGGTGACGATCTACGAATTGCAGCGTTTCGCATCGGAGGGTGAGTTTACCCTGGAGAACGAGACCGCGCGCACCTTGACCCTCAATGAATACGTGTTGTTGCGCTCCACCGAGGGCAAGACCATGCCGGCACGTTATTATGGGGATGGGCGGGTGTGTCGGTTGAAGATACCCGATTGGATCAAGGCTCCGGGCGGAATACCTGTTCGCGGGCGTAATCTGGAACAGCAGTTCCTGATGGATGCTCTGCTCGACGACTCGATCACGTTAGTCACGTGTTTTGGCAAGGCGGGCACGGGGAAAACGCTTTTATCGATCGGTTGCGCGCTGCATCAGACGCACGATGATCATTCGCGTTATGACGGAGTGTCGATCTCCCGCCCGGTCATGGCGCTGGGCAAGGATATTGGTTTCCTACCCGGCACCCTGGAAGAGAAGATGAAGCCGTGGCTGCAGCCCTACTTTGATGCACTGGAGGTCCTGATTCCTTCGAAGCCGCCGAAGGATCCCCACTTCGCATCAAAGAAAGTGGGGAAAAAGAAACACAAAGGCGCATCCGCGCTGGCGATGTCGAACGCCGCGATGGCCGGGCAAACCCAGTCTGTCTCAAGTGGGGGGACTGGGCCCAATGCCACCATGAAGCCCTATGAGCGTCTGATTAAAAGTGGTTTGGTGGAGATTGAAGCTTTGGCTTTCATTCGCGGGCGATCAATTGCCCGAAGATTCTTTATCCTGGACGAGGCCCAGCAGCTCACTCCCCACGAAGTAAAGACGGTGATTACACGTATAAGTGAAGGATCCAAGATAGTGCTCATAGGTGATCCTGCGCAGATTGATAATCCCTACGTTGATTCCCGCAGCAATGGGTTGGTGTATTGCCACGACCGCATGAAGGGGCAGGCCTTGGCCGCTCACGTTAAACTGACCAAAGGAGAGCGCAGTCGGCTCGCCGAGTTGGCGGCCGATTTGCTCTAGATTTCGTCCTTAGGTTTGATTCGCGCGGTGAAGAACCGCGGTGAGTCAGCCTCGGGATAACCGGGGGCGCGTGGCGTGGCCCTTGCGCGGGTGCGTTTGTGTTCGCTGCATGATCAGGCGGGGCGGCGAGACGTTGTGGGCTCAACTCGACGTAGCGGGGATTCAGCTCCATCCCGAGCCAGTGTCGCTGCAGCCGCTGCGCCACCACGGCGGTGGTGCCAGAGCCGAGAAAGTCCGCACCGAAACGCGCTCGCCATCTCCCCCGCTGCTCAGCCGCCCAACTGCATGATCCCGGCTCATGTCTTTCGGGACAAGGTGGGCGGACGCATTCTTGCGGTATCCCGGCGGACGCTTACTCCGGGCTGTGATAGTGCGCATACAATATCCGGCGGAGTTGCTGGTGGAGTGTCGGCTGGGATTTTTGGGGAATGAGGATCGAGGTAAGCTTCATCAAGCGGGGTCTTGGAACTGCAGCGCGTGAAGGCGGGAATACAGGCCGCCATTGGCGATCAAGTCGTCGTGGCGTCCGGCTTCAACCAGACGGCCGCCGTCCATGACCAGAATCAAGTCTGCCTTGCGGATGGTGCTCAGGCGATGAGCTATGACAAAGGTCGTCCGCCCCTGCATGAGGCGTTCCATGGCCTGTTGGATGAGGCGCTCGGACTGGGTGTCGAGGGCACTGGTGGCTTCGTCGAAAATCAGTATGCGCGGGTCTTTGAGCAAGGCGCGTGCGATGGCGATGCGCTGGCGCTGGCCGCCGGAAAGGCGAGCGCCGCGTTCACCAACCAGGGTGGTGTAGCCGTCGGGAAGTGCGGCGATGAATTCATGCGCATTGGCGGCTTGAGCGGCGGCGGCGATCTGTTCCCGGGTGGCGTCGGGGCGACCATACTTCAGGTTATCCTCCAGGGTTCCGGAGAAGAGCACGTTATCTTGGAGCACGATTCCGATGCGACTGCGCAGAGATTCGACCGAGACCTCACGCAGGTCGTGTCCGTCGACGCGCACGGCTCCGGAGGCGGGATCGTAGAAGCGCGCGAGCAGGTTGATGAGAGTGCTTTTGCCCGAGCCGCTGGGGCCGACGATGGCGACCATGGTTCCGGCCGGCACCCGAAAGCTGACTTCGGTCAGCGTCCGGGGGCGTCCGGCTCCGGGGGGGCCGGCGTCGTAATCGAAGTTGACGGCTTCAAACTCAACTTCACCGCGCACCGGATCGGGCAGGGCGGGCCGGGTGGTGTCATTCTCGATTTCGGGGCGGGTGTCGAAAACAGCAAAAATGTTTTCCAGCGCGGTGTTGGCGCGTTGCAGCACAGCCGTGAGGTCGACGAAGCGAACGATGGGCGGAAAAACATAGGCGATGTAGGCATTGAAGGCCACGAGGGTGCCTACTTGCATTTCTCCGCGCACCACCAGCCAACCGCCTAGCCCGAGGATGAGCAGGCCGCCAACCGACCCCAGGACATCGGCGATGACGGAGAGGCGGGTATTCCGCAGAACGATGCGGGAAAAATTGGTGTAATCGGCGTTTATGCCATCGGCGAAGGTGTTGCTTTCGGCCGCTTCGCGATTGAAGGATTTGACCACGCGGGCCGCGGCGACGCGTTCTTGCAGGAACCCAACCACTTGATCCCAGTTGTCGCGGTGGACCCGGGCCTCGTGCTTCATCTTTTTGCGATTGTGCAGGTAGTTGAAAGCGAAGAGCGGCAGCAGCAACGTGACGGCGAGGGCGAGTCGCCATTCGACGATGAAGAGGAAACCGAGCACAACGACCACGGTTACGCAGTCGGCGATCAGGTTGATGAGGAAATTGTTGGTCAGGTTGTAAAGTTCGCCGGTATCTTGGGTCACACGACTTATCACCTTGCCGGTTTGATTGGCGTCGAAGTAGCGCAAGGACAGGCTTTGCAAGTGTCGGAAGAGGGCGATGCGAAGGTCGCAGGTCACGCGCATGGCCGCGTATTGAAGCACGCGGTTACGCCAAAGGGTGAGCAGGGCGCGGGCTACAAACAACACGGTGAAGACCGTGAGCAGGGTGACCAGATGGCGGAGGTCGCCGGAGGGTAGGGCGTCGTCGATCACCAGCTTGAAGATCCAGGGCGCGGGCAGCGTCACGGCGGTGGCGGCAAGAATGAGGACCACGCCGAGGGCGATTTTGGGCGCTTGGGGGCGGATAAAGCCCAAGCCGCGTTGCAACGGAGTAGGTGCGGCCGTTGCAGCACGGATCTTTTGTGACGCGAAAAATGATGCGAGAGCCATAAATGCGACGAAGCGAACGCAGCATCAGCGGCGTCTTTGGTGGGAGCGAGCGGTAAAGCGCGCCGCGGCGGCGCGTCGTGCTAGGTCAACAGACCAACGAGGGGAAGGCGTCGAAATCTGCCGCCATTCCGCCACGCACTCCTTTGCAGATGACGCTTACGGCATCGTGGGAGTGAAGGGATTCCAGGTGCGAGCACGCAGCCTGAAAGTCGATGATACGGTCATCCTTGGCCAGTTCGGCGTAGATGAGGCGGGCGGCGTCTTCGACAAACTTTATGTGGGCGCCGTTCAACTCGGCAAAGGCTTGCTCGTCCTCGCGCTTCACCATGACCTGGGTCTCCGTGATAAGAGCGCGCAACACGTGGTCGCGCAGTTCTTCGATGTGCATGCGGGAACGCGGGGCGAGTTCGACGAGGATGCGGGCCTTGGAGCGTTGGTTGTGCGGTATGGCGTAGGCCCCGCGAGTGTCGCGGGCATGTTCGGAAAGTTCGGCGCTGCAGGGACAGGCGGAGGAGTAAACGAAGTCTAGTTCGATGAAACGGCGAACACGCCCGGCCGCGTCGATGCGGCCGAGGTAGGCGGCACGGTAATACTGCCAGCCTTCGAGGCCGCTTCGCAGGGCCCGTTGTTTGATCGGGTAGGAAAAATCTAGCCGCAGGCGAGCGGCGAGGGCGCCGACCTCGCTGCGATAGATGTGAAGCAGGTCGGAGACAAAGTCGGGTGAGACGGATTGATCGGCGTGGTCGTAAAAAGACCTAACTATCCTGCTCATGTTGATGCCCTTCAGGTGGGCTTCGAGGGAAACGGTGCCGGTGACGGTGGTTTCCAGCGTGTGGGTGGTCCGCCCGGAGCGGGCACGGTAGCGGAGCGGTAGTTTAAAACCTGATACGCCGACTTGTTGGATGGCGACGGGAGCTCCCGGAATGGCATCCACGGCCTCCATCATATCCGGCAGGGAGGCTTTGTAGGCCGGGCTGAGCTTAAAGTGGTCGTCGTAGGCGCGGATTATGCGCGGAGCGGGTCCGTCGGCGGTGCGGTGCAGATACATCGTCTTGGGGGCTGCGGCCGCGGGCAGGCTCGGGACGGTGCTGGCGGCTGGGCGACGGGCGGCGGATTTCTTTTTGGCGGGCATGGGAAACAGAACGATGAGGCGAAACGT
>CAYNUW010000031.1:0-19168 GCA_964400455.1 uncultured Akkermansia sp. | reverse complement strand
CAGCTTGTGCGATACTCAGCCGATCCAAGCGCGGAATCCGGGATTAACCCCCTGATCCGCGCGCCCACACTTGAGCGCGCGCCGGCTCGGGGCGTGGCCGCCCTGCGGCTAACCGGCCAGCACCGCGTCGAGCGCGGACAGAAACCGGCGATTCTGCCCCTCGGTCCCTACCGTCACCCGGATCCACTCCGGCAGGCCGTAGGGCTTGACCGGCCGCACGATCACTCCGCGCTTTTGCAGCTCGGCGAACACCCGCCCCCCATCGCCCACCCGCACCAGCAGAAAATTCGCCACACTGGGCACCCACGCCAGTCCACGCTCGTCCAGCGCCTTCTCCAGCAGACGCAGGCCGGACGTATTGGCCGCCCGGGCTCGGGCCACAAAATCATGATCATCCAGCGCCGCCAGCGCCGCCGCCTGGGCGATCGCGTTGACGTTGAACGGCTGCCGCACCCGCTGCAGCAGCGACGCCATCTCCGCCGACGCGTAGCCATAACCCACCCGCAGCGACGCCAACCCGTAGATTTTGCTGAACGTGCGCAGGCACACCACCTTTCGCCCCTCCGCCATCAAAGGCCGCAGATCCGGCGCCTCGTCCAGATACTCCGCGTAGGCCTCGTCGAAAACAAAAACCACGTGCTCCGGCAGGCTGCGCACAAACGCCGTGATCTCTTCGGCCGAGTTGGCCGTGCCGGTCGGATTGTTCGGGCTGGGTAAAAACACCAGCTTGGTCCGCGGCGTCACCGCCCGCGCCAGGGCCGCCAGGTCGTGACGGTGATCGACCAGCGGCACCTCGACGGGTCGCGCGCCAAACAACAGCGCCACCAGCTTGTAGACGATAAAGGCCGGCGCGCCCATCACCACCTCGTCGCCCGGCCGCAAAAACACGTGCCCCAGCAGCTCCAGCAGCTCGTTCGAGCCGTTGCCGATCACCACCTGGTTCGGCTCCAAGCCCAGCCGGCCGGCCAGCTTGGCCCGCAGGGCCACGCATCCGCCGTCCGGATACAGCTCGGCCTGCGCCAGCGCCCGGGTCGCCGCCGCCACCGCCAGAGGCGAGGGCCCGAGCGGGTTTTCGTTCGACGCCAGCTTGATGATGCTCGACGGATCCAGCCCCAACTCGCGCGCCACATCCTCGATCGGCTTGCCCGGTTCATAAACCGGCTGGCTCAAAACACTGGGATTGACGAGGGCGGATAGGGTCATGGCGAAATTTGGCGACCCGCCAAAAAAGCACGCCCCGCCGCCGGTTTCCAGTCCGGAGCCGCTTCCGCTCAGCCTTTTCTTGGCGACCCGCCAGCCAGGTTTTCAACCGAAGTCCGGTCGCGCCCAAAACCAGTCAGCCTCATCCCCCGCCCGCTTCGGATCCACCCGGCGCAAACCGCCGTCCGGTGCGCAAACATGGGGCGTGAGCCCATAGGCCGAAAAAAACTCCACCAAATCACCCACGCCAAAACCGTAACGCGCCGCCTGCGCCGGCACGATCTCCGTCTGCACCAACAGCTTCGGGTTCGCCGCCAGCGTCCGCCTCGCTCCGCGCAAGGCCGCCAGCTCAAATCCCTCCACGTCGATCTTGATGTAATCCACCCGGCCAAGGCCGAGACTGGCCACCTGCTCGTCCACCGTGGTCACCGCCACCCGCGCCGCCTCCGCTCCACCCGGAGGTGCCAAATGCACCTCGCCAAAGTTGTCCTCGGTCACGACCAGCCCCGCAAACCCGCTCTCCGGACCGGCCGCCGCACGCACCAGCGTCACGTTGCCCAGCCGGTTCTGCCGCACGTTCTGCCGCAGGCAGGCGAAGGTCGGTCGATTCGGCTCGAACGCCACCACGCGACCATTCGGCCCCACCAATCTAGCCAATGGCACGGTGTAGGTGCCGATGTTCGCCCCGATATCGATCACCACAAAACCCGGCCGCGCCCAGCCGCGCAAAAATCGCATCACGTCCGGATCCCGCTCCCCCAGCACCGCGACCGCGAACGACGTGAAGTTGTTCTTCATCGACACATAGCGGTTGCCCGAACCGTCGGTAAAACGCAGCACCCGACCCGGCCAGATCCGGCGCGACATGTAACGAAACCACCGGCCCCCGTGCACCAAAGGGTGTTCCAGATACAGCGCGGCACCGCGCCGCCAGCTGCTGCGGGTGTAGTTTGCGTTCGATAGCTGAGCGGCGACAGTCATTTGCTCAGACCAAGCCCGCCTCTCCGCAAATGCGTCAACCCTCCGGGTTTCCACCCGGCCAAAGTTCACCTCGCCGTCACCCGGGCGCCAGCGAGGCCTCAGCCGGGATCATGCAATTGCGCGGGTCGCATCGCGGCGAACTGGCGGCACCTTTCGGTGGGGCCCTCGCTCGAAATACTCTCCGAGTATGCCTTCGCTCGGTCCGCACCGAAATCTGCTCGCCATTTCACCCCGCTGCTCAGCCGTCCAACTGCATGATCCCGGCTCGGCGGGCCTCCCCCTCGCCGGAAGCGGCCAGCGGCTCCAGGTGCCGGAGCAGAAACTCGGCCCGCCGCCGAGTCCCATAGGGCGTCTCGGCCGCGCCATGACCCTCGCCGGGCAACAGCAAGAAGTCGAAATTTTTGCCCGCGCGCGCCAGGCGATCCACCACTTGCAGCGTGCTGGCCGGATCCACATTGCTGTCCAGCTCGCCCACGATCAACAGCAGCCGGCCGCGCAGACGATGGGCATGCTCCGTGTTCGAGGCCGCGACATAGCTCTCGTCCACCGGCCAGCCGAGCCATTGCTCATTCCACCAAATCTTGTCCATCCGGTTGTCGTGACACCCGCAGTCGGCCACCGCCACCGAGTAGAAATCGGCGTGGTCGATCAACGCCCGCATCGCGGACTGCCCCCCCGCGCTGCCGCCGTAGATGCCCACCCGGCCGAGATCCATCCACGGCCGCCCGGCCGCCGCCGCCCGCATCCAGGCGATGCGGTCGGGGAACCCCGCGTCCTGCAGGTTTTTCCAGGCCACCGCGTGAAAAGCCCGGCCGCGATGGTTGGTGCCCATGCCGTCCGCCTGCACCACCACGAAACCCATCCGCGCAAAGGCCTGGTGACGGGAATACACGCCGAACGCCACCGGGGCGAAGGCGTCGTGCGGCCCGGCGTAGATTTCCTCCAGCACGGGATAACGGCGCGTCGGATCAAAACCCGCCGGACGGAAAATCACCCCGTGGATCGGCGTCTTCCCGTCCCGCCCGGGCGCCACGAACCGCTCCGGTCGGCTCCAACCCGCCGCGCGCAGCGCCGAGTCGTCGGCCGTTTCCAGCGTCGCCACCAAGGCCCCGTCCTCCGCGCGTCTCAACTCGGTCACCGGCGGTTGATCCACCCGCGACCACGTGTCGACCAACCACTGCCGGTCCGGCGACCAGGCCACCCGGTGCGTGCCGTCCCCCTCCGTCACCCGCAGGAAACCGCCGCCATCCGCGTCCACCCGGCAAAGATGCTGGTGATAAGGGTTCTCCCCCTGCCGCAGGCCGGACGCCCAAAACCAGATGCGCCCATCGTCATCCACCCGCTCCACCCGACGCACCACCCACGCGCCGCTCGTCAACTGCCGCGGCGCCCGCCCTCCCGCCACATCGATGTTCCAGAGGTGGGCGAAGCCGTCCCGCTCGCTCAGCCAGAGCAGTTCACGCCCACCCGGCAGCCAGTGCCGCCAGGTCTTGTTGGTGTAATCGACAAACGCCTCCGCCTTTTCCTCCACCACCACGCGCACCGCGCCGCTGGTCGCGTCGATCGCCAGGATGCGATAAACCTGATGCCCGCGTTGATTGTAGTCGAAGTAGGCCTCCCGCCCGTCCTCCGACCAGCGGTAGTCGATGCTGCCGTCGTAGGTGAAAAACACCGGGCAGAGCGTCCGGTCCACCACCCTCGCCTCGACCTCGCCCGCCACCGACGGCTCGCCGCCTTCCGGGAGCCGGAACAACACCGGCGTAGGATCAGCCAATGCGTCGCCCGGCTTGATGTAATCGATCTCGCGGCTCTTCGGCTGCAACTGGTCCCGTGGCGACGACTCGACCAGCGTGATGCGGCGCACCGGCGCGCGCTTCACCCGCGTGAGCAAGAAGGCCCGCGAGTCCGGCGACCACTCCCCCGGCCCCACGTAGGGCTGCTCCGCCGTCCCGTCGGTGGTCAGCGTCAGCTCCCCGACCTCGCCGGCGGCCACCGGACGCAGCCGGACATTGTTGTCCGCCACCACCACCTCCCAGCGTCCATCGGGCGAGACGGGACGCGGCTCATTGCGCGGCCTCCGCCTCGGGGCCGGCGCCGCCGCCGGACCGTCGATCCTCAGACGCGCACGCGCCGGATCGGCCTCGAAACGCGCCAGGCGCCCTCCCGCCGCCGTCTCCAGCTGCCACACGTGACCGACATAGGTGCCGCGCTCCAAGATCGCCCCTGGCGCGATCTCCCCGTAGGCCTGCGCCTCCCCGTCGAAATCGATCCAAAACAGCTTCACCGGCTCCGCGCCTGGATTGCTCAGCGATAGCCGCATCGGATGCCCGTTTCGCCTCGTCCTCCTCGGCCCCTCGCCGGCCGGCAGGGAGGACAACGCCACCTCGGCCGCCGGCGCCAGCCCCAGGTCGGCCGCCTCCGCCGCGCGCCGCACCTCCCCGGTGACCGCGTTCACCAGCACATGCTCGCGCTGCCCTCCCGGACCCGTGATGACCGAGTAGGAGAAACTTTCTCCATCCTCGGTCCAGACCGGCTCCACCGACTCGCGCCAGACCAGGCCGCCGAGCTTGCGCGACCACTCCAGCGCGACATCGACCTGCTCAAAGGTGTCCTCGGCTCTCAAACCAGCGACGATGGTGCTCATGAAGGGAAGTAGGAATAAAAGCCGAGACAGGCGGAGGGTATTCGGGATCATGCGGGTCACGGAGTCACGGGGGGGAGATTTTGCAACAGGCCGCCGCCGCCCGTTCGGGCGTCGCGCAGCAGGGCCTCGACTTCGTCGATTTCACGGGGGCAGTCCGAGGTCAGATTCTCGCAGCCCGACTCCGTCACCACCACCGTGTCCTCGACCCGGATGTAGAGCTGCTCTTCCGGCACGACCAGCTCCGGATCCAGCGCGAAGACCAGACCGGGCTCCAGCGGGCGGTCCTCCCAGCCGGCGGATTCATGCACCGGCATGCCGACTCCGTGGGACAGCGGACGCGGGCTGGCCAGCAGACGCAGCGCCGCCTCCCGATAGATGGGCTTGGACCAGACCCGGGACTCCACCGCCGGGCGCAGCCGCTCCGCCGCCTCACCGAGTATCCGCTCCGTGGTTACACCGGGCCGGATCAATGACAGCAGCACCGCGTGGTGCTCGAGGACAAACCCGTAGAGCTCGCGTTGCACCGCCGAATAAACCCCGTTCACCGGCCACATCCGGCCGATGTCCGAAGTGTAGTAGCGGTAGTCGGGGGCGTAGTCGAACAGCACCAGCTCGCCGTCCCGCAGGGCGCAATCGTTGCGCCAGTAGTGCATCATCCAGATGTTCGTCCCCGTGGCGATGATCGGACGATAACCGGCGCACCGCGCCCCCGCCGCGAGAAACACATAGTCGGCCACCGCTCCGAGTTGATACTCATAGACACCGTCGCGACTGGCGCGCATCGCCTCCAGGCAGGCTCGGGCGGTCAGACGCGCCGACCGACGCATCAACGCCAGCTCGGCGGACGATTTCACCAGGCGATGCCGGTGGATCAGGGGCGAGGCGTCCCGAAACTCCGCCCGGGGGGAAAGCTGCGCCAACCGGGCCAGCAGGTGCGCCTCCCGCGAGAGACGCCCGTCGAGCGGGTCGGCCAGCACCCGGCGGTGATAGTGACGCAAGGTGTCCTGGCATTGCCGCACGTTCTCCGCCGGCGCGCGCGCCAGCCAGACCGTGCCGGTCAGACCGCTGACGTCCGTGAGCAGACGCGAGACCGGCCTGGCCTCGTCGATTCCTGCGCGCGCCCGCACGAAATCGCCGTCCTCCGCGCTCAGGGACGGACCGTCGCTCTTCTCGTGCTTCTCGTCTCGCGGCGGCAGATAGATCACCGACCGGCCGCTCGCCGCGTCGAGCGTCAGGTAGGCGTGCGGCACCTCCACCCCGGTCAGGTAGTAGAAATCATTGTCCTGCCGCACCGGGTCGAAGCCCGCTATCTCCGGCGCGCCGGCCAGCACCAGCAGGCCCGCGCCCATCTCCGCGCACAGGCGGCGACGACGGGCCGCCAGCTCGGCGGCGGTGAAATCGGTTTGAAATGGCAGGGCGGCGGCACGATCAAAATTCGATGGCATAAACGGAAGGTGGGCGGGAAAGGATTAAACTTTTTCGGCCGAATCTGATCGAGCGCCCGTCGTCTCCAAGCCGCTGCCTCGCCTCGACCTTAAACGGAGATTACGCACCTGAATCATGGAATTTGGCCGCAAACCCACACCCCAAAACAGGTCACCCGCTTCCGCAATATCATGCCTCCCGCCGCTGGGTTTATCGTAAAGGCGGCGCCAAATCTTAACCATGATGGCGACGGGGGGGGGAATTTCCGCTTTCCACTCCGATGCGCTTCGGCATGGTCCTTCGTCACGACCTCGGCGCCTCGCCGGCGCGAAACCCTCCGCGCCTCAGCCACGCGCCACGGCCCTTCGTCCGATGCTCCAACGCCTGCTCTCTTTTTTTAAACGGTCTGATCCCGCCGACGCCCAGTCCCAGCCCGACGCCAACCACGCACTCGAAGCCACCGCCCCGAGTCCAGAGCCTCGTCGCAAAGAACGATCCCGCCGCCGCAAACCAGGCACCACGCCCGGCCAGGCAGACCTGAACCTTTCCGACCCGAAACCCGTCGCCGCACCAAGCCCCAAGCGCCCCCCGCCTGCCCGCGCCGCCGCCGCCCTCACTCGCGCCACCATGGCCCCGGCCGCGCCCCCACCGCTCCGCACCGTAGCCGCCACCACCGGCGAACGCCCCGGATCCTTCCAACTCATCGACACCCCGGCCGGCTTGGCACCGCTCTACGCCGCCCTCGATCGGGTGGACGAGGTCGCCATGGATACCGAGGCGGACAACATGTATCACTACCGCACCCGGGTGTGCCTCCTCCAGTTTCTGGTCGATGGCGAGGTCTACCTCGTCGACCTCATGACCCCGCTCCCCCTGGAACCCCTGTGGGAACGGCTCGCCAAGAAACATCTCATCATGCACGGCAGCGATTTCGACATCCGTCTCTTGCATGACCTTTGCCGCTTTCGCCCGCTCAGCATTTTCGACACCATGCTGGCCGCCCAGCTACTCAACCGGCCCCGCGTCGGCCTCGGCGCCCTCCTCGAACAACACTTCGGCCTCCAATTGGACAAATCCGGCCAGAAAGCCAACTGGTCGAAACGTCCCCTGACGCCCAAACTCCTCGACTATGCCGCGCTCGACGTCTGGCACCTGCCGGCCCTGCGCGACCTCCTCACCCGCGAACTGGCCGTGTTGGACCGCCTGGAATGGCTCGACCAACAATGCCGGCGCCAGATCGAAAGCGGCCTGACCGGCTTCCCCCGCGACGAGGAGACGGCCTGGCGCGTAGGTCCCGCCGACCGCCTGCGCGGCCCCGGCCTCTCCGTGCTGCACTCCATCTGGCACTGGCGCGAGAAATGGGCCGAACAGCTCGATACGCCTCCGTTCAAGGTCTGCAACAACGACTTCCTCTTCGACCTCGCCCTCGCCATCGAACAAGGCGACGCGCCCGCCGCCGCTCTCGCCCGCGTCAACCTCGGCAAACGCCAACCCCGCCTCATCGGCTCCCTCACCGCCGCCATCCACGAGGGTCTCGCCCGCGACCCCTCCACCCTGCCTCGCCGCCCCCGCACCGAGCGTCTGCATCTCAGCCAAGCCGAAATCGAACGCCAGGACCGCATCAAAGCCCATCGCGACCGCGTGGCCGCACGCCTCGAACTCGACCCCACCCTCATCGCCCCCCGCAGCATTCTCGTCATCCTCTGCCGCGAACCCGAGCGCCTCGACGAAGTTCTGCTCCCCTGGCAGGCCAACTTGCTGCGCGACTGCCCCGAACTCCAGGTCGAACTGGTCGCCACCGACCCCGCGCCCGGCGCCTGACTCACCCAGGAAAAATCTGCCGACCGCGAGTCGGATTTTGCCGGTTCACGTTTTTAATCTAGATAAACGACTGCCAAATATGGAATTATAAAACTGGCATCGTCGGTGCTTAAGCTTAGGCACCATGAATGTCGGGTTATATCAAAGCGCTGCCGCCCTCGGCGCCCTCGAACGCTGGCAGGACGCCGTTGCCCAAAACATCACGTCCAGCCAGCTGACGGCCTTTAAACGCCGCAGCGTGCAGGTCGAGGGCCTGGCCAAGGGCGAGATGCTTGCCACTCCCGGCGCCCGCCCCGACCGCGGCGAAGGCACCCCCGCCCTTTTCCCCCGGACCCGCTACGCCATCGCCTTCGAACCCGGCGAAAACTCCCCCACCCGCCGCGACCTCGACTTTGCGCTGGGCTCCGAAGGCTTCTTCTCCGTGCGCCTGCCGGACGACACCATCGCCCACACCCGGGATGGCGCCTTCCGCCTCCGAGCCGACCGCGTCCTCGTCAACAGCCAGGGCCTCGAAGTCCTGTCCGACAACGGCAACCCCATCCAGCTTCTCCCCCAGGGCGGCAACCCGGTCGTGAACGAGGACGGCACCGTCCGCCAGGGCGGGGCCATCCTCGGCCGCCTCGCCGTCACCGCCCCCGCCGAACCGCGCGCCCTCGTCCCCCTCCCGGGCGGACTTTACCTCGCCGACGAACGCGCCGGCATGGAAGCCGTCGAAAAACCCTTGGTTCAGCAGGGCTACCTTGAAGGCAGCAACGTCGCCCCCCTCCGCGAGATGGTCGGTCTCGTCTCCATCTCCCGCGCCTACGAGGCCAACCAAAAACTCATCCAGAGCCGCGACAAACTCCTCGAACGCGCCCTCGAAACCCTCGCCTGATCCGTAACCAGTCCGCCGATACGACGCGCCATGAACCTCTCCCTCTACTCCGCCGCCACCGGCATGGAAGCCCAGCAGCTCAACCTGAACACCATCGCGAACAACCTCGCGAACGTGAACACCCCCGGCTTCAAGCGTTCCACCATCGGCTTTCAGGACCTTCTCTATCAGAAGCCGCGCAACGCCGGCGCGGAAAATGGCGGCGGCAACCTCCTGCCCACCGGCATCGAGGTCGGCAACGGCTCGCGCGTCGCCTCCACCTCCAAGGTCTTCACCCAGGGCCAGCTCACCAATACCGGTGAAAAACTCGACCTCGCCATTCAGGGCGACGGCTTCTTCGAGGTCCAGCGCCCCGACGGCACCATCGGCTACACCCGGGACGGCGGCTTCAAGCTCAACGCCGCCGGCCAGGTCGTCACTCGCGAGGGCCTGCCCGTCCTCAGCGGCTTCCAGCCCGTCCCCCCCGGCACCACCGCGATCAACTTCTCCGAGAACGGCGAGGCCACCTACCAAACCGCCAACGGAAACCAGAACTTCCGTCTCACCCTCACCCGCTTCGCCAACCCCGCCGGCCTGCAAAGCCTGGGCGGCAACCTCTACGCCGCCAGCGACGCCTCCGGCGCCCCCGAAACCGGCCAGCCCACCGAGGAGGGCATGGGCTCCATCGTCCAAGGCTACATCGAGACTTCCAACGTAAACATCGTCGAAGAAATGGTGAACCTCATCGTCGCCCAGCGCGCCTACGAGGTGAACAGCAAGTCCATCCAGACTTCCGACGAGATGCTCCAAAACATCAACCAGCTCAAACGCTGAGCCGTCCACGTCATGCGCGCCCTTCTCGCCCTCCTCCTCCTCGCCACCCCCGCCGCCGCCGTCCGCGCCCAGGCCCCGGCACCTGCGGCCCCGGCTCCCGCCGCCACCGCCGAAGACCCTTGGCTGCCCACCCTTTCCGCCCTGCTTGCCTCTCGTTACCAGACCACCGGCGACCTGCGGCTGTCCTGGATTCGCCCCCTGCCCGCCACCGCCCCCCGCGACGCCGACCTCGAAATCCTCGCCGCCCCGCCGGAACTCGCCTCGCAGATCCTCGTCCAGGTCCGCGCCCTCGACGGCGCCGGACGAGCCACCGAACACGTGCTCGTGCTCCGCGCCGAACTTTGGCGCGACGGCTGGACCCTCCGCCAGCCCGCCGCCCTCGGCACCCCGCTTGACCTCTCCCGCCTCGAAAGCCGCCCGCTCGACGCCCTGCGCGAACGCGACGCCTTCACCGTCAAGGCCGACGAACTCCCCGAGCTCGACTTCGCCCGCGCCGTTCCCGCCGGCCGCACCCTCCTCTGGC
Organism: uncultured Akkermansia sp.; assembly: GCA_964400455.1. GTDB lineage: Bacteria > Verrucomicrobiota > Verrucomicrobiia > Opitutales > Opitutaceae > IMCC26134_A. The sequence continues at coordinate 8,887 of CAYNUW010000031.1, read as the reverse complement.
GCGATCTCGCCCGCCGCCCCCTCGTCCGCCGCAACCAGACCGTGGACGTCATCGCCTCCGACGGCCCGCTCAGCGTCTCCCTTCGCGCCGTCGCCCTCCACGACGCCGCCCGCGGCGAGCCCGTCCGCGTGCGCAACCCCGAATCGCGCAAGGAATTCACCGCCCTCGTCGTCGCCGAAGCCCGCGCCTCCGTCCGCTTCTGAGAACGTATCCACAACTCACCCACACCATGCGCTTCTCCCTTCGCCTCCCGCGCCCTTTCCCGCTGACCATCGGTCGTTGGTCCTTGGTCTTGGCCTGCACGGTCGCCTCGACCGCCCAGGCCACCTCCCTCTGGACCGCCCCCGGCTCCCGCGAACAGGGCGTCGCCGCCGACCACCGCGCCGGCCGCGTCGGCGACATTCTCACCATCATCGTCGCCGAGAACGCCGCCACCTCCTCCAGCCAGAACAAGTCCACCAACTCGGACAGCTCCGCCGAAGCGGCCGTCTCCCAGTTCCTCTTCCCCGCCGCCGCCAGCAAATTCGGCACCCACAACGGCGCCCTGCCCGGCTTCGGCATGTCCGGCTCCAGCACCTTCAAGGGCGGCGGCCAGGTCAGCAACTCCCAGTCCCTCAACGCGCGCGCCGCCGTGCTCGTCACCGACGTCCTCCCCAACGGCAACCTCGTCGTCGCCGGTGCCCGCAAACTCACCTTCTCCGGCGAGACCCAGAACGTCGTCCTGCACGGCCTTATCCGCCCCGCCGACATCGCGGCCGGCAACACCGTGCTCTCCAGCAATGTAGCCGAAGCGCGCCTCGAATTCATCTCCGAGGGCGCCCTCTCCAACGCCCAGAAACGCGGCTGGCTCGGCAACCTCTACGAACGGCTCCGCCCCTTCTGAAAACCGCCCCCAACCTCTTCGCCGCCCCCGCCATGCGCCTTGTCGCCTTACTTCTCCTCGGTTCCCTGCTCGCCGCCGCCGCCCACGCCGCCCGCGTCAAGGACCTCACTCGCCTGGACGGCGAACGGGACAACCAGCTGGTCGGCTACGGCCTCGTCGTCGGACTCGCCGGCGACGGCGACTCGAACGCCCTCACCACCCTCCAGTCCGTCGCCAACGCCCTCGAGCGCAACGGCGTCAAACTCGATCCCTCCGTCATCAAGTCAAAGAACGCCGCCGCCGTCATGATCACGGCCAACATCGGCCCCTTCCTCCGCCCCGGCGCCCGCATCGACGTCACCGTGGCCTCCCTCGGCGACGCCAAATCCCTCCAGGGCGGGGTCCTCCTCCAAAGTCCGCTCCAAGGCGCCGACGGCCGCGTCTACGCCGTCGCCCAGGGCCCCATCGCCGTCGGCGGTTTCCTCGGCGGGGCCGGCGGGGCCGGCGGAGCCACCGTGCAAAAAAACCATCCAACCGTGGGCATCATCTCCAGCGGCGCCATCGTCGAACGCGAGATCCCCTCCGTCTTTGTCCACGAGGGCCGCGTCGCCCTCGCCCTCCACCACCCCGACTTCACCTCCGCCACCCGCCTGGCCGAAGCGGTCAACGCCGTTCTCCCCGAAGCCGCCGCCACCCCCCGCGACGCCGCCACCATCGAACTCACCGTGCCGGCCGCCTACCTCGGCCACGAGATCCGGTTTCTCTCCGACATCGGCGCCATCCCCGTCACCCCCGACACCCTCGCCCGCATCGTCATCAACGAACGCACCGGCACCATTGTGGCCACCTCTCCGGTATCCCTTTCCAGCGTCGCCATCAGCCACGGCTCGCTCACCATCACCGTGTCGCAAAACCTCGAAGCCTCCCAGCCGAACGCCTTCGGCGCCGGCAACACCGTCGTCCTCCCCACCACCCAGACCGACGTCCAGGAGTCCAAGGGCGGCTTCGTCATCGTGCCGGAAGTCTCCTCCATCGACCGCCTGGCCTCCGCGCTCAACGCCCTCGGCGTCTCCACCCGCGAGATGATGGCCATCTTCCAGACGCTCAAAACCGCCGGCGCCCTCCAGGCCGAACTCGTCATCAACTGATCCGACCATGAGCCTCGCCCCCGTCTCCTCCATCCTCTCCGGCCCCGGCGCCCTCATCGGCGCCGCCGGCCCCTCCGGCGTCAGCCCCGCCCGACCCTCCCCCGCCGACGTGCAAAAGGCCGTGCGCCAGTTCGAGGCCATCCTCGTCCGCCAGCTCCTCGCCCCCTCCATCGATCCACTCATGAACGGCTCCACCCTCGGCTCCACCCCGGGCGCCGGCTCCGGCGGCGGCGTCTATGGCTATCTCCTGACCGATTCCCTCGCCGGCTCCATCGCGGCCGGCGGCGGCCTCGGCCTCGCTTCCGTGCTCTCCCGCCAATTTTCCTCCGCCGGTGACGACCTCGCCGGTTCCGATCCCGAACAGCCATGATTTCCTCCGCCCCCCTCGCCGAATTACTCCGCGCCGAGCTCTCCGGCTACGGCGGCCTGCTCGCCCTCTTCGACCGCCAGCAGGCCGCCCTCCTCCGCCGCGATCCCCAGGCCGTCGCCGACCTCTCCGCCGCCATCGAGGACCTTGTGCGCGAAACCGCCGCCGCCCGCGCCGAACGCGAACGCGACGTCGCCGACCTCGCCCGGTCCCTCGGTCGCGAACCCGCCTCCCCCCTCTCCGACCTGCTCGACGCCTTCCCCGTCGACGAGCGTCCCCTGCTCCAGGCGCTGATTGAGGAGATCAACCGCCTCCTGCGCGTCGCCCGCCGCCGCTCCCGCCAGAACCACGCCATCCTCCGCCGCGCCGTCGAGCTCCAGCGCGAGATGCTCGCCACCCTGCGCCCCGACGCCTTCACCCGCACCTACGCCCCGGGCGGCCGCGTCTCTCACGCCCACACCGGGCGCTCCACCCTCCAGGCCGCCGGTTAACTCCGCGTCCCCGCCATGTCCGGCCTCGTTTCCACTCTCAGCCAGTCCGTCCGCGCCCTCCAGGCCCAGTCCCGGGGCGTCGAAACCGCCGGCCGCAATCTCGCCAACGTCAACAACCAGTCCTACGCCCGCCAGCGCGTCATTCTCGGCGAATCCGGCGTCGTCCTCACCGCCCAGGGCGCACAGTCCATGGGCGTCGAAGCCAAGGCCGTCCAGCAGGTCCGCGACCTCTTCCTCGACCGTCAGCTCACCGCCGAAATCGCCCGCACCGCGTCTCTCCAGGCCGAATACTCCACTTACCAAAAAACTCAGGCCGCCCTCGGCGAATCCATCGACCGCGCCGAATCCGCCGACGAAATCGCCGCCTCCGGCCAGGGCCTCGCCGCCGTCCTCGGCGAGTTCTTCAACGCCTTTCAGGCCTTCGCCGCCCGCCCCACCGACCTCGGTGAACGCCAAAACCTCGTGCAACGCGCCGAGGTCCTCACCGAGCGCTTCCGCCTCACCGACACCCGCCTCGCCCGCATCCAAGGCGATATCGATAGCCAGGTGAACGACGACCTCACCGAATCGAATCGTCTGCTCGCCCACCTCGCCGGACTCAACGCCCAGATCGGCCGCTACGAAATCAACGCCCCCGGCTCCGCCACCGACCTCCGCGACCAGCGCCAGGCCGTGGTCGAACAACTCGCCGCCAAGATCGGTGCCGAGACCCGCGTCAACCCCGCCCAGCCCGGCCAGCTCGACGTCTTCGTGCGCGACGCGTCCGGCGGCGAGATCACCCTGGTCAGTCTCGCCACCGTCACCGCCCCCCTCTCCTTCGACGGCGTCAATGTCCTCGCCGGATCCACTCCGGCCGCCCTTTCCGCCGGCTCCGTGCCTGGTTTGCTGACCGCCCGCGACGGAACCGTGCAAACCCTCCGCGACCAGCTCGACACCTTCGCCGGCCAGCTCGCCCGCTCGGTCAACCAAGCCTACGACCCCTCCGGCACCGCCGGCGCCTTCTTCACCGTCGACGCCGCCTCCCCCGGCGCCTCCCTGCGCGTCGCCTCCGGCGTCACTCCCCTCACCCTCCGCGCTTCCGCCGGAGGCTCCGCCGGCGACAACACCACCGCCCTCGCCGTCGCCGCGCTTGCCGACCGCAAATTCTCCACCGCCGCCGGGGATCTCATCGACGGCACCTTCACCCAGCACTACGCCGGTGTCGTCGGCTCCCTCGGCCGCTCCGTCGCCGGCGCCTCCGGGCGTCTTGAAGACCAGTCCAACATCGAGACCCTCGTGCGCCAGCAACGCCAGTCCGTCAGCGGCGTCTCCCTCGACGAAGAAATGACCGACCTCATGAAATACCAGCGCGCCTTCCAGGCCTCCTCCCGCGTCATCGCCATCGTGGACGAGCTCCTCAACACCGTCGTCAACGGCCTCGCCCGCTAACCCCGACTCCCGCCATGCGCCTCTCCACCAACGCCACCTCCGAGTCGGTCCTCGCCCAGCTCCAACGGCTTTCCTCCCGTCAGGCCGACCTCCAGCGCCAGGTCGCCACCGGCCAGCGCATCCAGCAGGCCGGCGACGATCCCGCCGCCGCCGCCCGCATCGTCGCCGCCCGGGTCGAGCGCGGCTCCGTGCTCCAATACGCCCGCAACGCCAGCGTCGCCCTTGAGTATTCAAAAACTGCCTACGACGCCCTCTCCCAGGTAAAATCCCTGTCCGACCGCGCCTCCGAACTCGCCGTGCTCGGCGCCGGCTCCCTCGGCCCCGAAGCCATGACCGCCTACGCCGCCGAGGTGGACCAGCTCCTCGAACAGGCCGCCGCCGTCGGCAACACCCGCTTCCGCAACGACTACGTCTTCGCCGGAGCCGCCGTGGACACCCCGCCCTTCGCCGCCACCCGCGACGCCGCCGGGCGCATCACCGCCGTCGCCTACGCGGGCGACGCCGGCCGCCTCTCCATCCCCATCGCCGAAGGCGCGGTCCTTCAACCCTCGACCGAGCCCGCCGACAACGCCGGCCTCGCCGACTTCATGAATCGCCTCGTCGCCCTGCGCGACGCCCTCGCCGCCGGTTCCGCCACCGGCCTCCAGAACCTGCGCCCCGGCCTCGAAAGCTCCGAGGACCTCCTCGTCGGCGCCCTCTCCGCCCAAGGCGCCGTCCAGATGCGCATCGAGGTGGCCAAGGCCGGCCAGACCAACCGCCTCGACGAGCTCGAGCGCCAGATCTCCGCCGACGCCGACGCGGACCTGCCCGAAGTCATCATCCGCCTCAACCAGACCGCCCAGGCCTACGAGGCCGCCCTCTCCTCCTCCTCTCAAATCCTCAAACTGTCGCTCCTCGACTATCTCCGCTGACCAGCCGACCGCCTCCATCATGAAAGTCCTCGCCGAAACCCCCGCCACCACCGCCGCCCCCGAGGCCCCCCCGGCCCTGGAACTGCGCTTCGCCTCCGGCATCGTCGGATTCCCCGAACACCGCCGCGGCGAAATCTTCCACCTGCCCGACCAACTGCCCTTCCAGTGGCTCCGACTTCACGGACCCGCACCGCTGCATTTTGTTGTTATCGACCCCAGCGGCATAATCCCTGATTATGCCCCCGAACTCTTCGACGATGACGCCGCCGCCCTTGGTATCGCCACCGCCGAAGACGCCCTCCTCTTCAACATCGTGACCGTCCGCGACCAAGCCTCCGCCGCCACCGTCAACCTCGTCGGCCCCATCGTGGTCAACCGCCACACCGGTGCCGCCCGCCAGGTTGTCGTGGCCAACCACTCCCTCTTCAGCGCCCGCCACCCCCTCGTCACCGCCGAGTGACCTACCCGCCATGCTCGTCCTCACCCGCAAGGTCAACGAAGCCATCGTCATCGGCGACAACATCGAGATTCGCATCACCCGGATCGACGGAGACGTGGTGAAAATCGGCATCCAGGCACCGCGCGAGATCTCCATCGTCCGCAAGGAGGTGCTCGACTCCATCGCCGCCACCAACCAAGCGGCCGCGGTATCCTCGCCCTCCGCCGGGAGCGCCGCCCGCCTCCCCAACCTGCCCCGACTCGCCGCCAAACCCTGAGCGCACCAGCGACAGCCTCCAGCCCCTCCACACCATGCCCTCGCTCCCTCTCGGCCAACACGCCCACTCCCTCGCCGCCGGCCTGGCCCGCCTCGACTCCCGCGCGGAGATTTCCTCCGCTCGCGTCTCCTCCGGACGCCGCCTGGACCGCCCGGCCACCGATTCCCCCGCCCTTGGCCAGGTCGCCAAACTCGAAGGCGATCAAGGCCGGCTGCGCGCCGCGGAAATCAACATCCAGAACGGCGTCAGCCAGCTCCAGGCCACCACCGGGCAGCTCGGCACCATCGGACGTGTCCTTTCCCGTCTTTCCGAACTGGCCGTGCTCAGCCAGAACCCCACCCAGAGCCAGGAACAATCCGCTCTATACGCCTCTGAATCCGGTGAGCTCCAGGCCCAGCTCCGTCTCATCATCGGCGGCAGCGTAGCCGAAATCGGCGGCACCACCGACGTGGATGCCCCCTCAGGTTCCTTTAACGGCCGCCCCCTCTTCGGGCCCGGCCCCGCCCCCGCGCTTGCGATCGGCGCGGACACCGCTGACACCTACCAGCTACCCGTGCTAAACCTGCGCGCCGGCGCTCTCGGTCGCATCATTAACCAAGATGCCGACGGCAACTTCACCTTCGCCCTCGACGCGAATGCGGTCGCCACCCTCAAGGACGCCGTCGCCCAGGTCTCCGGCGCCCAGGCCCAGGTAGGTGCCGGTCAGAGCCGCCTGAACTTCGCCGCCAACGTTGCCGCCACCGCAGCCGCAAACCGCGAGGCCGCCCTCTCCACCCTCCAGGACACCGACCTTGCGGCCGAGGTCACCGCGCAAGCCCGCTATAAATTCCTCACCGAAAGCCATACCTCCATGCTCGCCCAAGCCCGCGACGCGACCGCCAAGCTCCTTCCCCTGCTTTCCCGCAGCTGACCCGCGTCTCAACCGCGTTCGCGCTCGTCGTCGTCGGGCCTACCTCCCGTCGAGGTAGGCCAGCTTGTTCTCTTGGATAAACGCCCGGTCCGCGTCGGACAAATCCGCCAGCTGCATGGTGAATTCGCGCCCGTCTGACACCCGCCTAAGCTTCACCTCCGTGTCCGTCCGCCCGACCAACACAGCCTCGAGAGTGCGTCCGTCCTTGTGCGTCAACACCCTTCGCAGTTCAGCCGGCGTGGTAGGTGCGGCTGCCGGCTCCGCCGGTGCCGCCGCTGGAGCAGGCTCCTGCGCGTAGGAGTTAAGATCACCCGTGGCGATGCCCAACGACTCCGCCGTGTTACGCTTGGGCTGACCGTCGGCCGGTTTGTCCGGGCTGATCCACGATTTGACCTTTTCGCAGCCGGCACCGGCCAGCACCAACGCCAGAAGAGGTAGCACAAGGGGGGTTCGCATGGTGGGTGAACCTGCACTCGGCCGCCGACCGCTGGCAATACCTGAGCGTAAATCAATTCGCGTTGACCGTTGTATTATTGCCGCCACTCCCGCTTATTCATCCCTTTTATGAGTCAACCAACCGCCAAGCGCGAGCCCGTCGAGGAGCACTTCTCGCTGCCACTGTTCATCGCCACCGCCCTAGCCAGTCTCGCCGCGCTCATCCTCTTGCTGCGCCTGTTCGCTCCCTCCGCCGTGTGGGAAGCCCAGTGGAGCGCCCCGTGGTGGGCTTACCTGGTTGCCTTTCTGGCTATTAAGGTGGTGAACGCCTTCTTCGAGTTTTTCTTCCATCGCTACATCCTGCACAAACCGGTGGTCGGCCTGCTCTCGCGTTTCTACCGCCAGCACACCCTCCACCACAGCCTTACCCGCATCACCCGCCGTCGCACCCCGGGCGGTCGTGAACTGCCCTACGTGGAGAACATTTACCCCATCACTGAACCCCACCAGCACGAGGCCTCCTTTTTCCCGTGGTATACCCTGCTCGCCTTCGGCGCGTTCATGACCCCGCTCTTCGCCTTCTTGTCCTGGCTAACCCCGTCCATCCCTTGGTTCGTGGCCGGCTACGCCGCCCTCGCCGCCTCCCTGATCCTCTACGAAGTCTTTCACGCCATCGAACATTGGGACTTTGAGAAATGGGCGCCACTCGTCGAAGCCCCCCGCACCGGGCGGCTCTGGCGCCACATCTACAGTTTCCACCTCCGCCATCACGCCGTGATTGACTGCAACGAGGCGATTTCCGGCTTCTTCACCTTCCCGCTCCCCGACCTCGTCTTCGGCACCTGGATCAACCCCAAGACTCTCTACGTGGACGGCGGCGACTGGGAACCGCACGAGTTCCGCAGCCCCCGCCCCTGCGCCTTCATCCGTTGGTGCGATGCCGCCGCCGACCGCATCGTTCAAGACCGTCGCGCCCGCGCCCGCGCCTGATCCTGGTGCGTTAGCTTTCCTGAAAGGTGCTACCACGAACGTCAGGCAACAGTGAGGGCCTAAAATCAGCAGAGCCTTGCTGGCCGGTGCTGGGAGTCGTTATGTGGCGGCCACCTCGGTTCCACGGGAACTTTTGCCCCCTTGGCCGCTCCTATCCATTGAGCTCATGAAAACGCGCCTAATCGCCGCTTCGGTCCTTTCACTAGGCCTCCTTGCCGCTGCTGGTTGCAACACCAACCGTGACGGTCGCATTACCAACACCCGCCACCCGGGTCCTGCTATTGGCACCGGTGTCGGCGTGGCGGTGGGAACCGTGGCCGGGAACGTTGCTGGCGCCGTCGTCGGCGCGGGCGAAGGCCTCGCCGCCGGCGCCGCCAAACCCTTCGACAACGATCGCCGCGTAGTCCGGACCTGGCGCACCGAAGTCACCGCCGACGGACGAACAATCCAAGTCCCGGTAGAAATCGAAGTGGACTCCAACAATCGTCCCTACTCCCCGGTCGATGCCAGCGCGGCCCCGACCCGCCGGGGCCCCCGCTAAACCCGCAGAGTTGCAAACGAGGGCCAATTTTTTCTAAACAAGGGACAGCTTAATTATACTCGACGCACACCTGATTTCCTGCTCTCTC
>CAYNUW010000030.1:0-19656 GCA_964400455.1 uncultured Akkermansia sp. | reverse complement strand
CGTGATCAGAGGTCGCGAGGTTTCGCGCGCTTTTGCTAGAGATTTGGCCCATAAAAAAGCCAGCCCTCCGATGCGGAGGGCTGGCTTGAAGCGAACTCAAGAAGCGCCGGTCAGGTCAAGCTTGGCGGCGACGGCGGGTGGCCATCATGCCCATGGCGGCTGCGCCCATGAGCAGGGCGGTGCTGGAGGGCTCGGGAATCGCGTTGGCGACCAGCGGGGTGTAGGTGTCGAGCGCGGCGATAAACGCGGCTTGGCCGGCCGGGGTGTTTGGCAGTTCGATACCACCGGAGTTATCGTAATCCGGCATGTTGAAGAGCAGGCGGTCGCCGCCGAAGGCGACATTGGTGCCGGATAGTTCACCCGCATTCCAGTGGGCGACGAGAACGCTGCCGTTGATGGAGGCCAAAACGTCACCTTGGCCGACGCTGCCGGAGCCGAGGGCGTTGAAGGTGGTGACTGGAGTAACAGCTAAGCCACCGCCGGTCAAAGGCCCCCACCAATCGGCCACGCCAGCGGCACCAAAGGCGGTGGCTCCGGCGGCCGTGATGGTGGTTTCGTCACCGTTGATGGATTGTCCGCCGACGACCGGCCCGTTGTGCCAGCCCCAGCGGCTGCCGTCCACGCGTGAGACGTAGCTGGTGAGGGAGACCACGGGAATGGTGAGGGCGTTAAACGCCGCGGAGTTGGTGGCGTTTCCGAAGTCGCCGCTGAAGATGCGGCGACCGATTATCAACAAATCCGTTCCAGCGGGCACGGCGGCGGCGGTGTTGTAGTAACCTACATTCAGCGTGGTGATGTTGCTAAAATTGCTGCTCAGAAAGGATGCCAGCGCGCCGTCTCGGGCGGCTGAACTGTCGGCGGTTGAGACCGAGACAACGATGGCTTGAGCGGAGGCGGCGACGAAAGCGCCGAGCAGGGAGGCGGCCAAGATTTTTGTCTTGGTGCCGAGGCGAGTCTCGCGCGAGGCGGAGGCTTGGATGGGGTGGTGATGCATAGGTTTGAGGTAGTGCGAACCGGCTGGATTAGGATGGTTAGGGTTAAAGCGAAGCTAAACACAGCTTCACGGAGACTATTCGACCTTGGTTCTATTTGAATTAAAGCCTCTCGGCGTCCTAATATTAGAACAAACCTTGGCGCTGGGCTGATTGAAGAAGCGCTTTCTTTCGGTTCTAACGTTAGCGCATCAGGATGATTTCAATGCGATGCCCGAAAGTTTAGCCATGATCATCCACGCACAAACTGCGTGTTCATCCACCCCAAAACCCCACCGTCCAAACAAACTATTCTGACCGCGACTACCCGTGGTCCGCTTTGCCTACCCATGAATAACCGACTCCGCAAATTGTTGGAAATCAAGGAAGCCTCGGCTTCCCGTTATGTTGGCAGCTCTCGTCTGCTGGCCTTAGGATTCTGCTCGGTGCTCGCCGCCGCTGCTCCGGCTCTTCACGCAGCGAGTGCCACCTGGATTGGTGCCTCCACGGTCGACCCCCTTTCGCTGAACGATGCGGCGAACTGGAGCACGGGGTCTTCCACTTTCGTGAGTGGTGACGTCATCACGTTCGACAACACCACCCCCCTTGGTCAGCGCTTGGTTTGGACTGCCGGTCTTGGCCAGGGTTTTGGTGCCACGGACGGTCTGCACATCAATTACACCGGCGCGGGTAATTTGACCCTGGATAACAGCACCGGTGACGCCGGAGTGTTCATGAGCATCGGCAACATCACCATCGCGGCGGGCGCGGGGGCGTTTGCCATTGGCGACGGTGTGGGTGCCTCCACCATGGTGCATCGCGGGGCCAATGGCTTGGCGAGCTTCACCAACAACAGTTCGAACACGGCGGTCTTCGGAGCCGATGCCTTGTGGCGTTCCGGTGGCGCGGCGGCCCGCACGATCACGTTTGACGGCACGGGCGATTGGCGGATTGACGCTCCCTTCCGCATTGATGCCAGCCAGGGCCAGTCGGGTATCACAGTCATAAAGAACGGTCCCGCCACGCTTACGCTGAACGGCGCAAACAACTTTGGCGGCAGCGGTGGCGGCATCACCGTGAACCAAGGTATCTTCGCGGTGGGCGGAGCCGGCTTTCTCGGTCAGGGCGGCAACTACGCGGCGCCCATCGCCATCGTCGGCGGCGCTTTCAACTATGGCGGCACCGGCTCCTCCACCCTCACGGGGTTGATTTCGGGGGCGGCGCCAATCAATCAGAGCGCGGGCACGGTGGTGATCGCCAATGTCAGCGGCACAACGCCCAACACCTACACCGGTCAGGTGACCGTGACAGGCGGCACGTTTGGTTTTAGTGGCACCGGCAGTCTCAACTCCGCCGCTGGAATCACGGTCAATGGTGCGACGGCGGTGTTGCGCAACAACGGCACCGAGCCGGTTACCGTGCCGGTTTCGCTGCGTAGCGGTGGCCTGGCCGGCACGGGTGTCATCAACACCGTGACCGTGCCCAACGACGCGGGCGCCACGGTTTCATTGGCGGAGAATGTAAACATCGGCAGCATCACCTTTCAGGGTGCGGCCGGGCTCACGGTGAACAAGGTCGCCCTCGCTCCCGAGGTCGCCTCGGTGAATGTCACCGGCACCCTGACCACCACGCCTGCGGCCGGTAAGATCCGCCTGAACTCCAGCCAGCCCTTCTGGAGCAGCGGCGTTTTCTATAACCTTGTCCAAGCCGGCAGCCTGTCGGGCAACGCGGCGAGTTTTGAGGTAGGCACCATCAGCGGTCTGACCAGCCGCCAAAGTGCGCAGATCAGCGTGCAGGGCAGCAGCGTCGGCTTGACCATTGCCGGCGACACTCCCCGCTGGAGCGGCGCGGGTAACCGGGTCTGGGATACCACCGCAACCAACAACTGGGCGTTGATCATCGGCGGTGGTGCGACCACCTTTATCAACGGGGATTTGTCCCGTTTCGACGATACCGCTTCCTCGGGTGCCGTGACCATCGGGGCTTCCGGGGTGCAGCCTTCCTCGGTGCAGTTTGTGAACGAGACGCTTGATTACACCGTCGCGGGTCCCGGTGGTATCACTGCCGGTGCGTTGACCAAATCCGGCTCGGCACGGGTGACGATCTCTTCGCCCAATACCTACGCCGGCGGCACCACGCTTTCCAGCGGCACTTTGGCGCTGTCCGGGGTTGGCACGCTGGGCGGCCCCACCGCTGCCGTGACCATCACCGGCGGCACCCTGGACCTTGGCGGCACCGCCCAGACTCTTGGCGCTGTGACCGTCGCGGGCGAGAGCTCGATCATCAACGGTGATCTCAGTGCAGTCTCCCTGACTGGAAATGGCACTGTCGGTGCGGCTACGGTTTCCGCCCGGGTGCGCGGGTCTGGTTCAGTGGTGATGAATGGCGCGGGGAGCACGTTGACCCTCTCCGGGGTCAATGACTACACTGGCGGGACGACGATTACGGCCGGCACGCTGGCTTTGGCCGGGTCTGGCACGCTGGGTGCGGCATCCTCTCCGGTGGCGATAGCCGGTGGTGTGTTGGATCTGGGCGGTAGCACCTTGGAGCGTGAATCAATCTCCTTCACCGGTGCAGGAACCCTCCAGAACGGCACGCTTCACAATACCAATATCACTGCCACCAACACCAGCGGCACCGCCATCGTGGCGGCGCCCATCACGGGCAGCGGTTCAGTTTCACGCTCCACCTCGGGCGCAATTCTCGCGCTGACCGGGGCCAATACCTACACGGGCGCAACCAACTCCAACGCCGGCACGCTTCAGGTGGGTAACAACACCGAGACCGGCTCGATCTCGCCCGCCAGCGTCATCAACGTGGCCAACGGCGCGACCTTCGCGGTCAGCCGCAGCAATGCCGCAGTGCAGGGCGTGGACTTCGGTGTCATCACTGGCCTAGGTGGCTTCACCAAGGCCGGCAGTGGCGTCACCACCCTGAATGTGGCCAACACCTACGTTGGCACCACCAACATCACCGGAGGCACCCTTGAGGTCACGCACCCAAATGCGCTCGGCACCGGTCCGGTCAACATCAACGGTTTTGGCAACCGTCTACATCTGACGGGTGGCATCACCTTGCCCAATCTGATCAACACCGGCGGCGGTGTGACGATTCAAAGCACTTCTGGTCACAACGTCATCGCGAGCAATATCGAGTTCGCCAACGTAGGCAGCGTGACCACCGGCATCAGTGCGTTGGTTGACACTACGCTTACCATTCAGGGCGACATGACAGTCGCCGCGGGGTTAAACTGGAGCACGGCCAACCGCACCTTCAACTTTCTCGGGGCGGGCACCACGATCGTAAATGGTGCCATTCGCAATCCGGCCCATGCCACGACCACCACGTCGCTGGTCGGCGTGACCAAGAATGGCGGCGGCACGACCATTCTCAGGGGCACGAATCCCTATCCCCGCCAGACCTTCATCTACGGAGGAACGCTGCGCATCGAGGGGGCTTTGACGGTCGATCCGTTGACGGCGCAAGCTTCGCCGGTGGTGGTCGAGCTGGATGGCACGCTCTCTGGCACTGGCACGATCGCCGGCCGCACGGAAGTGTATGGTCGCCTTCGGCCCTCGGCCGGCGGTGCGCCGGGCGGCAAGTTGACGCTGGAGAATCAGCTCTATCTCGACCTGTTCTCGAATACCCAATTCGACATCACCGGTGTGCTGTTCACCGGGGTTGCCTCCACTCTCGAATCCGGAGTCGCTTACGGCGGTGGCCTGCGGCTCAACTTCACGAGCGGCATCTACAACGGAACCTACCGCTTGTTCGAACTCACCGGCGCGCCTCAGTATGCCTTCGAACTCGCCACGGTCACGAACAGTCTGGAGACCGAAACGCCTATGACCAAGAGCGGCAGCGTCTGGAGCCTCACCTCCAACAATGTGACCTACGCTTTTGATGAAGCAACCGGCACCCTCACCGTCTCCGGTGGCTTGAATGCCGTGACTCCCGGCTCCACTGGTCTGGTCGCCAACGCCGGCACGGGTGTGGTCAATCTCAGTTGGTCCGCCGCGACCGCAGCCGACACCTACGTGCTGAGCCGCTCCACCACCGCGGGTGGTCCCTACACGGTGATTGCCAACGGCCTGGCGGGCCTCTCCTACGCGGACACGGCGGTGGAGAACGGAGTGACTTATTACTACGTCATCACGCCCAGGGACTCCGCCTCCGGTCTGACCGGGCCGGTCTCGAGCGAGGCGTCGGCCACCCCGGTGGCTTCCGTTTACACCGCCTTGCAGACCTGGCGCTTTGACAACTTCGGTGTGCACGATGACGACGCCAACATCTTGGCCGGCGACGCCGAGGATTTTGACGGGGACGGATTGTCCAATCTCATGGAGTATGCGCTCGGCACCGATCCCAAGGTGTCGGCCGCCAGCCCGGTCACGGTCGCCAAGGTCGGAAACGTTCTGACCTTGTCCTATCCGCGCCGCAGCACGGCGGACGGCAACCTCGCCTATGTGGTCGAGGCCAGCGACACCTTGGCCGGCTTCGCTCCCGGCGCGGGGGAGACGGTGACGGTGGGCAATGTCTCCACCTACACCGACACCGTGACGCTGGCCGGCGGGGTGCGCCGCTTCCTGCGTCTGGTGGTGAGTTACACGCCCGCCCAGTGAGTCTGGGAAACGCCTTAGACGCTGGTTTCTTATAACTGCGCGTTTGGTGTCAGCCAGACGTCCTCCCAGGGGCTCCCATTACGGGGGCCCCTTTTTTTTGGACGCATCGCAACTTTCTTTGAAACGGACTCCGGAGTTTGGAAAACGGGTTTACGGTGCAGGATGGTTGGCCACACGCAGCACGGCGGACAAAAAGTGCGTAGCGTGAAGGCGGTGCCCTGAGTAATGTAGCGACGGTCGCGCGACCGCGTTGGTGCGTTCGCCACCATCCCCTCGCCATGTCCCTGCCATTTCCCACGCTTACCGCCGCCGAAGCCGCCGCCCTGATCGGGCACGGCGACACCGTCGCCTTTGGCGGCTTTACGCCCGCCGGCTCACCGAAGGAGGTGCCGACCGCCATCGCCGCTCGTGCCTCGGCCGAACACGCGGCGGGACGGCCTTTTCAGATCGCCGTCATCACGGGCGCCTCCACCGGACCTTCGCTCGATGGCGCCCTGGCCAAGGCTGATGCGATCAGTTTCCGCACGCCTTATCAGTCCGATCCCGATCTGCGCAAAGCCATCAATGCGGGCAAGGTGCGTTTCTTTGATCTGCATTTGAGCCAGCTGGCGCCGCAGGTGCGCAGCGGTGCGCTAGGTCGGGTGGATTGGGCGGTGATCGAGGCGGCGGAGGTCACCGCGGATGGGCGGGTGGTGTTGACCAGCGGTGTCGGCGCGGCCCCCACGTTCGCGCGGGTGGCTGCCAGGGTGGTGATTGAGATAAATCGCCGGCATCCCGCCGCGCTGTGCGGACTACATGACATCTACGAGCCGGGTGATCCGCCGGAGCGCAGCGAGATCCCGCTTTATTCCGTTTCGGATCGCATCGGCCAACCGTGGTTGCAGCTCGAGCCGGGCAAAATCGCGGGCATCGTTTATACCGACCGCGACGATGAGACCGGCGGCTTCGCCGCGCCGGACGCGGTGACGACCAAGATCGGTGAGAACGTGGCGGACTTCCTGGCCGCCGAGTTGCGCGCCGGTCGAATTCCGCCCGGCTTCCTGCCCTTGCAGTCGGGCGTGGGGGATATCGCCAATGCGGTGTTGGGCGCCTTGGGTTCGCACGCCGACATCCCGCCTTTCTGCATGTATTCCGAGGTGCTGCAGGACGCCACGATGGATTTGCTGCGCCAGGGCAAACTGCGTTTCGCCAGCGGCTGTTCGCTGACGCTGAGTCCGGCGGCCCTGCGCGAGTTTTACGCCGATTTGCCGGCGTTGCGTCGTCGCATCGTGCTGCGCCCGCAGGAAATCAGCAACAATCCGGAGCTGGTGCGCCGACTGGGTATCATCTCGGTGAATACGGCGATCGAGGCGGACATCCAGGGCAATATCAACAGCACGCACTTGTTTGGAAAGACCATGATGAACGGCATCGGCGGCTCGGGTGACTTCACCCGCAACGCCCACCTGTCGATCTTTACCTGCCCCTCGCTCCAAAAGGGCGGCAAGATCAGCACCATCGTGCCGCTGGTCACGCACGCCGACCACAGCGAGCACTCGGTGCAGGTGATCGTGACCGAACACGGTGTGGCGGACTTGCGGCGGCTGGATCCGCGCCAGCGGGCGGAGCTGGTGATCGAAAACTGCGCGCATCCGGATTTCCGCCCGGAACTGCGCCGTTATCTCGCTTTGGCGAAGGACGGTCACGAGCCGTTCGCCTTTGAGCATGCATTCGCCTTTCATCGCCGGTTTATGGAGACGGGCGACATGCGCGGCGCCTTTCCGGGCTGACCACCGTATCTGGCGCTGAGGAGAGGCGGCCGGGGTGGGCATTGACCCCGGCGGCGGTCGGCGCCAGTGTGGCGGCATGGATTGGCTAGTGACGCTCGAGGCTCTGAGTTACCTGGTGACCGTGATCGGTCTGCCCTTTGGTATCTGGGTGTATTTGGCTGATCAGAAGAAGGAGCGCAAAAACGAGGAGGAGGAGGTGTTTGTGCGGCTGTCCGACCAATACACCGACTTTCTGAAGCTGGTCTTGGCCAACGCTGATTTGCAGCTGACGACGCGCTCGATGCCGCCGGCCAGCCTGACGCCGGAGCAGAGGGAGCGGCGGCTGGTCCTGTTTGAGATCCTGGTGGCGTTGTTCGAGCGTGCCTACATCTTGGTTTACGAGCCCGAAATGGACCGTGACGAGCAGCGTCTGTGGGCCTCGTGGGAGGATTTTATGCGCGAGTGGTGCCGCCGGGCGGAGTTTCGCGAGGCGTTGCCCGGTCTGCTACGCGGCGAAGACCCGGACTTTGTGACTTATATCACGAATCTGGCGAACCAGGAAGCGCCCGGCGGCGGTGCCGCCCCGCTTTTGTCTCCGGCTTGAGCGGGACAAAGGGGGAGCGGAGGCGGCGGGCGGTCACGTCGCGGCGAGCACGCGGCGGAGAGTCTCGTCGACCAGCTTGGGGTTCACCTTGCCCTTGGCGGCCTTCATGACCGGGCCCTTGAGGCCGTTGATTGCGCTCTCCTTGCCGGCGCGGAATTCCTCGGCGGCCTTGGGATTGGCGGCGATGGCGTCGCGGCACCACTGTTCCAACTCGGCGGTGTCGGTCGGCGCGGCGGCCAGACCCTTGCGGGCGATGATTGCAGCCGGGGCTTCGCCGGTGGCGGCCATATCGGCGAAAACCTCCTTGGCGGCGTTTTGCAGCAGGGAGCCGGAGTCGATGAGTTTGACCAATTCGGCGAGCGCGACGGGCGTCACCTTGGCCTGGGCGAGTGAAGCCGCGGAGGCGGAGAGTTCGCGCAGGAGGTCGTTGGCGATCCAGTTGCCGACCGGTTGGGCCAGGCGTTCGCCGGCGATTTTGACCGCGGCCTCGAACCAGTCGCTGAGGTCGCGATCCGGCACGAGCACGCTGGCCAGGGTGTAGGGCAGGCCGTAGCCCTCGGGCGCGGGGGCCATGAAGCGGCGCTGTTTGTCGAAGGGGCGCTCGGGCAGTTCGGCGGCGAGGCGGTTCTTCCAGTCGGCGTCGACCTTGACCGGCATGAGGTCGGGGTCGGGGAAGTAGCGGTAGTCGTGGGCCATTTCCTTGGAGCGGAGCGACTGGCTGGTGCCGGTGAGGCCGTCGTAGTCGCGAGTTTCCTGGATGATGAGCCCGCCGGCTTTCACCACCGCGATCTGGCGGGCGATTTCGTGGGCGATACCGTCGCGGACGAAGGAGATGGAGTTGAGGTTTTTAAGCTCCACCTTGGTGCCCAGGCGGGTCTCGCCGACCGGGCGGATGGAGACGTTGGCGTCGCAGCGCATCTGCCCTTTCTCCATGTCGCAGTCGGAGATGCCGGCGTAAACCATGCTGTTGCGCAGCGACGTGAGGTAGGCGTGGGCTTCGTCGGCCGAGCGTATCGCCGGATCGGATACGATCTCCATCAGCGGGGTGCCGGCGCGGTTGTAGTCGATGACGGAGCCGCCGGCGCCGTGGTTGAGCTTGCCCACGTCCTCCTCAAGATGGATGCGGGTTAGCGGGATGGTCTTGTGTTCGCCCATCACGTTACGGGCGGGGCCGGGCAGCTCGATCTCGACGCCGCCGCCGATGCAGATGGGCTGATCGTATTGGGAAATCTGGTAGTTCTTCGGGCTGTCGGGGTAGAAGTAGTTTTTACGGTCCCATTTGCACACCGGGGCGATCTCGCAGCCGAGCATGAGACCGGCCTTGATGATGGCGTCGATGGCTGCGCGATTCATGACCGGCAGGGCGCCGGGAAGGGCGAGCACGGTGGGGTCGGTGAGCGTGTTCTCCGGCTCGCCGTAGCCGGCGGCGACGCGAGTGAACATTTTGGAACGGGTTTTGATCTGGATGTGGACTTCAAGACCGATGACGGCTTCGTAGTGCATGGCGGGTGGTTCCAAAAATTCAGAGGGAGGAGGGGACGCGTTTGCCCAGGCCGTGGGTGGCGTCATAGGCATGGGCGCAGGCGAGCAGATCGGCTTCGGCGAAGGGTTGACCGATCAGTTGCAGGCCGATCGGCAGGCCGGCGGCGGTGAAACCGCAGGGCACGCTGATGGCGGGCAGGCCGGCGAGGTTTACGCCGATGGTGTAGATGTCCGCCAAATACATCGACAGCGGGTTCGCGGTTTTTTCGCCGCGTTTCCAAGCCGGGGTGGGGGAGGTCGGGGTGAGGATGACATCGACGTCGGCGTAGGCCTTGATGAAATCCTCGCGGATGAGGGTGCGGACTTTTTGCGCGCGACCGTAGTAGGCGTCGTAGTAGCCGGAGCTGAGCACGTAGGTGCCGAGGATGATGCGGCGTTTGACCTCGGGGCCGAAGCCCTCGGCGCGGGATTTGAAGTAGAGGTCGAGCAGGGACTCGGCTTCGCGGCTGCGATGGCCGTAGCGCACGCCGTCATAGCGGGCGAGGTTGGAGGAGGCCTCGGCGGTGGCGATGATGTAGTAGGACGCGAGCGCGAACGCGGTGTGGGGCAGCGAGACCTCGATGATTTCGGCGCCGAGGGATCGGTAATGGGAGACGGCGGCCTGCACGGCGGCGTCGACCTCCGGGTCGAGGCCTTCGCCAAAATATTCCTTCGGGATGCCGATGCGCCAGGCGCGGTTGCGAGGGGCGTTTAGCGCGGCCCGGTAGTCGGGGATGGCGGCATTAAACGAGGTGCTGTCGCGGGGATCGTGCCCGGCTATGGCTTGAAGCAGCAGGGCGCAGTCCTCGACGGTGCGCCCGAACGGGCCGATCTGGTCCAGAGATGATGCGTAGGCAATGAGCCCGTAGCGGGAGACAAGTCCATAGGTGGGTTTCAGCCCGACCACTCCGCAGAGGGCGGCGGGTTGGCGGATCGAGCCGCCGGTGTCGGAACCGAGGGTGGCGGGAGCCTGCCCGGCGGCGAGGGCGGCGGCGCTGCCTCCCGAAGAGCCGCCGGGGATGCGTTCCAGATCGTGGGGATTGGCGGTGAGGCGGGTGGCGGAGTTTTCCGTCGAAGAGCCCATGGCGAATTCGTCCATGTTGAGCCGGCCCCAAAGCACGACGCCGGCGGCGCGCAGGCGGGTGGTGACGGTGGCGTCGTAGGGCGAGACGAAGTCGGCCAGCATCTTGGAGGACGCGGTGAGGGGTTGATCCTTGACCGCGATGACGTCCTTGAGTCCGACCGGTATGCCATCGAGGGGGCCGAGGGTTTGGCCGCGGGCGCGCCGTGCATCGGAGTCGGCGGCTTGGCGCAGGGCGTCCTCAGCGTCGTAGGAGTTAAAGGCCTGGATTCGGTCTTCGACAGCCTGAGTCCGCAAGATGACGGCCTGGGTCAGTTCGACGGAGGTCAGGCGGCCGGCGGCGAGCGCGGCGGAAAGTTCAGCGACGGTCTGGTAGTGTAGGGGCGCGGCGGACACGGTTTGAAGGGATGCTTGTTTATGCTGAGCGAGGCGGGCCGGGCACAACAACGTTGTGCGGGCGACCGGGCTTTTACGATGCACCTGGTGGGATCAGGCGTCGGTCAAGCACCAGCCCGGCTGGATTTCGAGGGCTTCGGCCGAGCCATCCAGAGGGCGGAGGGCGACGGCGGGGTCGGCCCAGGCGGCGAATGCGATCATGCCAGCGTTGTCTCCGGTGTGGCGGGGGGCGGCGGCGAGCAGGGGGAGGTTGAATTTCAGGGCCAACTCCGCGAGGGTGTTGCGGAGTGTCTGGTTGTTGGCAACACCCCCGGAGAGTCCGATGCTGCGATACGGAGTTCCGGTTTCTCGGCCGGCTTCGAGGGCGAGCCGAGTTTTGCGGGCGAGTGCATCGATGACCGCCCGTTGGTAACCGGCGCACAGATCGGCGCGCGAGGCCACGATTTCGTCGGGGTGCATACGCTCCAGTTTGTAGCGCAGGGAGGTTTTCAGGCCGGAGAAGCTGAAGTCCAGTTCACCGCGAGCGCCGATGCCGCGTGGGAAGTCGTGCAGATCATCGCGGCCTTCGCGCGCGAGTCGTTCCACCTGCGGGCCGCCTGGGTAGCCCAAACCGAGCAGTTTCGCGCCTTTGTCGAGGGCTTCGCCGGCGGCGTCGTCGCGAGTCGTGGACAGAACGGTTAGCTGGCGTTCTTGGTCAAGGCGTGCGAGGAGGGTGTTGCCGCCGGAAACCACCAAGGCGAGGTGGGGGGTGAGGCGGGTGAATTCCGTGCTAAACGCGGCTGGAGACTGTGCGTGCGGGGCAATGAAAGGCGACCATACGTGGCCGCGCAGGTGGTTCACGCCGCGCAGGGGGACGGAGAGCGCAAGGGCGAGGGCCTTGGCGGAGGCAAGTCCGAGGGCGAGGCAGCCGGCGAGACCGGGACCTTGGGTCACCGCGATTTCTGTTACTCCGGAGAATCCTTGGGAGTGGGCGCGGGCCCGGACGAGCAGGGGTTCGATGGTGCGGAGGTGTTCGCGGGCCGCCAGGTCGGGCACGACTCCGCCGTGGCGCTCGTGCACCGCGATCTGGCTGTGCACCCACTCGGCGATCAGTCCATGGGTGGGATCAAAGAGGGCGAGCGCGCTTTCATCGCAGGAGGTTTCCAAGGCAAGAATCATGGCGCGGAGCTTTGCGGCGTTCCCGTGGGCGCGTCGAGTTCGGCGCGCAACGCGACCAGGGCGGCGGTCAACTGGGTGTCCTCGGCCGGCGACACGCCGAAACGTTGCGCGAAAGCTTCGGGATCGGTGGCGAGCTCGGGGCGCAGCCGGGTCAAGAACACGGCTTTTTCTTGTTCAGGCGACAGCGGCACGACCACGTCCGGTTCGAGGCCTCGTTCGTGAATGATCACACCGGCGGGGGTGAAGTAGCGACCGGAGGTGAGTCTCAGTGCGCCCTTGTCGGAGAGTGGGTAGATGGTTTGCACCGAGCCTTTGCCGAAGGTTTTTTCACCGATCAGCGTTGCCTGCCGCGTGTCGCGCAAGGCACCGGCGACGATTTCGGAAGCGCTGGCGCTGCCGCCGTTCACCAGAATGGCGAGAGGGACTTCCCAAGGCGGGGTGTTGTCTCGGGCCCTGAGTTCTTCGCGCGAGCTTGGATTCCTGCCTTCCACGTAAACCACCAGTTCGCCACGGGCGAAAAACGGTTCGGCGACTTCGACGGCGGCGGTGATGAGGCCGCCCGGGTTGTTGCGAAGATCGAGCACGAGCGCTCGGGCTCCGTCCGCGCGCAGCTTGTTTATGGCCGCCTTGAACTCGCGCCCGGTTTTTTCGCCGAAAACCGTTACGCGCACGTAACCGGTGCGTTCATCGAGCATGGCGACGTCGCGCACGCTCTCGACGCGGATGACTTCGCGTTCAAGTTGGAATTCGATTTCCTTGCCGGGTGTGCCGCGCAGCACGGTCACCGTCACTTTGGTGCCGGGTCGGCCGCGGAGACGCTTGATGAAGTCTTCCAGGTGCCGGCCGGTCATGGACTCGCCATCTACGCGAAGGAGCACGTCGCCGCGTAACATCCCCGCGCGCTCGCCAGGCGTGCCGGCGATCGGGGCGACCACCCGCACCTGCTCGTCCACCTCCTCGACTTGCACGCCTATGCCACCGAATTCGCCGTCCACCTCCTCTTCGAAGTGTTTGTAGCCGGCGGCGTCCATGCGCGTGGTGTAACGGTCCAGGCTCTTCAACATGCCCTCTATGGCCTGTTTGGAAAGGGTTTCGGCTCGAACGGCGTCCGCGTCCGCGTAGTGGCGATTGAGCAGGCGCATGACCTGGGCAACCTCTCCGGCCGCGCGTTCAGTGGCCCGGTCGGGCAACCAGCCCCAGGCGTTGATGACATCGACCACCCCGAGGGTCATGAGGTAGCCGGCGATCACGCCGGCGCCGACGGCGAGGATACGTTTAAGACGAGCGGCGAACATGGGGTCTTGCTTCAGTGGCCGACGACCCAGGCGGTCAACCAGTCGGCCAAGGCGGGCACGCCCACCAAGCGGACTTCGGCGGAGCCGGCGCCCACTTGATAGATTCTGAAGGTGCGTCCGGCACCGGCGGCGGTGACCTCGTCGAGATCGTTGTGCACCACGGCGTCGATACCTCCCGCCGTGAACAGGCGGCCGACGGCGCCGGCGCGCGCCTCGGCGTCTGCGCCGGCGGTTAGTTTGAAGCCCAGCACCCGAACGGGGGAGGGAGACCAAGTTTTGATCATGGGCAGCAGTTTGGGGGTGGGGGCCAGGTCAAGGGTTAGGCTGGCGGCGTCTGATCCGAGTTTGCCGGTATGGCTGACCACGGGCCGGTAGTCGGCCACGGCCGCCGCCTGAATGACGGCCTGGTAGCCGCCGGTGGCGAGGGCGGCGCGCAAGCGTTCTCCGAGGTGTGCCGCCGAGCTGAATTCACCCGCCACCACGCCGACGTGCCGAGCCCGGACCGCGCCGATTCCGTGCAGCAGGGTGACTTCGTGCCCGGCCTCCGCCAGAGAGTCAGCCAGGGTCGCCCCCGTGGCTCCGGTGCTGACGTTGGAGATAAAACGCACCGAGTCGATCGGTTCGCGGGTGGCTCCCGAGGTGAGCAATACTTTCATGGCGGAGGCGTGGGCGGGATGGCGTCAGGCGATGCGCGGGCCAAGGGCTGCGAGGACCTCCACAACCAGGTCGTCGGGTTCCAGCAGACGTCCGGCCCCGATCTCGCCGCAGGCCTGAGGGCCCTCGGCGGTTGGCAAAATGCGAACCCCCATGGTTTGGAGCGTGGCGAGGTTGGCCTGGGTCGCCGGGTGGGCCAGCATTGCGTGATTCATGGCCGGCGCCATCCACCAGGATTTTCTTTTCAATTCCCAGGCGAGGAACAGAGAGCCTAGCGCGTCGTCGGCCAGCCCGTGGGCCAGGCGTGCCAGGGTGTTGGCGGTCGCCGGGCAAACCAGGGCGAGGTCGGCCCAGCGCGCGAGTTCGATGTGGTCCATGGCTCGTCCAGGTTCCCACAAGTCCAGCATGGGTGGGCGGCCGGTCAGTCCCTCCAAGGTGGCCGGGCCGATGAAGCGCA
Source organism: uncultured Akkermansia sp. (assembly GCA_964400455.1). Classification (GTDB taxonomy): domain Bacteria; phylum Verrucomicrobiota; class Verrucomicrobiia; order Opitutales; family Opitutaceae; genus IMCC26134_A. The sequence goes on along the minus strand of CAYNUW010000030.1, from coordinate 5,149 downwards.
GCGCCGCCGGGGTGGCTATGGTCTGCACTTCAATTCCGGCTTGGACCAGCCGGGACAGTGCATGGCAGGCCTTGTAGCAGGCGATGGAGCCGGTGAGCGCGAAGAGCAGGCGAGGCATGATGGAGGTGGTTTCAGTAGGTCTCGTTGGCGTTCGGGAAGTTCCGTTGGCCAACGCTTTCATGGTAAGCGGAAAGTGCGCTTCGCGCCGCGGTCCCCAGGTCGGCGAAGACCCGGACGAAGCGCGGACGCTTCCCGGGTGTCAGGCCCAGCAGGTCGGCGAGGACCAAGATCTGACCATCGCAACCTGCACCTGCGCCTATCCCAATGGTCGGCACGCTGGTGTTCGCCGTGATTTGCCTGGCCAGCGCTTCGGGAACGCATTCGAGCACCAAGCCGAAGACGCCCGCTTGTTCCAGCGCTTTAGCCTGGCGCTGTAGGTTGGCGGCGACCGCCGCGTCGCGGCCTTGCACCTTGTAGCCTCCGAGGGCGTGCACCGACTGAGGGGTTAGGCCCAGGTGGCCCATGACGGGAACACCGGATTGCACGAGGTGGGCTATCACGTCGGCGTGGCCGTCGATCCCCTCGATTTTAACTGCGTGCGCACCGGCGCGCAGCAGTAGCGCTGCGGTGTCGACCGCCGCGGTCACTCCCTTGCGGGCGGCCAGGAAGGGAAAGTCCGCCACCAGTAGCCGGCGCTCGGGAGCCGCATCCAGGCCACGCGCGACGGCCGCCACATGCCGGGCCATGATATCCGGTGTGGCCGCGAAGGTCGTCGCCTCGCCATCCAAGACAGTCGCCAAGGAATCCCCCACCAGGACCGCGTCGACCGGAGAATCGGCGAGCAGGCGGGCTTCCCAGTGGCTGTGGGCGGCGATCATGCTGATGGGTGCGCCGCCTTTGCGGGCGCGGAACTCGGGGACGGTCTTCATGCAGGATCACGCTAAGGGTTGATCGGTGTTCTTGGCGAATCCGGTTTTTACGTCGCGCGCTGGACTCCGCGTGGTTTGAAATGCATGGTCTGGGTCATCAACCCATGCTCATACTCGCAGCCAAACTGACGGTTTGGGAGAAAATCCAAGCGGTTCCGCCCGCCACGTGGATTCAATTGGCTGGAGCCGTGCTCGCTTTGCTGGTGCTGGTGCGGTTTTGGCAGCAGTTGTCTGAACTCAATGAAATCGTCCCGTGGGTGGTGTTCATTGTTTTTGGGGGCACTTCACTGCTGTATTGGACCTACGAGCGAAACGAGCCGGCGATGTTGACTCCGGTCATCGATATTTTGGCCGGCTACCTGCCGACCCGGGGCGAGCCATCGTCCGTGCCCGGTCAGCCCTGACGCCGCTCGACCGGCACGTCTCGCAGTCGTTCAGTGCGCGGTTCTCGAACCTTGCGCACCACCAGGACCAAGCGTCGTTGCAAGACGCCGGCCAGCAGGACCGGCGCGAACAGAATGAGCCCCGAGGTGGTTACTACCAAGGGGGATTGGCCGGTCAATAAGCCGAGGGCGACGGCGGCGAGCGCCGCCACCGTGAAGCCGGAACCCAGGCAGCGCAGCCCCAGGGCGGCGGTGAGGCCCAAGGGTAAAATGATGACGGAAACCTGCGGGGGAATGCAGGCGAAGATCAGGCCCAGCGCATACGCCACGGGAGCCACCAGGTCGTCGTCGTCTCCGCGATGGAGGATTTGTTGCAGGCCCAGCCCCGCGAGAGCCGCCGCCGCCAACGCGATCAGTTCCGGGGAGAAAGGCTCTCCGTCGGAGGCGGGCTGCAACACCCGAACCGAACTCTCCAGCAAGGTGAAACCGCCCCAGGCTCGCGCGAGATCGATTACGTTGAGGGCATGCAGCCAGCCCAGTCGGTGCACCGGTTTGTCGGCAAGTTCCCGGAGAGATACCGCTTGAAAACGTCGTCGTGTGAGCAGCCCGGCCGGGATGATCAAGAGAGTGAGACCGAGAATATAGCCAAAATGAACAAGCATGAGTTTATGCGACTGGGGGCATAGCAAATGCCGGGCCATGGAGGCCTAGGCGGCCGGTGGGAGTCGCAGCCGGCAGAGCCCTCCTTTCTGCTCTTTCGTTGATTCGCGAAAGCCGTTCGGTTGATCCGTCCGTATACGGGATCCCGGCAAGGTGTCTTAGTTTTTAGCCAGGCCCAGAGCTCTTCTCGCCGCTTCGCGCATGATCTCGACCGGGGCGGATCTTCCGCTCCAATGTTCGAGTGCCCGCGCGCCTTGGTGGACCAGCATGGACAGGCCATTGGCCACCGGAAGGCCGAGTGCCCGCGCGGCGGCCAGGAGGCGAGTTTCGGCGGGGTTGTAGATCATGTCGTATACGGCCCGCGGCCGGGGAATTGTGGTCGGATCGATGGGGAGGGCGTCCGTGTTTTTAAGTCCTGCGCTGGTGGCATTCACCACCACGCTGTCCGAAGGCAAAGTTCGGGGCGGTGCATCCGGTGCGAAGCCACTGAGTATCTGGCCCGGGGCCGCCAATGGGCGGAGGAGCGCCAACAACGCTTCGAGGTTGGCTGGGGTGCGGTTGGCAATGGTCAGGGAGGAGCAACCGGCCTGCAGGCACTGAACCGCGGCCGCTCGCGCCGCGCCGCCTGCGCCGAGCATGATAACGGGGGTTCCGGAAAGCTCTACTTGCAAATCTTCGCGCAGGCCCTCGCGTAGTCCGTGGCCATCGGTATTGAACCCTTCCCAGCCGTCGGTTCGCCAGCGCAGGGTGTTGATCGCGCCGGCTGGGCGGGCACAGGGATCGATCGAAGTGACGCGGTCGGAAGCCAGGGCCAGGACCTTGTGGGGCACGGTCAGATTTATCCCTCGAAAATGTTTGGCGTGCAGCAGTTCGAGGGCTTGCGGCAGGTCTTCCGGTGGCACTTCGAAACGAACGTAGCGCCAGTCCGCGAAAACCGGATTCTCCTGGGCCATCCGGGCCAGCGCGGCTGTGTGCATCGCCGGGCTGATGGAGTGTCGTATGGGATAACCGAGCACCGCGAGGGTGATCCCCGGGCGCGACCAAGAGGCCAGATCAGCGAGGGTATAGGTGGGGTGGGTGTCCATGCCGCATCCAATGGGTGCGTTTTGCGGCGGCGAGGCCAAGCTTCTTTGTCCCGGTAACCTTTTTTACCCGGAAAACTTGAGCGCTTGAAACCGGCCATGCCCGATCGCCGGGCGGCGCCAGGATCCCAGTTTTCTACCCTGCACGGTTGCTGCTTCGCACGGGATAGGCTTCCGCAATCGGCTTTTTTTAGTGCTTCGTAGTGGGGTTTGCGGTGGCGAAGGCTTGGAGGAAATCCGCACACAAAGCCGACCCGATGGCGTCGCCGGCGCCGGCGCAGTGGCGGGCCAGATTTCGGCACATGCGCAGCAGTGTGTCGCGGGGCGAAGCAGGATTGAGGTCGTTTGGTCCAGGCTGGGCACCCTTCGCGGCCAGCCACGCTTTTAACTCGGGCTCGCCGATCAGGCGGCCGCCGGAGAAAGCGTCGACGAAAAAGGTTTCCTCTTCGGTGAAGCAGCCCACCATGAAGTGGCCCGGCGCCCCGACCGGTTCGAGCTGGAAATTCGCCCGGCGCGCCACCAGAATGTAGATAACGGCCAGGCTGAGCGGGAGCCCTTTTTTCCGGGTCAGAACGGCTGGGATCAGACTGTTGGCCGGGTCTTCGTAGCTGATCACGTCTCCTCGCAGGCCTTCCTCGTGGTAAAGGACGCGATTCAGCGCCAGGCAGCGGCCGCGCGCGGTCATCGGGTCGGTGAACAACTCGCGGGCGCGTGCCGCCAGCCGGTCAAGGGTGGCCGGGCAACTTTCGATATCGAGGTTCGGGCGCAAGGCTCGGGCGAGGAGCAGGGACCCGATTTCCAGGTCGGGTCGGCCGGAGAGCAGGTGGCGTCGGAAATCGTCCGACGGATTGTCGAGTCCGGCTTCCAAAAGGTGACGACGGGCGTGACGAGCCAGGGAGCGGTCGAGCCCTCTCTCAAACTCAGATAGAAAGGCTCTGGCCGCCTCGGGGCGGGCTTGAAACTTGGCGCGCAGAGCACCGCTCACCTTGGGACTTAGGTCGTCGAGAAGGGCGGCAAGCGCGGAGCTTTCGGCAGGATCGAACCGGTCGGCTTTCACAGCGAAGAGCATGCCGGAGTATTTTACTCGCGCAACTTCAGCGAGCGCCGAAAAGTGCGGAGCCGACTCTCACGCAGGTCGAGCCCATCGCGATGGCGAGCTCGAGGTCCGCGCTCATGCCCATCGAGAGTTCGGGCAAGGACACGCCAAACCGTGTTTCGAGGTCGTCCCGCAGGGTGCGCAAGTTGGCGAAGGTGCGCCGGGCCAGGTCCGCCGTTTCCTTTTCATCGGCCCCGAGCGGGGCGATGGTCATGAATCCATCCACGCGAAGACCGGGAAAGGTCAGGGCGGTTTCGAGCAAGCGTGGAGCGTCCTCCAGTTCGCAGCCGAACTTGGCCGGATCGCGGCCGGCGTTGACCTGCAGCAGGACGGCGGGCCTCCGGTCCAGCGGCCGGGCCGCCTCGTCCAGCTTACGAAGGAGTTTTTCTGAATCCACACTTTGGATACGATCAAACAGCGCTGCGGCCGTGCGCGCTTTATTGCTCTGCAGGTGACCGATAAGCTCCCAGCGCAGTCCGGCCGCTCCCGTCGCTTCGGCCTGGGGCCGTTTGGTCTCGGCCTCCTGCACCCGGTTCTCCCCGACTGATCGGAGTCCTGATTTAAACGCAAAAACCGCGGCATCAGGTGGATGTGTTTTGGTTACCGCGAGTAGTTCAACTGTTTTCGGGTCGCGTCCCGCGGAGGCGCAGGCGGCCGTGATCCGCGCACGGACGCCCGACAGTCGGACAAGAAATGCTTCATAAGTGACCATGAATGGGGGGGATTCTCGGTTGCGGGTGATAAGTTCGGGTTATACCACTATGAAAAATCGCCCCCGTCACCCATGCAAATCGACAACTTCAAGATATTCGCCGATCTGGTTGAGACCCGCAGTTTTTCCAAGGCCGCCAAGCTAAACGGCATCACCCAGTCCGCCGTGAGTCAGCAGGCGCGCGCGATGGAGAAACACTTCAAAGCGCTGCTGATTGACCGCAGTCAGAAACAGTTTCAGCTCACTCGGGAGGGTTATCAGGTCTACGAAGCGTCCAAGGAGATACA
>CAYNUW010000029.1:0-20007 GCA_964400455.1 uncultured Akkermansia sp. | reverse complement strand
CGTTGGTCGGGATGTAGGCCGAAACGTCGCCGGCGAGGGTCTCGATGATGGGCAGCGCGGTCAACGAGCCCTTGCCGTCGAGGCGGGCGGCGCGCTCGAGCAGGCGGGAGTGGAGGTAGAACACGTCGCCGGGGTAGGCTTCACGACCGGAGGGACGCTTCAAGATGAGCGAGATCTGGCGGTAGGCGACGGCCTGCTTGGAGAGGTCGTCGTAGACGATCAGGGCGTCCATGCCGTTCTCCATGAACCACTCGCCGATGGCCGCGCCGGAGAAGGGGGCGAGGTATTGGTTGGCGGCGTTGTCCGCGGCGGGAGCGGCGACGATCACGGTGAACTCCAGGGCGCCGGCGGCCTCGAGGGCGGCGATGGTGCGCACGATGTTGGAGTTCTTCTGGCCGATGGCCACGTAGATCGAGTAGACCGGACGGAACTTGGGGTCGCCCGAGGCGAGGCCCACGCGATTGATGTTCGCCTGGTTGATGATGGTGTCGATCGCGATGGTGGTCTTGCCGGTGCCACGGTCGCCGATGATCAGCTCGCGCTGACCGCGGCCGATCGGGATCATGGAGTCGATGGCCTGAATGCCGGTGAAGAGCGGCTGCGAGACCGACTTACGGGCCATGATGCCGGGGGCGATCTTCTCGACCGGATAGGCCTCGGTCGAGGCGATGGGGCCCTTGCCGTCCACCGGCTTGCCGAGAGCGTCCACCACGCGGCCGAGCAGTCCCTTGCCAACCGGCACGGAGAGCAGCTTGCCGGTGGTCTGGACCTCGTCGCCCTGCTTGAGCTGGGAGACGTCGCCAAGCACGACGCAACCGACCTCGTCTTCGGCGAGGTTCAGGGCGATGCCGATGACGCCGCCGGGGAAGGCGACCATCTCGTTATACATGACCTCGGAGAGGCCGCTGACCTTGGCGACACCGTCGGCGACGGTGGTCACTTGGCCGGTGTTCTTGCGGACCGCAGCGGAGGAAAGCTGGGCGATCTGTTGTTCGATCTGGGCGAGGACGGTGCTCATGTGGCTTTAAAAAGGAGGGGGGCGAAAGACGGAGGAAAAGCGTTGGCGAAAAAATCAAGCGGCGCCGCGCAGGGCGGCCAGCTGGCCGGCGACGGAGGATTCGTAGACATCGTCGGCGATGCGCACGCGCAAACCGGCGATGAGAGCGGGGTTGGATTTGGCGACCGGGGTCACGGAGCGGCCGTAACGACGACCCAGCGCAGCGGCGATGCCGGCCAGCGCCTCGGGCGCGACGGCCCCGGCGTGCTCGATCCGGGCTTCACCCTTGGCCAGCTCGACCGCGACCAGCTTGTGGTAGGTCTGAAGCAAGGCCGAGTAACCGGTGGGCGGGTTTTTCTGCAAATAGGCGAGCACGCCGGAGACACGCTCGGCGGAGATCACGCCGTTTTCCAGACTGAGCTGAAGAAGCTGCTTGGCGTGGGCTCGGATCTTGGCGGTGGGAGCAGGCATGGAGGAGAGAGGGGGGCGGCAACCGTTGAAAAGGAAACGAAGGCGGAATCAGCGGGCGCCGCAAAGGTGGGGCATCAGACCGAGGTGAGCTCGCGAGCAGCAGCCTGATTGTAGGCGGCGCGATCAGCCTCGGTGAGTTGTTTGGCCAAAACGCGCTCGGTGGTGGCGACGACGAGACGGGCGATCTCGCGCTGCGCTTCGGCCATGATCTTCTTGCGCTCGAGCTCGGCGGCCTCGTTGGCCTTGGTGAGCAGGGCGTTGGCGCGTTCGGTGGCGGCGGCGGTCTCGCGCTCGGAGAGCTCCTTGGCGACCTTGCGCGCCTCGTCGACGATCTTGTTGGCCTCGATCTGCGCGGCCTTGATCTGGGCGGCGGCCTGCTGGCTGGCCTCTTCCAAACGGGCGGCGGTCGCCTGGGCGTTCTTGAGGCCGGCCTCGATTTGGTGATTGCGCTCGTCCATCGCAGCCAAGGTCGGCTTGAGGCCGAAACGATAGAGCACGGCGGCGAGGATCGCGAAACTCACGAACTGCATCACCACATACTTGGGCTGAATGCCGAAGCGGTGAATGAGCTCGGCGGCGCCGGAGGAGGCGGCGGCGTCGGTGGTGGCGGCGAGGACGAGGTCGAACATGGCGCGAGCAAATCGGACGGTTGGTGGGGGGAGAAGACCGGAGCCTGACGTTTACGCAGGCTCCGGTCGGAGCAAAGCGATCAGCAGCTCAGCTTACTTGCCGAGGATGAAGATGGCGAGAATGCCGAGACCTTCGGCGAAGGCGCCGAGCACGAGGGCCAGGGGCAGAATCTTGCCTTGGGCCTGGGGGTTGCGGCCGACGGCTTCAACCGTGCGGAAGCCGATCAGACCGACGGCGAGAGCGGCGCCGAAAACGGCGAGACCAGTGGCGATGTTACCGGTGACGCCGGCGACTTCGGTGACTTGAGCGATGGATAGCATGTGGATGTGTGGTTGTGGGTTATTACCGGAAACCCGCGTTTGGTGTGGCGCGTGGGCCCGCGATGCGTCCGGAAAAGTGGTTAGTGCTTGGCCGCCTCCGCGTGGGCGTGGTCGGCATCGTGGCCGTGACCGTCGTGGCCGTGATCATCACCGTGGTTGCAGATCAAGCCGATGTAAACCGAAGACAGTAGGGTGAACACAAAGGCCTGAACCAAACCGACGATGATCTCCAAGAAGTAGAAAATGAAAATAAAACCGGTGGCGTGAAGCAGGTTTTCACCACCAAAGACGTTGCCAAACAAACGAGCGGACAAGGTAACCGGGCGCATACCGATCGAGACCAGCTCGATGATTCCCACCAGAAAGAAAACCACGCTGAGGAAATAATACATGCCGGGGTGCAGTTCCCCTTTGCCGGCTTTGTTGCCGAAAATGTCATGCCAGATCAGCTTGGGTCCGGCGTATTTTAAGATCAAAATCACCCAAGCGCCGAAGGAGAAGATCGCTAGCGCCAGCGTCCCGTTCGCCTCGGAAGTGTGTGGACGCAACAGAGGGGCATCCATCACAAATTTTCCGGTCGCGGGATCCGTGTGGCCCCAGCCCGCGGTGCCGACAAAAGGTAGCAAACCGGACCAGTTGTGGACCAAGATAAACACAAACAGACAAAGCAAGACCGGGAAGGCCCCGGGCATGGCCTTTTTGCCTACAATCGGTTCAAGCGTGTCTTTCAAGGCGGTGATGAGACCCTCGAACACAGCTTGGCCGCGCCCCGGCACCAGCTTTGGCGTCCCGACCAAAATACGGATGCCGACGATCAACAACGTGGTGATGAAAAAACTCGTGAAGATGGAATTCGAGACCGGCAACCATGCGGGCAGGAAATCGACGTGCGGCGACAAATCGACCGGCGCTGCGTGCCCTCCGGCGGCGTGGGCGCTGGCGGCGAGCACCGCGATCAGCGGGAGAACGGCGGTGTTGCGGATTGCACGGACGGTGTTGCGGAGAGCCATGGAAAGCGGGGAAAAGAGCAGGAAGTAGGTAGTCGGGCGCGGGTGCGTCAATCTTTGAAGTATGAGACATCCCACCAAAACTTCGGGGTATTAGCTGCGCGCGGGCAGTGGTTCACTGCGGCTAATAGCCGGACGTCTCAATGCCGTAAATGACTGTGGTTCACCGGCCAACGCGCGCTCCTCGAATACCGAAACATGCTCAAAGGGCCACTCCGCAGCCGCCTCATCTGACTGGCCGATTCTCCACGCAGAATGTTGTGCGACCACGTCCCCCGCGTCGGTGAAGTAACCGGCATGGTCGGTGCGAAAGTGCAACGCGACATCCGGACCCGACAACGGCAGGAGCGCATCCAAGAGCTCGCTCCGCAGCACCCGGTGTTTCCAGTGCCGACGCTTGGGCCATGGATCGGAAAACAAAACCAAAACCCGACGCAGCGGTCTCACCGGCTCGCCTCCTTGCACGCATCGTCCAGCCAAATGATCCTTCAGCGCCCCCAAAAACAGAAACGCGTCCGCCTGCACAAACGCCACGTTCTTCAAACCCGCCCGACGCGCCTTTCGCTGCGCTCGCTCCACCCGGTCGGCCAACAGATCCAATCCGACAAAATACTCTTCCGGATGCGCCGACGCGTAAGCCACCAGATAATGGCCATGTCCACAGCCCAGCTCCAGATTCAAAGCCGGGCCGCAGCCGGCGGCAAAATCGGGCAGGGCAGGGAAAAAATCGCGATGCAGCGCTTCGACACGCTGAGCACGAATGGAATCAAAAACTTCGAACGGCACGGTTAAACCCGCGACGCACGCAAAGGCCGGCCTCAAGGTCAACGCGCTTCCCTCGGTCGCCGCCCTCCCCTTCGCCCTTCTCCCTCGATGGCGAACGATAGGTTTTGCGAAACTCGACCGACCCGTCACGGTCTAGCCCCTGAATCACCCCACATGACTACCTTTTCCGACGAACCCGTGCTCGTAAAAACCAAGGCTGGCCGGCGTGACTGGCGCCGCTGGGTGGTCGGCGCGCTCGCGCTCACCATCTCGGGCCTTTTTGTCTACGTTCCCATCGAAAAGCATCGCCTCGCGGAAGCCGCGCACTACGCCCCTCGCGGCGAACGACAGGGCGTGAAGGTGGAGTTCGTCGCCGACAACACCCCGCACAGTCTCGAACTCACGTGGCTGCGTGGCCGCTTCACCCCCATACTGACCCCGCCACCTCCGGAAGGCGCCACACTCGAACTCTCCGGACGTTTCGGCAGCGATACGCTGACCTGGAACGCTGAACTCGGTGCCTTCGGACCGGGCTCCCACGACGTGGACCCCTACGACCACTACAAACTCAAACTCGCCCTCAAGGTCGGAGAAAAGGTCTGGTGGCGCGATACCGTCTGGGCCTACGGGATCCACGACACCCACGGCCACAGCCACTGACCACCGCCCCAGGCAGCCCTGCCCGGCTGGCGTTTACCGATCGTCCCCCAGCCGCCCCAATCGCCTCAGCAACTCCCCCAGCCTCGTCTCGCACTCGACCGGAAACCCGAGCGCCCGTTTCAAGGCCAGATCCCGGGCCAGCAATCCGCGATGACGCGCCGCCGCCGCGTGGTCATCCCACCCGATCATGCCCAGCGCCGCCAACGCCAGCCCGCTCGCCGGCACCGGCGCATCGCTCCCGTGAATAATCCGCGCCGCCAACTCCGGATCCTCCCGGATGCGACGCATCTGCCGGGGCCGGAAACGCAGGCTCAACCCGGCCAGCGCGCTGTTGTCGCCATAAAGGTTCTGGTGGCGCCGCGTCATCGCCACGAACTCGTCGAAGTAATCGGGATCCAGCGCCATCATCCCCGTGCCGCAGTGCGCCGCGATGCAGGTCACCCCGATTTCCAGCGCCTGGGTCAACACCCGCGGCGAGGCCAGATCCGGCCGCAAAACCGGCATCGTGCGTTCGCTTCCGGTGTGCGCCAGCAGGATCAGCCCCGCCTCCGCCATGCGCTCCAGAAACTTCCGGTGCCGGCGGTCGTTCCAGTCCATGTTCTGCACATTCGGCAGGCACTTTAACATCACCGCCCCGCCGGCCACCGCCTTCTCCAACTCCTCCCCCGCGTCCGGTCGCGAGGGATGGATCGAGACCGCCGCCAAAAACTCCCGGTGCCGCGCCGCCAACCCCAGCACGTAGGCGTTCGGCACGTAGAAAGAGCCGCTGCCCTCGATCCGCGTGCCGTCGTCGCGGTAGGCCTCCTCGTGGGCCAGCAAAACCACCGCGTCCAGCCCGGCCTCCGCGATCTGCTCCCGCAGCGCCGCCGTGTAGAGCGTCTCGAAGTCCTCCCGCAGCGCGCGCGCCGAAAGCCCCATGGCCCGCAGCAAAATCGGCTCGCCCAGCCGGGTGAATCCCCGCGGTCGATACCAGCAGCCCGATCCGTTACGTCCCGTGCCGATCGCGTGCACGTGCCCGTCGATGCGCAGCGCGCGGCTCACTTCACCGCCTCCCGCGCCATCGCCGTGGCCGCCTTCAGGTCCAGCTTGCCCGTGCCCAGCACCGGAATGGCCTCCACCCGGCGCACCACCCTCGGTATCCACAAGTTCGGCACGCCCTGCGCGGGCAACCGCTCCCGCAGCGCGTCGGCCGTGACTTCATCCCGCGTGGTCAGCAGCACCAGCTGCTCGCCCTTCGCCGCGTCCGGCACCCCGCACACGAAGACCGTCGTTCCCTCCGCGCCCTCCAACCCGAAGGCCGCCACCACCCGCTGCTCGACCGTGCCGTGCGGCACCATCTCGCCGCCCAGCTTGGAGAAACGCGACAGGCGACCCTCGATATGCAAAAAGCCGTCCTCGTCGATCCGCCCGAGGTCCCCCGTCACGAACCATCCGTCGCGCAGCGCCGCCGCCGTCAGATCCGGCCGGTCCAGATAACCGGCGAACACGTTCGGCCCCCGCAGCCACAGCAGCCCGGCCTGCGTCGCTTCCCGGGGCTCCAACGTCTCCGGGTCCACCACCCGCGCCGTCATGCCCGGCAGCAGTCTCCCCACCGAACCCGCCCTCCTTCCCACCTGCGGCGTGTTCGTCTCCGCCGCCGGCGCCGGATCCGGCTGGTTGACCGCCACCACCGGCGAGGTCTCGGTCAACCCGTAGCCCTCCAGCGCCTCCAGATGAAACTTCTCCCGCGCCAGCTCGGCCAGGTCGGCGGGCAGTTTTTCCGCCCCCGTCACCAGGACCTCCAGCGCGCGCAGCTCGGCGATCTCCGCCTTGCGCAGCACCGGCCGCGCGAAAGTGGGCGCCGCCACCCAGACCGTGCAGGCCTCCTCCCGCAGCGCGTCGATAATCTTCCGCGTGTCCAGCGGACTCGGCACCGTCACCACCCGGCAACCCCGCAGCAGAGGATACCACACCGTCGCGGAGAACCCGAAACTGTGGAAAATCGGCAGGCACCCCAGCATCACCGCCTCCGCCGGCAAGATCGACAGGGACGACAGCTGCCAGCAGTTGGCCAGCACGTTGCGGTGGCTCAGCACCACGCCCTTGGGCTCGCCCGAACTGCCGCTGGTGAAAAGCACGCCCGCCTCCTCCCGGTCGCCGATCTTGGGCAGTTTCAACAAGGCCGCGACCAGCTGGTTCGGCAACACCCAGGCCGCCAGCAACCAGGGCAACACCGCCCGCTTGCCGCCCGCCTCCTTCATCGCGGCCGAAAAGTCTCGCGTGTCCTCCGGCCAGGGAAAGTCCGGCAGCTTCGCCCGCAACGCCTCCGCCGAAAGCACCGTGCGGATGCCGCCGGTGCGCAAACTCGACTCCAGCGCCGCCCGCCCGGCGGTGAAATTTAGGTTCACCGGCGTCTTGCCCGCCACCAGCGCGGCCAGATTCGCCAGCGTCGAACCCGCCCCGGGCGGCAACACGATGCCCACTCGCCGCTCCTTCACCGTCCGGCGCAGATACAAACCCAGCGCGGCCGCCACCCCCACCATCTGCGCCGCCGTGATCTCCCGCCGCGCCGCCGTGCGATCCACCAACTCCACGTGCCCCGGCCGGCGGCACAGGTTGCGGATCACTTCCCGCCCCAGATGCCGGCGCAGGTAGGGCCGCTCCTCGAACGCCGCGTGCCCCAGGTCGGACAGCGCCTCCCGCACCCGCGCCGCCGTCGCCTGCTCCGGCGCTAGCGGCTCCCCCCAGGCCACGCAGACCGCCGTCCGCCGCACCCGCGGCCACTTGAACAAATAACAACGCCCCGAATAGGAAAAAATCGACCCCCAGAGCCCGTCGTGCGCCACCGGCACCACCGGCACCCCGGCCTTTTTCGCCATGACCTCGAAGCCTCGCTGAATGCGCATCAGCTGCCCGGTCCGCGATATCGCGCCCTCCGGAAACAACAGCACATACTCGCCCCGCCCCAGGCACTCCACCACCCGCCGCGTAGTCGCCAATGCGTTCCCCGGCGACACCGGGATCGTCCCGCTCAACTTGTAGACCAGCCGGAAAAACCACGACGACTTCGGCAGATCCTCATGCCCCACAAAACGAATCGGACGCGGACAGGCCAGCTGCAACACCACCACGTCCACATAGGAAAGATGATTCGCCAGCAGCAACGCGCCGCCCTCCGGCAAACGCTCCGCCCCCAGGCTTTTCACGCGATACAGACAACGCGCCAGCAGACGAGCCGGGCCGGACAACCACCAGGGCACAAATTGGGTCTTCATGGTCGAAAAAGTCATGGATGTTGGCGTTCGTCCTCCGCTCAAGCCGGCCGCTCGTTCTCCGCGTGCTCCCACCGGGCTGCATCGCTCCGCAACGTCTCCAGCGTCGCCAGCGCCGCGCGCATCTCCCCCTCCTTCAGGCGCGCGGTGACCCGCTCCACCGCCTCCGCATACAGCGGCGCCGCCCGCTCCCACAAGCGCCGGCCCGCCGGCGTCAGCGCCACCCGATACACCCGCCGGTCCTCGGGATCATCCCTCCGCTCCACCCAGCCCGCCGCCTCCATGCGGTCCACCAAACCCGTCACATTGCTGCGATCCACCACCAGCAGCTCCGCCAGCCTCCGCTGCGCATAACCACCCTTCGCTTCCGGACCGGCCAAAAGGTTCAACACGTTAAACTGCGGCGTGCTCAGCCCCAACGGCCTAAACAACCGCGCGCTCTCCCGCAGGAAGACGTCGGCGGTCGATACGATGTCGTGCAACAAACGGGCGGCGGTCGGTCTCATCACCACCACCCAAACACTTATTGTTTACATGTCAATCATCGATACCTCTTCACGTTTCACCCACCGTCTCAGCTCCGCCGCCAGCACCGCGAAGCCGTGAAAATCGTTTTCCAGCCGGCGCAGATCCCGCGCGTGGCGCCGGGCCGCGCGCGCCGCCGCCTCGACCGCCTGCGGCAGGGTCGGCCGGTCCGTGCCGTAGACCAGCATCTTGAGCTCTCGGCGCGTGTAGGGAGCCTCCTCGCCCCGCTCACGGGCACGATTCCATAACTCCTCCCCCACCCGCTCGTCTGCTCCGCACAAATACCAGGCTTCGGCCGCCGGCACCGCGAGGCCGAACGCCGCCAGCGGAGCGGCCCGCCCGTGCGCGGCGGGCAGATTGCGGGTCGCGCGCCGGAAGGCCGCCCGCAGCTGGCAAAGCCGGCAGCGCGGGTGATGATAACCCGGCGCGTCATGCTCCGACGCGTGCGGCTCGCTGTCGTCGGCATCCACCAGCACCACCAGTCCGTCCGCTCGCGTGTTAAAATGCAGATGGCGCGCGATCGCCGGCAACACCTGCAAAACCGACGGCCAACCCCGGGCGCGCAAGTTGGGCTGCACCCGCTCGAACGGTCGCCCCAGCGCCGCCTCCACCAGCACCGCCAGCGCGGCCTCGTCCACCATCGACTCCCCCAGCAGGGCCAAACGCGGCGGTCGGTTGGTCATGAGCCCTCCGGGACTCCGCCCAACACGCCCGCATACCAAAGCTCCCCCAGCGTGCCACCTTCCGCCAGCAGCGCAGCGATGTCCTCCCGGTCGCCGAGCCTCGTCAGCCGGGCCGAGCGACCCGTCTTTTCCGCGATGATCACCTCCTCCGGATGGTCTCGGAAATGATCCAGCAAATGCGGCGAATGCGTGGTCGCGATCACCTGGACCGGCGCCCGGTCCAGCCCGCGATCCGCCGGGTGGCTCAACCGATAGAGGGCGTCGACCAGATCGCGCAAGAGCCGCGGATGCACCCCGCGGTCCAGCTCCTCCACACACACGATGGCCGGCGGCGCCGGATCGTGCGCCAGCGCCAACAAGGCCAGCGCGTGCAAGGTTCCCTGCGACAGCTCCTCCGCCCGCACCGGCGCGTCGTCCCCCGGCTCGGGATCGCTCAGCGCCAGCGCGAAACCGCCCCGCTCCGGCTGCGCGACATATCCGGCGTATTCGGGAAACAGGCGCCTAAGCTCCGCCTCCCAACCCGCAAACGCCGCCGGCTCGCGTTCCCGCATCGCGGCGAGAAACCCGGCCAGATTTCCCCCGTCCGGCGCCAGCTCCGCTCCGCCGCCCGCCCGCACCGGCCGGGCGATGGCCGCCGGGTCGAAGACAAAGGTCCGCGCGCTCGCCAGCCGCGCCCGCAACCCGGCCCAGTCGCCCGCCCCCTCGCCGCGCGGCAGCGGCGCCACCAGCAGGGAGTCGCACCGTCCCTCCGACACGCAGCCCACCACCGCCTCCAACCCATCGTGCGGCGGGGCGAAGTGGTAGGTGAGCTCGGTCGCGGTCTCTGGACGCTCCTCGCCGGCGACGCCCTGGGTCGCCGGCAGACGGGCCAGCGTGCGCAGACGCATCACCGCCTCGATCAGGCTGCTTTTGCCCGACCCGTTCGGGCCGATCACGAGATTGAAGGGCCCCAGCTCCAGCCGCACGGCGCGCAGGGCCTTGAAATTCCGGAAAGCGATGGCGGATATCACGCCGCCACCCTGCACCGTCTTTCAGCCGAGAGCGAGCCGGGACAGCTCCGCCCGGCGCAGTTTTCCCCTTTCGTCCCGGGGCCAGGCTCCGGCGGGCACCGCGACCAGCCGCCGCGGACGTTTGGCCGGCGCCAGACACCCCGCCAGCGCGCGCCTCACGTCCTCCAGCTCCCTCGGCGCCGCGCCCGCCGCCAGCGGGTAAACCGCCGCCACGACTTCGCCCCACTCGGCGTCGGGCAAGCCGATGACCGCCACTTCGTCAAAACCCGCCTCCTCCCGCAGCGCACTCTCCACCTCCGCCGGATTCACCTTCTCGCCCCCGCTGTTGATCAAGGCGTCCGCCCGCCCCAGCACCCGCACCTCGCCGCCGGGTCCGATCTCGCCCAGGTCGTCCGTCCGCCAACCCTCGCCCTCCCGCCTCGTCTCCGGCCAGTATCCGAGAAACAACGACGTAGCCTCGACCACCAGCCGGCCGTCGGCGTCCGCGCGTAGCCGCGCGTGCGGCAGCGCCCGCCCGGCGTGCTCCCCCCCGTCGCGCAGAAACTCCGCCGGCGTCCGGGCCGCGACCATCGCCGCCGTCTCGGTCATGCCGTAGCCCGGCGCCAGCGGCAGCCCGGCCGCCCGCGCCCGCGCCAGCAACCCCGCCGGCGCCGCCCCTCCGCCCACCAGCACCGCACGAAAACACCGCAACCACGCCTCCGCCTCCGCGTCGCCCAGCAGCCGCGCCAGCTGGGTCGGCACCAACGAGACGAACCAGCTCCCCGCCTCCGGCGGCCGCGGCCGCTCCCCCCGCTCCACCGCCTTCCAGGTCGTCGCCCGGTGCTCCGAACCGGTGGCCAGCGCCCGCACCCGCGCCATCAATCCGCTCACGTGCCAGATCGGCAAAAATCCCAACGCCGGCGCGCGCTCCACCCCGAAATGCGCGCAAAACCCCGCCGCCGCCGCCCCCAGGGTGCGCTCGTCGTGCCGCGCCAGCTTCATCGCCCCCGACGACCCACCCGTCGGCACGCACAGCCAGCCCCGCTCCCCGTCCCAATCCGCCGGACGCCGCGCCGCCAGCTCCTCCCATTGCGCCCGCTCGCGCTCCCCCCAACCCGGATCCACCAAAAACCACGCCCCGTCGCGCACCTCCAGCGCCGCCCCCGCCTCCTCGCGCAAGCACGCCCGCAGACTTTCGCACGTCAAACTGGTCTTCATGACAACGCCTCCCACAGCGCCGCCGCCCCGCCCGCCGCCAGCTCCTCCCTGCGCACGAAGGGCGCCGCCACCCCGCCGTCGGCCTCGTTGCGCGCAAACAGGGGCCACACGCCGTAGCCCAGCGCCCGCCGCCGTTCCGGCTTCACCTCCGCCGCCCAAGCGAAGGCCAGCCGCAAGCCCGCCCTCGCCCCCACCCTCGTCTCCAGCGCCGAGCCAAACACCACGTCCGCCCCCGCCTTGCGCAAACGCGCCAGGACCGGCTCCGGTTCGCCCAGCAGGGCGGGTTTCAACACCCACACCCCGCTCCAGCCCAGTCCGAGCCAGCGTTCTACGTCGCGCCCCGAATTCACCGACTCGTCCAGCGCCAGCTTCACCGGATAATCCTCCGCCAACCCGAGCGACAAATCCTCCATCCCGCGCGCGTCGGGCGCGACCGGTTGCTCGACATACTCGATCGGGCGCTCCGCCGCGCAGGCCAGCCAGGCCTCGGCCGCGCGCCGATCCCAGGCGCCATTCGCATCGAGACGCACCCGCGACCCGTCCGGCAGCCGCGCCAGCAGGTCGTCCAGCAGTGCGCGCTCGTCCGCCGCCGGCAGCACGCCGACCTTCCACTTAAAAACCCGAAAGCCCAGCTCCGCCTTGCGCACCGCCTCATCCAGCGCCCCCCGCCCCGCCGGCAGCAAACCCGCCACCGGCAAAAAGCCCGGCCAGACCGCGTCCGCCAGACCGCCCGCCTCCGCGTCCGCCCACGCCGCCGCCAGCGCCGCCGCCGTCGCCGGCCGGCCGGGCCCCACCCGCGCCAGCGCGTCGGCCAGGCCCTCCGCCCGGCCCTCCAGCCCCGCCAGCGCCGCCTCCGCCTCCGCCGCCGTCTCGGTGCCGAACCAAGCGATCGGCGCCGCCTCGCCCCACCCGACCTGCTCCACGCCCTCATGCCTCCGGCTCACCCGCACCAAGATCCCCTCCCGCTCCGTCCAGAGGCCGTGCGCGGTGCGGACCGACTGACGAAACGGCAGACCATAACGGCGATGCTCGACGATCCACATGACGGTCGTGCTCAAACTTCGGATGCCGGCGCCCCACCCGCCGCCTGCGCGGCCCGGATCTGCGCCGCCAGCGCCCCCGCCGCCTGCAGCGTCCGCCAGCAGTGCAGCCCCATGAACCCGGCGATAAACAGCGTCCACCAACGCTGACCGGCGAAGGCATACAGCCCCAGTCCGGCCGCGCCAACCAACCCGATGCCGGCCGCGATCTGCACGCTCTTCAAGGGCCCGACCCAGAACCAAAGCAGCGAACGCAGAATCTGCCCGCCGTCCAGCGGATACACCGGCAACAGGTTAAACACCAACAGCGCGGCGTTGATGATGTTCACCGTGAAAAGCCATTGCGCAAAGTCCGGCCAGCGCTCGTCCGCCCCGGTGAACCCGAGCGCAAACAAGCCGCCGAACAACACCGGCGCCAGCGCCACGTTGACCAAGGGCCCCGCCGCGATGCTCCACAACTGCGCCCCCGGACGCGGCGGCGGCGCCACGTAGGCCACCCCGCCCAGCGGCCACAACACAATCTGATCCGACTGCCCGCCCGTCTGTCGGCACGCCAGCGAGTGCCCGAACTCATGCATCAGCACGATGCCGAACAGAGCCACGTATTCCGCCACATTCCACCCTAACGAGGAATACTCGTCGGCCCGTTGCGAAAGCGTAAAGGCCGCCACCAAAAACCAGGACCAGTGCAAAAACACTTCGATGCCAAAGAGGCGAAACAACCGCAGGGAGCCTTGTCGGGTGGGAAACATGGGCCGCCAAACTAACCCGCTCCGCCCGCGCAACAAGACCCGACTACATCACGCCGCCGATTGACGCCGGCACCAATTACCCGCGAACTTTCGCCCGGCCCGCCTTTCCAAGTCCACTTTCCATTATGTCCCTCACCCGCCGCACCCGGCTCGTCCTATTCCTCGTCGCCGTCCCCGTCCTGCTGCTCCTGCTGTTGATCGCCGCCGCCTTCCTGCCCGCCGTGCAGACCGGCGTGGCCCGTCGCGTGCTCGCCTCCGAGGGCGGCTCACTGGAACGCGTGGCCGTGGGACTCGGTGGCGCGGAGCTCAACGGCTTCGCCCTGCAACGCCCCGGTCTGCGCGTCTCCGTGCCCGACCTGCGCGCCGACGTTCCCATCCTCGACGCCGCCGGCGGCCGTATCGCCGTGCTCGGCCTCGTGGCCCAGGACATCGAGGTCGAGTTCGACCCCGTCGCCTACGCCGCCGCCGCCCCGGCCCAACCCACCCCGACCGCCGAACCGCCCACACCTTTCGCCGGCGTGCTCTCCTCCCTCGTGCTCCCCGCCAACCTCACCGTGGACGGCATTGACCTGACCGGTCGCGTGCGTGTCGTCGGCGCCCAGGCCGCCGACCTCACTTTTGCCCTGCGCGGCGGCGGCCTGCGCGCCGGCCAGGGCGCGGAGTTTGTCTTCGAAGCCCAGGTGCGCACCGGCGCCGACGAGGTCAAGGCCAAGGTCGTCCTCTCCCCCGCCCTCGACGCCCAAGGGCAGATCGAGGCGCTCGGCGCCGCCCTCGACGCCCTCGCCTCCAGCCCCCGCCTCGCCGCTCCGGCCAGCCTCCGGGCCGAGGCCCGCATCGACCGCTCCGGCACCGGCGAAACCTACCTGGTCAAACTGGCCGACGCCCAACGCGTGCTCCTGCAACTGGAGCAAACCTGGAGCCCGGCCGCCGCGACCACCCCCGGCGCCTGGCAAATCTCCCTGCGCGACGCCGACCTGACCGCCTTTGTCCCCGGCGCCGTCCTGCCTCCCTTCAGCATCGAGGGCGCGGGCCAGGCCGCCCTGCTCGATCTGGAAAAGCTCACCCTCGCCGGCCGCGTCGCCCTGCGCGCCGACCGGCTCGAAAGCCTCCGCCTGCCCGGCCTCGACCTGACCCCGCCCGCCCTCGGTCCCGTGGCGGTCGAGACCACCTTCGCCGCGTCCGGCTCGTCCCGCTCCCTGCTGGTGGAAAACTTCAGCCTCACCGTAGCCGGAGCCAAACCCGTCCTCTCGATCGAAACCACGCAACCCGTCACCCTCACCGAGACCGCGCCCTTCTTCTCCACCCCCCGCCCCAGTGACGCCCTCGCCAAAGTCGCCCTGCTCGGCGTGCCCCCCGCCTGGCTTTCGCCCTTTGTGCCCGACCTCGCGCTCACCGGTCCCGTGACCGGCGCCTGGACCGTGCGCGCCAACGGCCAGGACCTCGCGATCGAGTCCAGCGCTCCCTTCCAAATCGGCGCCTTCCGCTACGGCCCCTCCGGCCAACCCCTGGCCGAGCTGGACGCCGTTCGCATCGGCTCCATGAGCGTAAGCCAAGGCGCCCAAGGCCTATCGGCTTCGCTTCGAGAAATCTCCGTCACCGCCGGCGCCCGCACGCTCGCCTCCGCCGAACTCCAAGCCGCCCAAGCCCCCGGCCAGGCGCTGGTCGCTTCCGGTCGCCTGTCGGCCGACCTCGCCGCCGCCCTCGCCCAACCCGCCGCCCGCGGCGCCTCCGCCCTCACCGCCGGCACGCTCGATACCCGCTTCGAAGCCACCCTCGCCGAACCGCTCGCCGTGCGGGCCGAACTCAAGCTCTCCGACCTGCGCGCCCCCGGCGCCACCTCCCTCCCCGAGGTGGAAACCACCCTCGCGGCCACCTACGCCGCCTCCGGCGCCCTGTCCGTCAACGCCCCCGTCAGTATCAAAGCCGCCAAGGGCGCGCGCGTCTCCGACCTGCGCCTCGCCGCCGACCTCGCCCCGCGCGACGGCGGCTACCACCTCGTCGGTAAACTCGACTCCACCCTTCTGCACGTTTCCGACCTGGAGACCTTTGCCGCCCTCGCCCCGACCTCCACGCCCGCATCGCCCCCCGCAAGCGCCAACCCATCCGCCCCCGCTGCCGTCCCGGCTAGCGCACCGGGCTCCACCCCGTGGAGCGGCTTCACCGGCGGTTTTGAGCTCGCCCTCGCCAAGGTCGTGCTCACCACCCCGGCCGCCATCGAGCTCCAAAACATCGCCGGCAAACTCGTCCTCACCCCCGAAGCCGCCACCCTCGAAGGTCTCGGCGTCGGCCTCGGCACCGGTGGCCGCCTCGACCTCTCCGGCTCCCTCCGCCGCCCGGCCGCAGCCGACGGCTACGCCCTGAGCGCCGGCGTCTCCGCCACCGACCTCGCCGTGGGCCCCCTCCTGCGCCTGCTGCAAGGCGGCGAGCCGCCCGTCGACGGCATCTATCAGCTCAAAGCCTCCTTGACCGGCGCCGGCTCCGACCCCGCCGCCGCCGCCCAAGCTGCCACGCTCAAACTCGACCTCACCGGTCGCGAGGGCCGTCTCCGCGCCCTCAAACTCGACACCAACCGCTACGTCCGTGCCGGCGGCACCGTGGCCACGCTCGCCGGTTTCGCCGGAGCCCTCTCCGGCAACAACGAACTCTCCCAGCGCGCGGCGCAAATCACCGCTCTGCAGAACCTCGCCCGCCGCCTCTCCGACCTGCCCTACGACGAACTCGCCGTCCGCCTGCAAGGCGCCGCCGCCGGCCCGGTCCAAATCGAGCGCCTCGCCCTGGCTTCGCCCCAACTGCGCATCGAGGGCGCCGGCGGACTCGATTTTTCCCCCGGCCTCACTTGGGCCAACCGCCCCCTCAACCTGCAACTTCAACTCGGTGCCCGCGAGGACTTTGCCACCCTCCTCGAAACCCTGCGCGTGCTGAAACCCGCCGCCGCCACCGAAGATTACCGCGCTTTGATCGAGCCCCTCGTGCTGGACGGAACCCTCCGCCAGGTCGGCACCGACCAAATCACCCGGCTCTTTACCCGCGCCCTCGGACTGTAAGTTCAGCACCGCCAAGAATACAGGCGTGACGTCGCCCCGTCGGGCGCACGACACTTCATCTGTTCCCGACACCCGCCGCATGAAAACCATCGCCATCCTCAACGGCCCCAACCTCAACCGCCTCGGCAAACGCGAACCCGACGTCTACGGCCGCGAGACGCTGGCCGACCTCGAGGCCGCCCTGCGCGCCGAATTCGGCACCCGCGCCGCCCTCGATTTTTTTCAGAGCAACCACGAGGGTGAACTGGTCGACAAAATCTCCGCCCTCGCCGACGCCCGGATCGATGGCTTGGTGATCAACGGTGCCGCGCTCACCCACACCAGCATCGCCCTACGCGACGCCATCGCCGGCAGCAGCCTGCGCGCCGTCGAGGTCCACATTTCCAACATCTACAAGCGCGAGGAGTTTCGCCACCACTCCTTCACCGCCCCCGTCTGCGTCGCCGTCATCTCCGGCCTCGGCCTCGAGGGCTACCACGCCGCCGTGCGTTTCTTGCTCAAGTAGTTCACGCCGGAAATTTTCACCCTCGCCACTTTGCTGCAACCCGCGCGAATCTCACGCGTCTATCGTCCCCAATGTTACGTTTCCCCCCCTCCGCATCGTCGCGCTCCACCCTCGCCGCCCTCGCTTTGGCCGGCGGACTTTGGGTAAGCCCCACTTCCGCCCAAACTCCATCCCCGGCGCCAGCCGCCAGCGCAACCGAGATGGTCGGTCCGGTGCTGCTTCGTGACGATCAACTTTCCCAGGTGCTCGATCTCATCGAACGCTGGACCGGCCGCGTCATCCTGCGCCCCGCCAGCCTCCCCCCGGGAACCTATACCCTCAGCCTCGACAAACCCCTGCCCAAGGCCGAGGCCCTGCGCGCCCTCGAAACCCTGCTCAACATGAATGGCGTGGGCCTCAGCCCACTCGGCGAGCGTTTCCTGAAAGTCGCCCCCCTCAATCTCATCCGCACCGAGGCTCCCGAGTTCCTCGAAGGCAGCACCCTCGACCTGCCGCCCAGCGGCCGCGTCGCCGCCAAACTCTTCACTCTCGATTTCCTGCGCGCCGCCGAGTTTGTCCCCCAGATCAGCTCGCTGCTCAATCCCGCGATGGGCGCCGCCCCGGTCGTCTTCGAAAAGAACAACTCCGTCCTGCTCACCGACTCCATCTCCACCCTGCAACGCGTGGAAATGCTCGCCCAGCGCCTCGACCGCCCCGCCGCCGCCGGCCTCACCGTAAAATCCTACCCCATCGCCAACGCCAAGGCCTCCGACCTCGTCAACCAACTGCGCTCCTTCCTCACCGGCCCGCTCGCCGCCCAGATCGGCACCGCCACCACCTACCAGGCCGACGACCGCACCAACCAGGTCATTCTCATCTCCGACCCGCGCGAACACGCCTTCTTCGACGATCTCATCGCCAAACTAGACGGCGAAGCCTCGCCCAACACCCGCAGCGAGGTGCTGTTCCTAAAACACGCCAACGCCACCGAGGTCGCCACCCTGCTCAGCCAGTTGGTCAGCGGCCAGACCACGGCCGCTCAACGCGAGGGCGGCTCGTCGCGCCGCTCCACCTCCAACCGCAACA
This sequence comes from uncultured Akkermansia sp., assembly GCA_964400455.1. Classification (GTDB taxonomy): domain Bacteria; phylum Verrucomicrobiota; class Verrucomicrobiia; order Opitutales; family Opitutaceae; genus IMCC26134_A. The sequence goes on along the minus strand of CAYNUW010000029.1, from coordinate 2,085 downwards.
ACGCCCAGCCCGCCGCAGGTGGCGCCGCCGCCCCAGCCACCCCGGCCGCCGCTGCGGTTGCCTCTGCCGCCAACGGCATCGGCGCGGAAGAGTTCTCCAGCTACCTCACCATCGTCGCCGACGAACGCTCCAACGGCATCGTGATCGCCGGCACCCCCAACGACATCAAACTCGTGCGCTCCCTGGTCGAACGTATCGACGTCCTACTCGCCCAGGTTCGCATCGAGGTCGTCATCGCCGAGGTCACCCTGACCGACGACCGCTCCACCGGCATCAACAGCCTCGGCCTCCGAGTTGAAAACAATAAGCTCACCGGCTTCACCAGCGCCTTCGCGGGCGGCAGCGTGGGCGGCGTGGGCACCACCACCACTTCCTCCGGCTTCGCCAATATCGTCCCCGTCCCGGGCGGCAGTGGCTACGACCTCTCCGGCATCGTCTCACTGTCCCCCTCCGCCACCAAGTCACGCTCCACCATCCTGCAAACCCCGTCCATCGTCACCACCCACAACGAGGAGGCGGAAATCTTCGTCGGCGAGACCCGACCGGTCATCAGCGGCACCACCAGCGGCGCCTCCGGCTCCACCACCGGGCTCACCACCAGCTCCACCATCAACCAACAAGAAATCGGCGTCCGCCTGACCATCCTGCCCCTCATCGGCAGCAACGGCGACGTTCAGCTCCAGATCGAACAAGCGGTCGAAAACGTGGCCGGCGAGGTCGAGATCGACGGCAACACCCAATACATCATCAGCCGCACCGAAACCAATTCCTACATCAGCGCCCGCAACGGCGACATCATCGTCCTCGGCGGCCTGCAGCGTAAATCCGACTCCCGCACCCGCAATCGCCTCGGCCCCATTCCCATCATTGGCGACCTGCTCGGGTTGCGCGGCAAGGAGACCGGGCGCAAAGAACTCATCTTCTTCCTCCGCCCCACCGTGCTGACCAACACCATGGCCGACAATGTCGAGACCATGCAGCGCCTCGACGGCAGCCCCATCGGCAAAGAAGTGCGCGCCCTCATCGAGCCCCGCCCCGCCGCCGCCCCCGGCATCCCCAACATTCCCCCTGCGCTCCCCTCCGGCAAATAAGCCCGGCCCGCCCACCCGCACCGCCCGGCCATGACCTTTGCCCTCGATCCCGCCGCCTTTCCCGGCGTCGCCCCCGAAGCCCTCGCCACCGTCGCCGAGACCGACCGTGCCGAACGCCTCGTCGCCTTCGCCTCCGCCCTCGGCCTCACCGCCGACGCCGCCCTTGCCCGCCTCGGCGAACTCTCCGGCCTGCCCTTCCTCGCCGACCCCGCCATCGACGCCCCGCACGTCCGCCTCTTCCCCGGCCGCCTCATCCACGAGTATCAGGTCGTTCCCGTCCGCGCCCCCGGCGCCACCGCCCCCACGCCCGACGCCGAGGACGCACCGGCGCCCGACCGACTCCACCTCGCCGCCGCCTGGCCGCCCAGCGAGGAGATCTGCGACTGGCTCGCCACCTTTACCCCGCTCCCCCTCGTCTGGCACCTCGCCTCCGCCGATCGCGTCAAGGAACTCATTGTCGCCAACTACGGCGTCGGCGCCGGCTCCCTGGAAGACGAGCTCGCCGCCCTCGAAGACACCGGCCCCGCCAACGAAGCCGAGGCCGACGAGGACGCCGCCGTCGTCCGCTTCGTCACCGACGTGCTCGCCCAAGGCATCGCCGACCAGGCCACCGACGTCCACTTCGAGCCCCAGGAAGAGGCCCTCCGCATCCGCTACCGCATCGACGGCCTCCTTGTCCCCGTCCCCGTGCCGGACAACCTCCGCCGCTTCCAAGACGCCATCCTCTCGCGCCTCAAAATCATGGCGCGCCTCAACATCTCCGAAAAACGCCTGCCCCAGGACGGCCGCATCAACTTCAAGTCCGGCTCCACCGCCCTCGACATCCGCGTCTCCACCTTTCCCTGCCTCTACGGCGAGTCCATCTCGCTGCGCCTCCTCAACCAGAAAAAAGAGGCCTACAACATGGACAAACTCGGCATGTCCCCCGCCGAGCAGGCCGTCATCTCCAAGGTCCTCGACTACCCCCACGGCATCATCCTCGTCACCGGCCCCA
>CAYNUW010000028.1:532-20409 GCA_964400455.1 uncultured Akkermansia sp. | reverse complement strand
AGCCGAGGACGTCCTTGCCGTCCTTGGTTGGGCTGGTGGCCGGATCGCCATGGCAAGAAAGGCAGTCTTTGGTCAGTTTGATGGGCCGGGCGTAGACGAGGGTGTTTTCCGTTTCGTTCACCTCGAAGAACTCATCGACGTCTCCCTTCTCCAGCAGAGCGAGGATACGAGCCTCATCGGCGGTTGGATTGTTTTTTTCGTTACGCGCTTGATGTTTGGGAACACGAAACTTCCAACCATTCTCGTCGGCGACGGTTTGGATGGCGCGCCAGGCGGCAACCACGGGAATGGTCTCGTAAAGAGTGGATCCCCTGAGGTCGCCGCTTTGGCGATACTCTTCGATTAAGCGCGAACGGTCGAAGGCTCCCCGTTGGCCCAGATTGGAGATGGTGCTGCGCACATTTTCCGCTTCGACAACCGTGGCCCGCAGCGTCTCCCGGATATTGTCCACGCCTTGTTTCCGCACCACGTAACTGGATACGATCAGCGAAGTGATCAGGGTGAGCGCGACGGAAACGAGAGTGATCGAAATGATTTTTGCACCGATTTTCATGGGATTTTGGGCGAGGGTTAAGGGGTGTCTGAAACATACTCCCCTGGGTTCACCTTCCTATCGGCACCATAAGCGGGGATGTTTAGGTTTCGGGTGTCATTATATTCATCCAGTGAATACCTTAGCGACGGTAGGTGCATTTATACCGGGGACCTGAAAAGTCGTCGATCGCTTCGATGCCTGCGATTCATCGGCCGCCATCATCGTCAATCGGGTTCGTCTGGCCTGAGTCTTTACGTGGTTGCGATTAGCCGGCCAAAGCGTAGGGTTTGGACGATGGCCAGCCGTGTAAATCCCAGCGGAAGTGTCTTGCAGCTTCCTGAAGCAATCTTCGGTTCCGAGTCATCCTGCGCGTAGCACCTTTCCCCATGCGTTATTCGTTACTCATCCTTGGACTCTTGCTCTTTAAACTCAGCGCCGCGGCGTCTGACGGAGTGGAGATCTTTCGGGCCGGTTTGCAGGCCTATCAGGCCAACGGAGCGGATGCTCTGCTGAGCGCGTGGTATCGCAACAGCGAGAATTTCGAACGAATCAGCGCCCTTCGCGACCAGTTGAATCGCACCACGCGCGGGGCGGGTCCGGTGGTGGATACGGAGGTGTTTGCGCCCTACGAAATCGGCCGACGACTCAAACGCCTCTACGGCGTCATCTACTTCGAGAAACGGCCGCTGTGGATTCGTGCCGAATACTACACGGTAAACGGAAGCGGAGGTTTCATCTCCTTGGAATTCTCTTGGTCGGCGGACGATATTCTACCTTTGGAATGGGTCAAAACACGCCGCGATGCGGATTGATGCATCGCCCCCGACCGGCCCAACGCGGGTCCCCGGCTCGGGTGGATATCGAGGATGACGCCTGGCGGTGAGAAGCCTACGGGCAAGGCACCGTCCCCTACGCCGCTTTTTCCAAGCGCAGCTCGACCATTAGGTCGGCTGCGAGTTTTTCCAGATCGGCGCGCACCCGTGCCAGCTCCACCCCGGGCGGCACGCTGACCACCGCTTTCATTTGGAATATTTTACCGCCCGCCATCGGCGCTTCGCCGCGCTCGCTCGATAGATCCTCTACGTTCAGCCCATGCGTAGCCAGCACACCGGTCACCTCGCGCAGGATGCCGGGTCGGTCCGAGCCTACCAGGTCGAGCGTGGCTAAGGTCCGGCCTGGTGCCACGGCCGGCGCCGCCGACTCGCGCGTTACGTCCACCCGTAGCGCTGTCAGACCGCGCAGCGCCTCGGCCAGCGCGTCGGCCCGCGCCGCTTCAATCTCCAGTCGCACGATGCCGGCGAACTCCCCGCCGAGTCGGCACATGCGGCTCTCCAGCCAGTTCCCTCCGTGGCCGGCGATGGTGGCCGCGACGGAGCGCACGAGGCCGGGTTGATCACGTCCGATCAAGGTCAACACAAGGGTGGTGGTCATGGTTCCGCCACCTTCACCGTTTCGTGCTTCCGGCTCAAGGCGGGATCTTGCCTTCGTTCGCTCTCGTCACGTCGCGGCGAAGCTTCGCGATTGTCACGATCCGGTGTCGCGCCGGCCCGCCCGGTTGACTCGCCCCTCCACGCCCGGGCGCGATCACCCGTCATGTCGCTCCGCGTCCTCTTCGCCTTCGCCCTGTTCGCGTTCGCCTCCGGCCCCTTCGCCCGCGCCGACGACGACATCAAGATCGCCCCTTGGTTCACCTCGCTGGATGAGGCCCTCCGCCAGCCGGACAGCGTGGTCAAGCTCGACCTCTCGGGCCAGGACCTCGACGCCCTTCCCGCCGCCGTGCTCGAACTGCGCGAGCTGCGCCTGCTCTTGCTGAACAACAACCGCCTGACCTCCCTGCCTGCCGACCTAGGCCGGCTCGCCAAACTCTCCGAACTCGAACTCAACCACAACGCGTTCACCACCTTCCCCCGCCCCCTGCTCGATCTCACCGCGCTGAACGAACTCGAACTCTCCGGCAACCGGCTCGATGCCCTGCCCGCCGACCTCGACCGCCTCGCCGGGCTCACCGAACTCGAACTCCTCGACAACCAAATCACCGACCTGCCCCCCGCCCTCGGCCGGCTCGCCCATTTGGAGGAGCTCAAACTGGATCGCAACCGCCTCGCCACGCTGCCGCCCTGGATCTTTCGGTTGCCCTCGCTGCTTGAACTCACCGCCTCGGGCAACTTGCTGACCACCCTGCCGCCCGAGGTCGGCGACGCCCGCTCGCTGCGCGAACTCGACGTGTCGCGCAACCGCCTCGCCCGACTCCCGATGGAGCTTACTGGTCTGCGTCTGACCTCGGTGCAGCTTTGGCAGGACACCCTTCCGCGCCTGCCTGCTGTCCAGCTTGACTGGCTGCTGCGCACTCCGACCCACGATTTGTCCGCCTTTGTCCTGCACCTGGCCGAGGCGCGGCGCGCCGCCGAGGTGGACCACTACTTTGTCGCGCTCGAACGCGCCGCCGCCACGCCCGCCGCCCGGGCCCAGGCCAGCCTCGCCGGCGCGCGCGCCTACCGCGACCTAGGCGATTCGGCGCGCGCCCTTACCCTCGCCACCCGCGCGGCCGAGGGTTTCACCGCGCTCGGAGCCCTCACCGACGACGACGCCCCCGACTACCCGGCTTCGCGCCAGATCGTGCACGCCAGTCGGCGCGAGGCCGCCACCCTGCTCGCCCTGCTGGAAACCGAGGCGCACCACGCCCGCTTGCGCCTCTGGCTGCGCTCCGCCCTCGCCGCCGGTCTGGCCATCGTCGCCGCCTTCCTCGTCCTGCTCGCCCGCAGCCACCGTCGGCTCCGCTCCGCCCACCGACTGCTCGCCCGCCAGAACGAACAACTGGAGGAACAGGCCGCCCGTCTCGCCCGCCTCAACGCCACCAAGGACAAACTCTTCTCCCTCATCGGGCACGACCTGCGCGGCCCCCTCTCCGCCCTCGGCGCGCTCTCCGGTCGGCTGCGCCCCGAACTCACCACCGACGCCGGCCGCCGCCTCGTCACCCTCTTCGAAGGCGCGGCCCTTCAGCTCTCCGCCCTGCTCGACAACCTGCTTCGCTGGGCCCAGTCGCAAATCCGCGAGACCGGCTTCGCGCCTGCCTTCATCGACCTGGGTGAGCTGGTCGACGGCGTGGTCGAGCAATACCGCGCCCTGCTCGCGTCCAAGGACATTCACCTCCGCCTCGACATAGCCCCGGGCCTGCACATTTACGGCGACCCCACCATGCTCTCCACCGTGGTGCGCAACCTGCTCGCCAACGCGGTGAAGTTCTCCGAGACCGGCGACCGCATCGCCATCACCGCCGATTCGCGTGCGGGCCAGGTGGTGCTGGAGGTGGCCGACACCGGCGTGGGCATGGAGCCCGCCCAGCTGGCGCGTCTCTTCGCGGCCGACGGCCCGCGCTCCTTGGAGGGCACGCACGGTGAACGCGGAGCCGGCCTGGGGCTGTTGTTGTGCGACGAGTTTGTGCGCCGCCACGACGGCCGTGTCGAAGTGCGCAGCACCCCGGGCGAAGGCAGCGTCTTCCGCGTCACCCTCCCCGCCTGCGGCCTTGCCGCCGGTTAGCCCTCCCCGCCGAGGTCCAGCCGCGCCATTTTCCGCCGCAGGGTCAGGCGGGTGACGCCCATCAGCTCGGCGATGCGTGAGCGGTTGCCGCCGGTGCGTCGCCACAGTGCGCGGATCAAAACATCGTCCAAACGCTCCACCAGACCATCGCGCACGCCCGCCCCCGTTCCCATTTCCCCGGTGGTCTCCAGCCGGGTCAGGCGCTCCTCCACCCAGCTTTCCAAGCACCCGGCGCCCGCCGCCGCGCCCTCCGCCCCGTCGACCCGCGCCGCCCCCGCATCCGCGTAGGCCGTGGCCGCCGCCGTCGCGTCGATGCCATGGTTGCGCGTGCGCGTGAGCGCGCGGCGGATCACGTTTTGCAGCTGGCGGATGTTGCCCGGCCACGGCCGCGTGCGCAGCCAGGCCAGCGCCTCCGCGTCGATGCCCGCCGTGCGCAAACCAAACTCCGCCGCATAACGCTCCACAAAGTAGTGCGCCAACAACGGCAGGTCCTCCAGCCGCTCCGCCAGCGCCGGCACCGCGATCTCGTAACCGGCCAGACGATGGTAAAGGTCCTCGCGAAACACCCCCGCGTGGATGCGCGCCCGCAGGTCCTGATGCGTCGCCGACACCACCCGCACATCCAACGCCACCTCCTCCTCGCCGCCCACCCGCCGCACCCGCCGCTCCTGCAACACGCGCAGCAACTTGGCCTGCAAGGGTCGGGGCATGTCGCCGATCTCGTCGAGAAAGACCGTGCCGCCCGCCGCCGTCTCCAACAAACCGCGCCGCCGCGTGTCCGCCCCGGTAAAAGCACCCTTTTCGTGACCGAACAGCTCACTCTCCAGCAGCGGCTCCGGAATCGCGGCGCAGTTTACCGCCGCGAACACGCCCTTGGCCCGCGGGCCGTTTTGATGAATCGCCCGCGCCACCAGTTCCTTGCCGCTGCCAGTGGGACCGGCGATCAGCACGGGAGTATCCTGCGCCGCCACCCGGCCGATATTCTTGAACAACTCCACCATCGCCGGACTCCGCCCGACCAACAGCTCTCGCACCGGTCCCGGCCGCGACGCCGGCGCCGCCGGGGTGGAGCGCAGTCGCCGGGCCGCCGCCCGCCGTCGCGCGACCGCCTCCGCCACCACTTTCCTCAGATCGTCCGCCCGCACCGGCTTTTCCAGATAATCGAAGGCCCCGTGCTTCATCGCCTCGATCGTGGTCTGCATGTCGCCGTGCCCGGTCACGAAGACGATGGGCAGATCCGGCCGCTCTTGCTGCACGATGCGCAGCACCTCCAGACCATTCAGATCCGGCAGCATGTAGTCCGTGACCAGACAGTCGAACTCCGCCCGAGGCGAACGCAGCGCCGCCAGCGCCGGGCGCGCCGTCCCGTGCCGCTCCACCGCATGCCCCGCCTCCGCCAGCGCGGCCGCATAGGTCTCCGCGAGCTCGCCCCGATCCTCGATCAACAAGACCCGGCCGGCGACGGCCGGAACGTTGAAGGACGCAGAGGGTAGGGGCGGAGCGGATACCGTGGTCATTTGGTGACCATGGCTGGCCAGCCCTTGACCGTCCATCGCCCCGCTGGGCTGACACCTAAAAGTAACGTTTTGTATGGTTATATTTAACAACAGTTAGCGCACGCTTCGGCCGTGCTGGCACACGCCGTGATAAGACGGGCCACGTTCCATCTTCCCCCCTGCTCACCTCCATGCAAACCACCCGAAAACTCCCGTCCGGCGCCAAGCGCCCCGTGTTCGCGCTGCTCGCCGCCATCGCCGCCCTGCCATCCGCCGCCACCCTGCGCGCCGGCACCCTCCAAGGCTACGTCGCCGACGCCGGCCTCTCCGGCGGCCTCCAAGGCGTCAGCGTCTTGGTCGAAGGCACCACCCGCACCGCCGCCACGGATCGTTCCGGGCGCTACTCCATCACCAACGTGCCCGCCGGGGACCACACGGTCGTCTTCGATTACGTCGGCGCCGAACCGGTGGTGAAAACCGTCACCATGCCGGCCGAGGCAGCTGCCGTCGTTACCCTCGACGCCGCCGTCGCCACCGCCGTCGTTCAGCTGGACGATCTGGTGGTCAACGCCTACGCCACCGGCTCGGCCCGCGCCGCCAACATCGAGCGCACCTCGGATAACCTGCGCTCCGTCGTCGCCTCCGACGCCTTTGGCCAGTTCCCCGACGGCAACGCCGCCGAGGCCCTCAACCGCGTGCCCGGAGTCTCCGTCGAACGCGACCAGGGCGAGGGCCGTTTTGTCGTCGTGCGCGGCATCGACCCCAACCTAAACGTCGTCGCCCTCGACGGCATCACCCTCGCGTCCCCGTCCGCCGATGAGCGCAAGACCCTGCTCGACACCATCCCGCTCGAGGTGGTGGATAATCTCTCCGTTTCCAAAACCACCACGCCCGACCAGCCCGGCGACGCCATCGGCGGCTACATCGAAATCTCTTCGCCCAGCGCCTTTGACCACGAGGGCTTCTCCAGCCGCGGCTCCGCCTCCCTGCTCTACGCCGACCTCACCGACGATTTTGGCCACGAGTTCAGCGCCAGTGTCGGCGACCGCTTTGGCCCGTCCAAGACCTGGGGCCTCGTCGTCTCCGTCGTGCATTCGGAGCGTGCGTTCGGCTCCGACAACGTCGAGGCCGATCCGTGGGAACCCGAGGGCGCCGGCTACGTCACCGGCGAGGTCCAATACCGCGACTACGACCTCGAGCGCGAGCGCCTTGGCCTCAACGCCAACCTCGAATTCCGGCCTGACGAGGCGAACCGCTATTTTTTCCGCGTCGGCTACAATCAATATCGTGATTACGAGGAGCGCCAGGCCCTTGTGCTCGAGCCGGGCAACACCGTCTCCGCCACCGTGGGCGGCTTCACGGACGACGACACCGCCGTGGTGCGGGAGTTGAAACTGCGCGAAGAGACCATGCGTATCTGGGTCGCTTCGCTCGGCGGCGAACACCGCCCCGGCGACTGGGTCATCGATTACTCCGCCGCCGTCTCCGCCGCCGAGGAGGACACGCCTGACGAGTTCGAGGCGGTCTACGAGCTCGACGGTGCGGCCGAGACCGCTTTTCGCGGTACCGCCGGTCGCAACCCCCGCGTCGCTTTCACCGGTGGCGACGACGCCACCGATCCCGCCAACTACGAACTCGACGGCATCGCCCTCACCGAACAGCTGGCCGAGGAGCGCGACCTCAGCGCCCGCTTGAATCTCCGCCGCGACTTCGCCTCCGACGTCTTCCGCTACGTCAAGTTCGGCGGCCTCACCCGTTTTAAGACCAAGGAAAACGACATCGAAGCGCTCGAGAACGGCGACAATCCGGGCGCGGTGGACAACTACGTCGGCTTCGCCAGCTCCGGTCTGCGCGACTTCCTCCGGGCCGGCGTGCCTGGCCTCCGTCCTTCCTATCTGGGTTTCTTCAACGCCAATCGTGGTGCGTTCGACATGGAACGCGCGCCCGAGGACTCCGCCGTGGGCGACTACGAGACCCATGAGGACGTCTACGCCGCCTACCTGATGGGCAAGTTCCAGGTGGGCAAATCCTCGGCCATCGCCGGCGCCCGCATCGAGCACACCGAGTTTGAGACCAGCGGCTTTTCCTACGCCGAGCCCGGCGGCGTTCCCACCGTCCGCAAGGTGAAGGCCGACAAGGACTATACCGACGTCCTGCCCGGTCTGCACCTGCGCCACGACGCCACCAAGGACCTCGTCTTCCGCGCGTCCGTCACCCGGTCCATTTCTCGTCCTGGCTTCGAGCAAGCCTCGCCCGGGGTCGTGTTCGACGGGAACGATGAGACGCGCGGCAATCCGGACCTGGATCCCTATCAGGCCACCAACCTCGATTTCTCCGTGGGATATTACAGCCGCGAGGCGGGCAATTTCTCCGTTGGAGTATTTCACAAACAAATACAGGACTTCATCTACCAGCAGGTGATCCCGGGCGGCGCCGCCGCCGGCGGCGACCTGGAGACCTATCGCAACGGCGACGAGGGCTCGATCCTCGGCCTTGAACTGGGCTGGCAGCGTGGACTCGGCGCGGGCTTCTCCCTCGCCGCTTCCGGCACCTGGACCGACGGCGAGGCCACGGTGCGCTTCGGCGACGTGAGCAACCCCGCCCGCGACCTGCCTCTGGTCAAGCAGTCCGACTTCATCGGCCAGCTCGCGCTCTCCTTTGAGCAACAGCGTTTCTTCGCCCGTCTCGGCTACACCTTCCGTTCGGATTACCTCGATGAGATCGGCGAAAACAGCCTCGAGGACCGCTACATGGACGAGTATCTCCAGCTCGATTTCTACGGCAGCTACGCGTTCACTCGGAATTGGAAGCTCTATGTCGAGGTCAACAACCTCACCAACGAGCCCCTCGAGGCCTACTGGGGCGGTTCCGGCCGACTTTCCCAGTATGAAGAATACGGCGTTTCCGGTGCGGTCGGCGTGAAATGGCAATATTGATGCCCTTCGTCTCGCGCTCAGCTAAATCCATCCCATCGATCCACTCGTGAAGCTGTTTATCCTGCTCGTTCCCCTCGCCGGTCTGCTGGCCGGTTGCCAGACCACAGCGCGCGTCGCCGTGCCCGCCGGCACGCCGCTGTTCGACGTGACGCCCGTCCTTGAGTCGCCCCCGAGCCAGGTCTCGGGGGCGGATGCCGATGACGTCGCCTTTTGGCGCCACCCTTCGGACCCGGCCGGCAACCTGGTCTTTGCCGCGCAGAAACTCGGCGGCCTCTCCGTTTACGACGTCGAGGGCCGCCGCCTGCTCGACGCCCTGCCCGGCGACGTGCGCTACAATAACGTCGATGTCGTGCAGGGCGTGCCCTGGGCCGGCCGGACCCTCGACCTGGCGGTTTTCTCCGACCGCATCGCCGACGCCCTGCACGCCTACGAAATCCTTCCCGAGGCTCCTTACCTGCGGCGCATCCCGGCGGCCGCCCCCGCCGCGCGTATCTTCGACGGCGCGCCCGCCGAGGACACCGCCTACGGCCTCTGTCTGTGGCGCGACGAGCGCAACGGCGAACTCTATGCCTTCGTGACCCAAAACGACCGGCGGCGCTTCGCCCAGCTGCGCCTAACCGAGCGGGCCGGGGCCTTGGTGGTGGAGACCGTGCGCACCTTCGAGTTTGCCGCCGGCGCGCCCGACGCCCACGCCGAAGGCCTGCTGGTGGACCCCGCCACCCGCCGGCTCTACGTCGCCCAGGAGGACGTCGGCCTCTACGTGGTGGAGTTGGATAGACTCGCTCCCGCCAGCGCCTCCGCGCCTGCGGTCGTGACCCTCGCCGCCGATCAGCTCTGGCAATCCGTGGACCTGCCCTTCCTCGCGGCCGACGTGGAGGGGATCGCCCTGCTGCCCACCGGCGCGACGACCGGCTACGTGGTCGTCTCCAGCCAGGGCAGCAACTCCTTCGCCGTCTATGATCGGCAGAGCCTGGCCCTGGCCGGCGTCTTCCGCGTGGTCGCCTCGCCGACCGTCGACGGCAGTGAGGAGTGCGACGGCCTCGACATCACCATCGCGCCCTGGGGCCCGGCTTTCCCGGCCGGGGTGGTGATCGTGCACGACGGTCGTGATACCCCGACGGGTCGAACCAACTTCAAGTGGATCGACGTGCGTGAAGTCCTTGGCGGCTTGCGGCGCTGAGCGAGGAATCACATAGACCCGTCTCACCTTCCGCCGCGCCTTTCGCCGGGCGCGGCGTTCTATTTTCGGACTGCGCCGGGCTGATCTTCAGGGGGCTTTCGAAAGGTGGGTTTGGCTTTTGCGCCGGCCCCGGAGGCCGACCCACCAGAGAGTCGCGCCGATGCTAAGGGTGAAAACGGCGAGGGCCAGGATCTGTAGTTTGCCGGAGAGTGGATTGGGCACGAGGAGGAAGCCAAAGAGCAGCACCCCCATGACGGTGACGGAGCGTCCCAGCAACAGGGCCTGAACCCAGTCGCGGCTCTCGCCGACCTCGCGGGCGAAGTCCACCGGCTTTTCCATTTGCTCAAAAAACTCCTTGGTATCGTTGCGAGCTTCGGACGAAGTAAAACGGGTCAAGATCAGGCCGATGACGGTGGCACCCAGACCGAAGGCCAGCACCCAAAGCGCGCGATCCTGAACCGTCCAAGCCTCGCCGCCGGTGCGCTCGTCGACGAAGGAGTAGATCGAGGGGATCAGGCTGCCGCCGAAGATCAAAAAATAGCTCCAGCGGGGAAGGGTCCGCAGGACGATGCCGACCAGCAGGGGAAGGCCCAGCGGCACGCCGATCACCGAACCGATGGTGAGGAAGGCATCGAACAACACGATGCGGGTTTGGGTGGAGAGCAGAAGGGCGCACAAGATGATCAGCGTGCCCAGTCCGATGCTGACATAACGGCAGAGTCCGACCTGGGCGGACTCCCGGAGCGGCGGCAGTCCGAGGAGGGTGCGCAAGCGGGGCAGCAGGTTGCGCACGATGGCCGAAGTTTGGCCGTTCAGGCCGGAATCCATGCTGCTCATGGTGGCGGCAAACATGGCGGCGATAAGCACGCCCATGAGGCCGTCGGGCAACAGATGGCGGGCGGCCACGGCATAGGCGGTGGTGGCGGGGTCTTTGATGCCGGAGCCCAGCACTTCGGCCTCGTAAAGGAAGCGCGCCACCATGGGGGGCAGAAACCAGATGAGGCTACCCACCGACATAAGAATCATGCCCATCAGGGCTGCGCGTGAGGCCTCGCGACCGTCCTTGGCCGACAGGTAGCGGCCGGCGGTGCCCAGATTTACCTGGCTCATGAATTGCATGGCAAAGATGGCCACCGCCCAGCTCCAAGTGTAGCGATCAGCCGGGAACTGCCCCGGCTCCTTGATCCAGGCGAAGTCGGCCGCCAGACGGGGATCGGATAGGTGGGACATAAAGCCACCGACGCCGCCGATCTCGACGAAGGCGAGCACGCCGAGCAGCAGCGTGATGCCTAGCAAAACGACGCCTTGGACAAAATCCGTGGCGATGACCGCCCAGGCCCCGCCCGAGGCGGAGTAGAAGACGGTGATCACCCCGATGGCGATGATCGTCGCCACCAGGGGAAAGCCGAAGACCGAACTGACGAAGACTCCCAAAGCCCAGAGTTGCACGGCGGAGCCGAGCGGGCCGAGCACGAGGCCGATGTAGATGCCGAATTGTTCCGGCCCGACGCCGAAGCGCCCACGGATAACGTCGGCGCTGGTATAGGCCCGGGTTTGTCGATAGCGTTTGGCGAGGTAAACCCAGCCCAGACCATAACCGAGGATGTTGGCGAGGTAGATGACGAGCAGGGAGGGGCCGGCTTCGAAGGCGGAGGAGGCGTTGCCGGTGAAGGTAAAGGCGCTGATGCCGGTCATCAGGATGCTCATGCCGGCCATCCACCAGGTGATCTGGGAGCCACCTCGGGTAAAGTCGCTGAGGTTTTTGTTGAATCGAGCGAAGACCGCGCCGAGCACAAGCAGCAGTGCGAAGTAAACGGACAGGGTGATGTATTCCAGGGGCATAGAGGTAGTGCGGGCGGCGACTACGCGGAGGCGCCGGCAGAGGAGCAAACCGCACAGTATCTTACAGTATTGGCGTGTCCAAGGCCGAGGTGCGATTCGCTTTTTCAGTGCACTTTTGCCCGCTGCGAGCTCCGGCGTTGACGATTTCGCTGTCTTGGTCCCTCTCCCCGGCAGCTATTGCGCGTTTACCCGCGCCCTCTCGTTTCCCTTACTCTTCCTCTCCACGCGATGGCCAAAGGCAAATCACCCTCCGACGACCAACCCGAACTACCCCTCGGCGGCCAACCCGCCGTGCCCGAGCCTTTGCCGCCCATTCCGCCCGGATCAGCCGGCACGTCGTCCGAGGCCCTGCCCACCCAGCCCGAATCCGCCGCCGAATCCGAAGCCCCGGTCGAACCCGCCGCGGAAGCGGCCGCACCGGTCGCGCCGCAAAACAATGACGCCGCCCCGCTGGCGCACTCCTACCGCGATTGGTTCCTCGAATACGCCAGCTACGTGATTCTCGATCGCGCCGTCCCCCACCTGGATGACGGCCTCAAGCCCGTTCTGCGCCGCATTCTCCATACGCTTTACGAAAAGGATGACGGCCGCTTCCACAAGGTCGCCAATATCGTCGGCGCGACCATGGCCTTTCACCCTCACGGCGACGCCTCCATCGGCGCCGCGCTGGTCGGCATGGGCCAGCGCGGCTGGTTGATCGAGCCCCAGGGCAACTATGGCAACACCCTCACCGGCGACGAAGCCGCCGCCCCCCGCTACATCGAGTGCCGCTTGACGCCTTTCGCCCGCGAGGTCCTGTTCAATCCCAAGACCACCACCTGGCAAAAATCCTACGACGGGCGCGCCGAGGAGCCGGTCACCCTGCCGGCCAAATTTCCCGTCACCCTGCTCGAAGGCGCCGAGGGCATCGCGGTCGGTCTCACCACCAAGATTCTGCCCCATAATTTCAATGATCTCTGTCGCGCAGCGATCAACCACCTGCAGGGTAAGACCTTCCGCATTCGCCCGGACTTTCCGTCCGGCGGCATAGCCGACTTCTCCAACTACAACGATGGCGAACGCGGCGGAAAGGTGAAGGTTCGCGCCAAGGTCGAACAACGCGCGAAATACCTCTTCGCCATCACCGAACTGCCCTACGGAGTCACCACCGACTCGCTCAAGACCTCGATCGAGAGCGCGATCGCCAAGGGCAAACTCAAGGTGAAGCGCATCGAGGATCTCACCTCCGAGTCGGTCGAGATCGTCATCGAGCTCTCGTCCACGGCGGATCCGGACAAGTTCATCGATCAGCTCTACGTTTTCACCGACTGCGAAATCACCCTTTCGCCCGCCGCCTGCGTCATCACCGATGACAAACCGGCCTTTCTCGGCGTATCCGAGATCCTGCGACGTTCGGTGGAGCGCGCCCGCGCCCTGCTCGGCCGCGAGCTGGAGATCCGCCTCGGCGAGCTCGACGACCAGTGGCACGCCGACTCGCTCGAGCGCATTTTCATCGAGGAAAAAATCTACCGTCGCATCGAGACGGCCAAGACCTGGGAGGCCGTGCTGGCCGAGATCGAGGCCGGCCTGAAACCCCACATCGCCAAGCTGCGCCGCCCGGTCGTGCACGACGATCTGGTGCGTCTGACCGAGATCCGCATCAAACGCATCTCGGCCTACAACCGCTTCAAGGCCGACGAAGCCATCCTCGCGCTCGAAAAGGAGATGAAGCAGGTGCGCCACGACCTCGCCCACCTCACCGACTACGCCGTCGCCTGGTTCGAGCGACTTCAGGAAAAATTCGGCAAGGGCGTGAAACGCCGCACACAGAGCGACGAGATCGAGCAGATCAGCGCCGCCTCGGTGGTCGTCGCCAACCAGAAGCTCTACGTGCAGCGCGCGGAGGGTTTTCTCGCTCTCAACGTGCGCAACAAGGACGACTTCGAGTTCCTGCAGGACGTCACCCCGCTCGACGATGTGGTGGCCTTTTTCGCCGACGCCACCTGCAAGCTGGTGCGCGTGGCCGAAAAGGTCTTCGTCGGCAAAAACATCGAGCACCTCCACGTCGTGCCCAAGGACGGCGACGATCGCTACTACACCCTCGTCTATCAGGACAAGGAGAGCGGCAAGGCCTTCGCCAAACGGTTCCAGCTCGGCGGCATGACCCGCGAAAAGATCTACAACCTGGCCGCAAGCGAGGGCAGCAAGCTGCTGTTTCTCGACGACACCAAGAACCTCGAAGCCATGCCCAAGGCCATCACCGTTTACCTGAGCGGCCGCTGCAGCGCACGGGTCAAGGAGTTCGTCTTCGACCTCTCCGAGCTCACGGTCGGCGGCCGCGGCAACAAGGGCGTGACGGTCACCCAGTATCCGGTTCGCGACATCAAGCGCGCCTGAGCCGGAAGCCCGGGTGCAGGACCTCGCCGGTGGGGGGAGTGTTTTCCGCAAGGCGGGCTAGCCGCTCGACTCGGAGAACGAGCCAGCGTCTTGGGGACAAGCCGCTCCACCTGGGAACCGGCGGCTAGATCGAGAAGTCCGCCCGGTCGCTTTGTTCGTGCAGGCCGCACTCGCGTTTCAGGCCGCCGAAGCGGGTCTGTTCCTCGGTCTGGCCCGGCTGCAAGGGCGCGCTGCTGTGCCAGTCGCCGACCGAGACGTAACCCTGCTCCCACAGCGGATGGTAGGGCAGCCCGTGTTCGGTCAGGTAGCGGTGAACGGTGCGGTTGTCCCAATCGAGGATGGGGTGGATCTTGGTGATCTTTTTCTGCACCTGCACAAAATCGAGTTTCTCGCGGGTGGAGGCCTGGGCGCGGCGCAGGCCGGCGAGCCAGGCGGTCGCGCCCAGGTCCCTCACGGCGCGGTCCATGGGCTCGACTTTGTTTTCGAAGTTATACGCCTTCAGGCCTTCCAGGCCCTGCTCCCAGCGCTTGCCGTCCAGCGCTTCCTGCCGGGCCGCCGTGCGCAGCGGCGAGTAGGTTTTGAGGTTCAACTTAAGCCGTTCGGTCAACTCGGCCGCAAAGCGGTAGGTCTCGGGAAAAAGGTAGCCCGTATCGATAAACACCACCGGAATATCCGGCCGCGCCTGCGTGGCCAGATGCAGCATCACGGCGGACTGGATGCCGAAGCTGGTGCTCAAGATCAGCCCGTCGCCGAAGGCCTCCGCCGCCCAGCGGACCCGCTCAAGCGCCGGTAACGGGGCAAGATCGGTAAAGTTTAAGGCGGAGGCGGTTTCGGTCATAGGAGGCGTTATCTTTAGTCAGTTGGGTAATTGAGTAAAGATTAAGTTGAGTTTGCCGGTTTAAGCGAGTCTACCGAGCCGGCCAGGCGTTGGCTGCGGCCCTCGACCACGATGCGGCCGGCGGCGAGCAAGGCGTCGCGGGTGGCGTTGAAGGCGGTGGTTTCGCACCCGAGGTTTTTGCGCAGGGTGTTCGAGGAGACCAGCGGCGATCCGCTGGTCTGCGCGGTTTGCAGCGCGGCGAGGAAACGCGCGGTGAGTTCCGCCGAAGCGGCCGGCGCGGAGGCGGCGTCGGTTTCGGTCGGGTCGCAGGCTGGCGCGGGCGCGGCCAGGCCTGGCACTTCAAGGCGGGAGGCACCGGAGCGGCCCTTGAGCACCCGAATCTGCACGGGTATGGCGTCGGCCATTTCGGTGACGTGGGAAATCACGCCGACTTTTCGCCCCTGGGCTTCGAGGTGCGTCAGGGCGTTCATCGCGGTGTTGAGGGTGGCGGGGTCGAGGCTGCCGAAGCCCTCGTCGATGAAGAGGGATTCGATGCGGAGTCGGTTGGAGGTGAGCGAGGCCAGGCCGAGGGCGAGGGCGAGCGAGACCAGAAACGATTCTCCCCCCGAGAGAGAGTGGATGGAGCGGCGCTCGTCGGCCATGTCCCGATCCCGCACGATGAGGTTGAGGGATTCGGGCAGTCGCTCCAGGCGGTAGCGGGCGGTGATCAGGTCGAGTTGGGCGTTGGCGTAACCGAGGAGGAGGTCGAGGGTGCGGCGTTGCGCGATGGAGCGGAACTTGGCGCCATCGGCCGAGCCGACCAGTTCGTTGAGCTTGGTCCACGGCTCGGCCTGGGATTGCTGGCGGGTGAGGCGATCCAGCAGCGCGGCGGCATCCCGGCGGCGGGCATCGTCGCTGGCAAGGAGGGCGGCGGCCTCGAGGTGTCGCTGTTTGGCGGCGGTGCGGGCCAGGTCGCGGGTCGCCAAATCCTCGCGCACGGCGGGTTCTTCGTCGGGGGTCGGCCGGAGCGCCTGGTGGGCGTCGAGGTTTTTGGTATTCGCTTCGTGGGCGCCGGTGGCGTTTTGCACGGCGGCGGCGAGCGCCTCGAGGGCGGCGCGTTCGGTGGTTAACCAATCTTCGTCGCGGGTCAGATAGGTGGCGAGGCCCGGGCGGTGGAGCGGCAGGCCGGTGCGAGCCGAGAAGGCGTTGAGCCAGGCGTCGAGGGCGGCTTGGGCGGCGGCGAGGCGGGTGTCGGCGGCGGTGAGGGCGGTTTGTTGTCCGGCGACGGCCTCGAGAGCGGCGGCGCGGTTTTTTTCCGCTTCGGTCAGGGCGTGGGCGGAGGCGTCGCGTTGGTTGACGGCGTCGGCGCAGGCCCTCTGTAGTTCGGTCGCGACGTCGTTGGCGGGGCGTCCGCCGAGGAGGGTGGCGCGTTCGGCTCGCAAGGTGTCGTGCTGGGTGCGAACGGTGGTCTCTTCCTGGCGGCGTTGAGCGAGAAGGGCGGCGGCGGTGGCGGCGGCTTCGCACAAGCCGGCGAGCTCGGTTCCGGCCTGCGCGGCGGTTTGCGCGGCGTCGGCGAGGTTTTTTTCCAAAGTGCGCAACCGGGTCACTTGTGCGGAAAAATGGGCGATGAAGGCGGCGGCGTCCCGAACGAAGGAGGGGCGGGCATCTTCGATCTTTTGCCACAGGGGATCGAGGCCGGCGAGGTGTTTGGCGGCCTCGGCTTCGGCGTGGGTGGTCTGCGTGGCGGCGGCGTCCCGAGCGGCGTCGGCGGTGGCGCGGAGGCGGGCGAGTTCACCGCGTTGCTGCCCGGCCTGGGTGTGAGCGGTTTGGGCCTGATCATAGGCCAGGCGGGCGGCGGCCAGGGCGTCGTTGGCGCGGCGCAGATCGTCCTCCCGGGTTTCCAGCGCGAGGCGGGCATTTTCGGTTTCGGCGAGGCGGGCGAGCAGGGCCGGGCCGCGCTGGTCTTCGGCCAAGGTCAGCAAGGGGGCGAGCGTCGGGGAGGCGGGGGTGAGGGTGCGCTCGGCGGCGATTTGCTCGGCCAAACGGGCGAGCTCGGCGCGGCGTTCCGCGAGTTGCCGGGTGGTCAGGTTGTGAGCGGCGGTGAGTTGAGCGGACTGGTCGCGCAGGGTTTCCAGTGTTTTGAGTTTCTCCGCGACCTGGTTTTTCAGAGCGCGCAAAGCCGAGGCCTCGATGCTTGGGGCGTGGGCGGAGTAGGGGTGGTGCTCGGAGCCGCAGACCGGGCAAGGTTTGTGAGGTTGCAGGCTCTCGCGGAGCCTGGGCACGGCCTGATCGGCGGCGGCTTCGACGAGGGCGAGGGCGGCCTGGCTCGTTTCCCAGGCGCTCAGTGCGGCAGGCAGGGTGGTGCGGGTCAGGAGCTCGAGAGCGAGGTGGTTTTTAGCCTGATCCGACTGAAGGGCGTCGAGGGTGGTTTGAGTGGAGCGGGCGCGAGTGACCAGGTCGTGGAGGCGGGCGGTGTGCGTTTGGAGCGCGAGCAAGTCCTGGCGCTCGGCTTCGACGGAACGTCGTTGTTGGGCGAGCGCCTCGGGGGAAAAGGTTTTGACCCGCGACTCGGCTTCGAGGCGGTGGGCGAGCGCCTTGGCCAGCCGACTCTGCGAGGCGGCGAAGTCCGACTCGGCGGCGGCGGCTTTCGAGGCGAGGTCGGCCGCGGTGGTGCGTTTGGCGGCGAGATCCCGCGTGTGCGCGGCCAAGGTTTCGCGGGCCAGGCGCGCGGCGACCAGACGATCGATCCACGCGCTGGCGTCGGCGGTGAAAGGGGCGAAGGCGGCCAGGTCCTCGCGTTGACGGGCGAGGGTGCGGGCGGCGGCGGCGTCCTGGTCGATTTTGCGGGCGAGGCTCTGGTGTTTCTCGGTGGCCTGGCGGCAGGCGAGCTCGGCGTGTTCGCGGGCGAGCTGGGCGTCGGCGAGGTGTTTGGCGAAGGGGATGAGTTGGGCGTCCAGCGTGCGGGCGCGTTCGAGCTTTGGCTGGGCGGTGTCGAGGGCGAGGGCGGCCTGGCGGACGAGGGTGGAGGCGGCTTCGTGGGTGTGGCGCAGGCGGGCGCTGGCTTGCTCGGCTTCGGCGAGGCGGTGGGTGGCTGCCTGGAGTGCGCCGGCGGCGAGCGCGCGTTGGGTGAGTTCGCGTTGTTCGGCCTCGTGGAGGGGGCGCGCGGCGTGAAGGATCTCGCTGGTGAGCGCGAGGTCTTGCCTGCGTGGCGCGGCGGCTTGGAGGGCCGCGGAAGCGGTGGCGACGGCCTGCGCGGCCTGAGCGACCGTGGCGGCGATTTCGTGTCGGCGTTGAAACCAGGCGAGGTGTCGTTCGCGCTCGGCGCAGGCGGCCTCGGCGGCGGCCAGCGCCTGGCTGGCGGAGCGGGCGGCGGCTTCGGCGGCGGCGCGTTTCTCGGGGTCGAGCGGGGCCAGACCGGCGAGCTGGTTTTGCAGGTGGAGCACGGCGTCGGCCTCGACCTTGTTGCGCGCGAAGACGGCTTTGGAAATGCGTTCGAAGCGTTCGGTTCCGGTGAGGGCCTGAAGGATGAGGGCGCGTTCGTTGTCGTCGGATTTGAGGAAGACGGCGAAATCGTTTTGGGCGAGGAGGACGGCGCGGGTGAACTGGTCGAAGCTCAGGCCGATTTTGGCGGCTATGGCGGCCAGCACCTCGGTCTTTCGGCCGCCGGCGATGAGGACACCGTCGGTGCCGTGGGGCACGTCACCGGCGTGGAGGGACATGGTGGCGGCCTGGAGGGAACCTTCCGCGTTTTTGCGGGCGCGGCGGATCGACCAACGGGCGGTGTAGGCGAGGGCGTCAACGCCGACAAAGGCGACCTCGGCGAAGCCCTCGGCGGTGCCGCGGCGAAGCAGGTTGCCGGGATCTTTCTGGGTGATGAGCTCGCCTTCCGCGCAGTCGGGAATCTTGAGGCCGTTGGCGGCGGCGAGGCGCGGAGTGGCGTCGTAGAGGGCGAGGCAGAGGGCGTCGAGAAGCGTGCTTTTGCCCGAGCCGGTCGGGCCGCTGATGGCGAACAGACCGGTGGAGCGAAGCGGCTCGCGGGTGAAATCCACCGTGTGGGTGCCCGCGAGGGCGGCGAGATTGCGGAGCGAAATGCGGAGAATCTTCATGGGCCGTCGTGGGGAGCGGTGGTCTCGGCGAGAAGGATTTCACGCAGGGCGGCGATCAGGGCGGGCGCCGGGTCGGCGCGGTATTTTTCCTGGTAGGCTTCGGTGAGCAACTGCTCGGGTTCGATCGAGCGGAGGTCGGCGGTCGCGGTGGGTGGCGTGTTGGTGCCGGGCTCGGTCGGGGCGGGAAGGTCGGGGGCGGATAGTTTGATGCCGGTGAGACGCACCGGTTTGCCGAGCAACGCGGTTTCGATGCGGTGGCGTCGTTTGGGGTCGGGGCCGTCGTCGAGCACGTGCACCTCGACGAACGGGTATTGTTCCGGTGCCAGGGAGGGGTCGAATGCGAGCAAGTTGAGTTGGGTCAAGATTTCCTCCAGCGGGGCGGCTCCCCGGCCGGGCACGCGCAGCAAGGCGGCGGTGCGCGGCACGGCGATGGGGGTGACGGAGGTGAGGCGACCGGCGTCGAGGCGGAGCAGCAGAACCTGGTGCGCGTAGTCTTTTTCGGAAAAAGAAAGCGGGAGCGGGCTGCCGCTGTAACAGATGCGCCCGGCGTCGATGACCTGGGGCTTGTGGAGATGGCCCAGCGCCACGTAGGCGAGCGAGGCGGGAAAGGTGTCCGCACGCAAAGACTCGGCCCCGCCGATGATGAGGCGGCGTTCGGAGTCGCGGGATTCGTCGGCTCCGTTCAAGTGGCAATGGCCGAGGGCGATCAGGGCGGCGCCGGGGTGGGTGGTGTCGCGGAGGTGTTCGGCGGCGTTGGTGGCGAGGCGGTAAAGCTCCTTGATGCCATCGAGGTAGGGGTCGGCGGCGTCGGCCAGCACGGGCACGTCGGCGGGGCGGAGGAAGGGCACGGCCACGGCGAGGGCCTCCACCTGTCCGGCGGCGTTTTTCAACGGCACGACCAGCCGCTCCGCTTGGATGTGGCCTTCGGCGTCGCGTGGGACGGTGCCCACCACGGTGATGTGAAAAGCCTCGAGCAGACCGGCGGGGGCTTCCAGGCGAGCGGCGGCATCGTGGTTGCCGGCGGTGATGACGATTTGCAGTCCGGGAAGCGT
>CAYNUW010000028.1:0-522 GCA_964400455.1 uncultured Akkermansia sp. | reverse complement strand
CGTGGCGTGGGCGGTGGCGAGAAAGTCGTAAAACCTGCGCTGGGCGGTGGCGGAGGGGTTGACGGTATCGAAGACGTCGCCGGCGAGCAGGAGCGCATCGGGACGCTCGGTGGCGAGGGTGGCCAGCAGCCAGGACAAGAAGCGGGCGTGCTCGTAGTCTCGGTCATAGCCGTGAAACGACTGACCGAGGTGCCAATCGGCGGTGTGCAGGAGACGAAGCGGCATGTTGAGGCGCCGACTTTGACCGGCACGCCTCGCCCGGCCAAATCAATCCGACAACGACGGCACGCGGCGACGCGCCGGTCGAGGCGCGGAATCCGACGCACGGACGGATCGACGAGGCCTGGCGTGTGGGGTGAAGGTCTCGTCGATCCGTCAGCGTTTTCAGGCGCGGTTTCGGGGATCAGGCGCGGCGCAGGTCAAAACGATCCGCCGTCATGACTTTGGTCCAGGCGGAGGCGAAGTCGTGGATGAATTTTTCGCGGTTGTCGTCCTGGGCGTAGACCTCGGCATAGGCGCGGA
>CAYNUW010000027.1:18562-20687 GCA_964400455.1 uncultured Akkermansia sp. | reverse complement strand
CTCCTCGGCCGCTCGCCCTCCGCCGTGGGTTATCAGCCCACGCTCTCCAACGAGATGGGCCAGCTCCAGGAGCGCATCACCTCGACCAAGAAGGGTTCCATCACCTCCTTCCAGGCCGTCTACGTGCCCGCCGACGACTTGACCGACCCGGCGCCGGCCAACACCTTCGCGCACTTGGACTCCACCATCGTGTTGGAGCGCTCCATCGCCGAGCTCGGCATCTATCCCGCCGTCGACCCGCTCTCGTCCGTCTCGAAGGCCCTCGAGCCCTCGATCGTCGGCGACGAGCACTACCAAGTGGCCCGCGAGGTTCAGCGCGTGCTTCAACGCTACAAGGACCTTCAGGACATCATCGCGATCCTTGGTCTGGACGAGCTCTCCCCCGAGGACAAGGCCCTCGTGTATCGCGCCCGCAAGATCCAGCGCTTCTTGTCCCAGCCCTTCACGGTGGCCGAAGTTTTCACGGGCGCCCCCGGCAAGTATGTGCCGGTCAAGGACACCATCCGCGGCTTCAAGATGATCCTCAGCGGCGAGCTCGACCACGTCGCCGAAGGTGATTTCTACATGAAGGGCGGCATCGACGAGGTGCTCGCCGCCGCCGGTTCCAAGAAATAATACTCTCAGCAGGTTTAACCACTAATCGTCACTAATCATCACTAATGGCCTGATCCGAACCCGCTTCGAATTAGCGTCCATTCGTGTTCATGAGTGGTTCAAAAAAATGGCTCTCACCCTTGAAATCGTCACTCCCGAAGCCCGGGTCTACTCCGATACCATCGACACCGTGGTCATCCCGACCACCCAAGGTGAGATCGGCATCCTCGCCGGCCACTTGCCGCTTTTGACCAAGGTCGAAGCGGGGGAGCTGCGCGTCACCAAGGGTGGCCAGACCACCTGGCTGGCGGTCGGCGCCGGTTTTGCCCAGATCGAGGGCGACACCGTCTCCGTGCTGGCCGAGCGCGCGATCTCCGAGGACAAGATCGACGAAAAGTCGGTCGAGGAGGCGCTCAAGCGCGCCGAGGAGGCGATCAAGGCCGCGCCCAAGGACGCCGATCCCTCCGAGCTCGAGCGGTTGCAGGAGGCGGTGCGCTACGCCGGCGTGCAGCTCGCGGTCAAACGCCGCAGTCGCTGAAAGAACACGCGTTCACGCGATCACTCATCAACGCGCCCCCAACCGGGGCGCGTTTTTCTTTTCGTGTTTCGGAAGCCGGCACGGCAAGATCCGGCCCATGCGTATCTGGTCGGCATTGGCGGGTTTCTTTGCGCTGGTGGTCGGCCCGGTCCTGGGTGGCGACACGGTGGTTTTGCTGCACGGCCTCGGGCGCGGGCCGGCATCGATGCAGCCCGTCGCGTTTACGTTGAAAAACGCCGGCTACGCGGTGGCGAACCTGCGCTACCCGTCGCAAACCGAAGACGTGGCGACGCTGGCGGAACAGACGCTCGGTCCGGTTTTCGCCGCCGCCGCCGATCAGCCGGCGGGGAGCGTGCACGTCGTCACGCACTCGTTGGGCGGCATTCTGGTGCGCCAGTATTTGCAGAAGCACGGCGCGCCGCCGAGCTTGGGGCGGGTGGTGATGCTGGCGCCGCCCAACGGTGGTAGCGAGATCGTGGATACGCTGGCCGGCTGGCGAGCCTACGCCTGGCTGAACGGCCCGGCCGGGCTCGATCTGGGCACGGCGGCGGCTCAGGCGCCTCGCCGGCTGGGGGCCCTGCCGGCGGGCGTCGAGGTGGGCGTGATCGCAGGTTCGGCGAGTTGGAATCCCTGGTTCTCCGCGTTTATTCCCGGACCGGACGACGGCAAGGTGGCGGTGGCCAGCACACATGTGGCGGGTGAGGCGGACCATCTCGTCCTGCCTTATTCCCACACCTGGCTGATGAACCGGGCGGAGACGCGTCGGCAGATCCTGGCGTTTTTGCGCGACGGTCGGTTTGATCGCGAAGCGAAGCGCTAAGCCGAGGGGTGTTGGACTTGCGTAACCCGCAAAAGGCGGGGTTTGGTAAAGGCATGGATCCTGTAAGTTCTTCCTTGCCCGCCTCTGTCTCGGTTTCCGCCGCCGCTTCCGCTGAAGCTCCACTTTCCGGCATAGAGGCTCGGGTTCTGGGTTGTTTGATCGAGAAGGAGTTT
>CAYNUW010000027.1:16395-18552 GCA_964400455.1 uncultured Akkermansia sp. | reverse complement strand
TTACCACTCCGGACATCTACCCGCTGACCTTAAACGCGCTGCTGAACGCCTGTAACCAGCGGAGCAACCGTGCTCCCGTTTTGTCGGTCGAGGCGCCCGAAGTCCAGCTGGCGCTGGAGAGTTTGCGTCAACGTCGCCTGGTGGCGTTGTTCAGTGGAGCGGACGCGCGGGTGGCCAAATTTAAGCAAACGCTCGATAACGTGTATCCAATCACGGTTGAAGCCCGTGCCCTGCTGGCCGAGTTGTTGCTGCGTGGTCCTCAGACGACGGCGGCCTTGCGGGCCAACTCCGAACGCATGACGCCGCTGCCGGATGTGGCCGGGGTCGAAGACTTGCTGACGGGACTGGCGGCGGTGGGGATCGGCCCGCTGGTGAAGAAACTCGCTCGGCAACCTGGCCGCAAGGAGCCGAGGTGGGCGCAGTTGCTGGCGGGAGAGCCCGCCGGCGACGACTTGGAGGAAGGGAATGCGGCTCCGGTAACCGTGCGGTTGACCTTACCTCCCGAGGTCGAGCAACGCCTGGGAGCGCTCGAGGCGGAAGTCGCCCGACTCTCGGCTGAGCTGAGCCGCCTGCGGTCCGAGTTGGGCTGAGCTCGTTTTTGATTGCGGGACTGAGCGTTGGTCTGGCGGGCGCTTTCGGCCGCGTCCGCTGAGGCCTAGGGTCCGGCGAGCAGACGGTTCACGATTTCAGGGGCACCCATGCCCGAGGGGTGACCCGCCGCCGCGATCTTGCCCTCCGCGTCGATCACGTAGCAGGTGGGCACGCCTCTGACCCGAAAGGCTTTTGCCGCGGCGCATTTCCATCCGCCCGCCCCGCCCCACAGATTGAGTGACTTCAGCCAGCCCTTGGTTTCCAGGTGTTTTTTCGGTTCTTCCAGGGTGTTGTCGATGCTGAGCGAGACCACGGCCACCCGCTCGCCCCAGGACGGATTTTTTTCCGCGTAGGTCTGCATCTGGGCCATCGGTTGCTGGCAGGGCCCGCACCAGACCGCCCAGAAATCAAGGATCACGACTTTGCCGCGGAGGTCCGCGAGACGGCCTTTTTGTCCGTCGGCGATGTGGACAAACTCGAAATCGGGCGCGGGTGTGCCAACGGGCAGGGTGCCCGTTTGGTTGACGTGGGCCTCGAAGGCGATCTCCGCGGCCAGCGCCTCGTCCACCACGCCTGAGGGCAGCTTGTCCCAGATCAACGCCTTCTCGATCCACCAGGCGCCGCCATCGCGTTGGATTTCGTCGCAGGATAAAATGTAATCGCCGGCAACGGGCAGTCCGTTGGCCGCCTTGCCCTCGTCCTCGACCCTCAGGACGACGCGGAGTTGGCCACCCTCCAGCCCGATTAGCGGA
This sequence comes from uncultured Akkermansia sp., assembly GCA_964400455.1. Lineage (GTDB taxonomy): Bacteria > Verrucomicrobiota > Verrucomicrobiia > Opitutales > Opitutaceae > IMCC26134_A. The sequence goes on along the minus strand of CAYNUW010000027.1, from coordinate 17,209 downwards.
TCGGTCTCGCTGCGGACCGTCAGATGTCGCACCCCCACTTCGGCTACGCTTATCCGAGCGGCCGCGAGGTCGATGCCCGAACGGGAGAGCGTGCCCAGCAGATTTTCAACCGCCGCACGATTCGTGACCGATTTTTCCTCATGCCACCGGATAAATTCGTCCTTGGGATACGATGCGGCCGCGGGACTCTGCCGCAGGCGCAGCTCCCACTCGGCCTCGGGCGTGAGGGTGGCGGCGCTCTCGTAGGCGACGATGTCGCGCTCGCGGATCAGCGCCGCCAAGGTTTCGGCCAGCCGCTGGAGCGCGGGGTCGTCTTTGCCCGACAAAGACGCGTGGTCGGCGGCCGCCTTGGTCAATCTCATCTCAAGGCGCAGGTCGTCGGTGAGCAGGTCTTCGGGCAGGGCCGCCCAGCTTAGCGGGCCGTCGATCCGCCAGGCGCCTGCCACGGCGATAAGGTCTTCCACGGCGACCCGATACTCATGCACGGTGTCCCCGGCGGTGGCGCTGATGAGCAGTTCGATTCGTTGCGAGGCATGAAACCAATGATCGTCCGGGAGCAGGCCGAGGTAGTTGTAGCCCGCATACGCATCACCCGCCGGCAGCTTCGCCGCGAGCTTCGCCGATTTAAAATCGATCCCGAGCGCGGCCGCGCGATCGAGCAGGCCACGGGCAGAGGTCGCCAAGCGAACGCGTTTCCGGGCCAGGTCGGCCGCCAGCCGGTCGGGTGATTTCTTCGCGGCCGACGAGTCGGGATACTTCGTCAAGATCGGTGCCAACGCTTCCGGCGCGGGGGTCATCGCGGCGGCGAAGGTCT
>CAYNUW010000027.1:11233-16385 GCA_964400455.1 uncultured Akkermansia sp. | reverse complement strand
GCGCGTCGGCGCGCACCGCGACGTCGTGGAGGACGGCGGCGAAGGTCTCGGCGTCGCCGGTTTTGAGCAGGTTGAGGACGGCCTTGATGACCGGGTCCCAAGCATAGTCTGCGACGCGCTCGCCCGCAGCGTCTTTGATGGGGAAGGGCCACGTCGACTCGGCGGAAGCCGAGCGAACGAACCCGACGACGCACAACGCGCACCAGAGGCCGCGAAACCACCGATACCGGGGATGGGGAGAGTTCATGGGGAGCGTGTGCAAGAACACGTCCAAGGCCGCCGCAGGTAAACGAAATAGAACGGAGTCGAGGTCGCCTCTTCTTCTGTGCCGGGCTCAGGCGTCAGGACATGTCGGCCCCAAAGCGGCCGGAGGAGAGTAGTAATTTTACGTATTTCGGATTCGACCCAACTTAAGCGGTGCTTAAGGGTTCGTTATGCGCCGCTTATTGCCCCGTTTGTCTCTCCTCATCGTCGCGGGTTTGGTTTGCTGGTCAGTGATGCAGAAGCGGCGGGCAGTGGAACCGATGGCGATCGAGCGGGTGGCTCTTCAGGTGCCGGCGAGGGCGGAGGTGCAGGAGGCTGAGGAAACCTCGCCGCTGTCGGCTGGCCAGGGGGGCAAAGCGGAGGTGGGATTAGTCCGGTCGGAGGGGTTGCGGCATGATCCGAGTGCGGTGATCGCGGCGGGTTGGACGGAAGATCTTTTCCCCGAAAACGCGGTGTTCAGGTCTTGGACGGAACGCTATCGCGAGGCCGAGGGGGCGGCGCGGGTGGCGATGGTCGGGGAGGGTATCCATTTGGCGCGACAGCGGGCGGAGGTCTTGGCCGAGTGGATACGGTTGGATCCGGAGATGGCGCTGGCCGCCGCCGTGCCGATGGCGGTGCGCGCGGAACTTCCCCAAGAGGTGGCCGGGTGGCTGGAGGAGCGGGTGAATGGGCGGGGGGAGCTTTCGCTCCATGTGGTCGGTCCGATGGCCGGGCGCGAGGTCCCGGCGGAGCGGGAGTTTCGCAGTGCGTTGATCGATGGCCGCGAGTTTCGTGCCCACGTTTATGGCCGTCGGCTGCGGCAGGCCACGCTGACCGAGACCATGATCTCCGGCATCGCGGTGGGGCGGCTTTTGGCAGTGGCTGATTCGTCGGTGCGTTTGCTCGAGCCGGGCGAGGTGCCGCTACCGGGCGCAGCCGCGGTGGACGGATGCTCGGCCTGCGCGGCGCTCGCGTTGGGACGTGACAACGCGCCCGGGCGGGTGGCCTATCAGGTGGGAGGTCGTTTTGGCGTCGCGCCCGATCGGCTTCATTTTGAAGACGATGTTTCGCGGCTGGAGGCGCAGGATAACCTCTGGACCGAGGCGGACAATCAGCCGGGTTCGGTAGGCGTGGTGGGGCGTCCATCGCGTGCCTGGACGCACGGCACCAAGTCGGTGCTGTTGATCCGGGTGGATTTCAGCGACCTGGTCGGTGAGCCCGTGACCGAGCCGGCGGCGGAGCAGCTTTTTAATCGGAGCGGCGGGGTGAGCGAGTTTTACCGGCGTGCGAGTTTCAACAAGACCGACGTCCGGGTGCGTCCGGCGGTGGGGGGCAATTCCCCGGACGTGACCGACGTGTTGCGGCTGCCGCGCACGGCGGCGAGTTATGCCGAGGCAGGCGACAGCGCCAGTTTGCACGCGGACGCCCGGGCGGCGGCGGTCGCGGCGGGGGTGGCGGTGAGCGGCTACGATCGGGTGGGGGTGATCTTCAATTCCCTGGCCGAGTTGCCGGGCTCAAAGATTGGTTACGGGGGCTTGGGCGACATCATCGGGCCCAAGTTTTGGATCAACGGCGCCTTTAACTTCCGGGTGGTGGCCCATGAGCTGGGTCATACCTTCGGATTACGCCATTCGAACCTATGGCAGGTGGACGATGGCGACCCGGTTTCGCCTCGCGGGGTCTCGTTGGAGTATGGCGATCCCTTCGACATCATGGGTGGCGGGTCGGACTACTCCTCGGAGGGTGATTTCAGCCACTGGAACAAATCCCTTCTGCAATGGATCCCGGACACCTCGGTTACGGTGATTGAGGCGGGAGGAGTTTACCGGGTGCATCGGTTCGACGCCCAGGCGGCGGATTTGGGTTTGCCCAGAGCGCTGAAGGTGCCGCGCGAAGCGGGTCGGGATTTCTGGATCGGCTATCGGGGAGCGAGCACGGAACCGACCACGAACCGGGGTGCCTACGTGTTGTGGGGACACGATGAAAATTTGCCCGGGCAATTGTTGGATTTAAACACCCCCGGGGCGAGCCCCTCGGACGCGCTCTTGACGGTGGGCTCGACCTTTCAAGACGGCGCGGGCGGGGTGACCTTGCGCACGCTCGGGCTCGGTGGGAGCGGCGTGGACGAATGGCTGGAGGTCGAAGTGTCGTTTCGCCCGCGGTTAAGCTGGGTCGACACGGGATTGTTGGTGGACGAGCAGCGGGGGCTGGCGCGACTCACCGTGCGCCGGAATTCGAATTCGGTGGGCGTGGTTTCGGTGGCTTACGCCACCGAAAATGAGACGGCCGTGGCCGGTGCCGACTATGTGGCTGCGTCCGGGGTGTTGACTTGGAGCAGCGGAGACATGGCGGACAAGATCATCGATGTCGTGCTAAACGCGGATGAGTTGGTCGAAGGGGTGGAAACGTTTGGGGTTCGGTTAGGCGCGGTGAGCGGCGGGGTCAGGGTGGGGGAGGCTCTGGCGAGGGTGAGCATTGCGGACGCGGGCGCGCGTGACACCAGTTTCCTGTCCAATTTCATCAACAGCGCGGTGGAGAGCCTGGTGGTGTTGCCGGACGGCGGGGTGTTGGCGGGCGGGCATTTCAGCCTGGCGCAGACGCAGGGTTTTGAGGTGTTTGATCGTGGCGGCATCGTGCGATTGGATGCGACGGGCGCATTGGTGCAGTCCTTCGATCCTGGGGCGGGTTTTACGCCGACGCCGGTGCACGCGCTCGCTTGGCAGCCTGACGGGCGGATTTTGGCCGCGGGTAATTTCACCAGTTTTCAGGGTGGGGCGGTGGGGCGGGTTGCGCGCCTGCTGGCCGATGGCTCGCTGGATACGACGTTCAACCCAGGAAACGGCGCGAACGACCGGGTGTTGGCGATGGGGCTGCAGCCGGATGGGTGCGTCGTAATCGGTGGTTATTTCACCCAGGTGGGCGGGGTGAGCTCCAGGTTGGTTGCGCGCTTGTTGCCCAGCGGGGCGGTGGATCCCGGTTTTACGCTGCCGGTGTTTGGGTCCGGAACCGGCTGGAGGGTGGAGAGCCTCGCGTTGCAGCCGGACGGCAAGATTTTGTTGGGCGGCAGCTTTTTTCGTGCGGGCACGACGGCCCGTTCCGGTTTGGCGCGGTTGCTGCCGAACGGGGCTTTTGATCCGGAGTTTAACGGGGTGCAGCAGGGTTCGCATGAGGCGGGTTCCACGCAGTCGGTGCGTTCCGTGCAGGCGATCGCGGTGCAGCCGGATGGGCGTATTCTGATCGGCGGCAGTTTCACGGCCTACAACAACACGGCCCGTTCGCGTTTTGCGCGGCTGGCGGCGGATGGCTCGTTGGAAGCCGGTTTTGCACCTTCGTTTAATGGGCCGGTGAGCTCGATTCAGCTCCAGCCGGACGGTGGTGTGCTGGTGGGTGGAAGTTTCACCACGGTGGAGGGCTTGCCGGCGGCGGGGCTGGCCCGGATCCGGGCCGACGGCACCGTGGATGCGGACTTTCTGGCGACGGGGGGCGGAACGGGGGGAATCAATCAACTGGGGTTGACCCCGGATGGACGTCTGATCGTGGCGGGTGGGATCACCTCGTGGCAAAACAGCGTGCAGCAGCGACCGATCTGGCGGGTTTTGCCGGGCTTCGCGGAACCGGGCGGGGTGGTGGAATTCGCGGTCGATGCGCAGGCGGCGGGCGAGGGGGAAACCGCACGGGTGGTGGTGAAGAGAAGCGGTGGTTCGGCCGGTGCGCTCAGAGTGAGCTACGCGGCCGCGATCAATGGACGTGGAGATACCGCCACGGCGGGAGCGGACTACGTGCTCGCCTCCGGATTTTTAGAGTGGGGCGCGGGAGAGGTTGCGCCGAAAACGATCGAGATTCCGATTCTGGTGGATGCGGTGGAGGACGACGACGAAAGCTTCACGGTGCGACTGGGCGGGGTGGTGGGCGGCGGCAGTCTTGGGGCCCGCAGAGAAACGATGGTGCAGGTGGGCGTCTTGCAGGTGCAGGGACAGAGCATCGTGTTCCCGTCGGTCGCGCAGCGAACCTTTGGTGACGCACCGTTTGATCCGGGAGCGGTGAGCTCCTCCGGGTTGCCGGTGGCCTATGAAGTCGTGTCCGGGCCGGCGGCGATGGTGGCCGGTCGGGTTTCGGTAACGGGTGTCGGTGTCGTGACGCTGCGGGCCGTGCAGCCGGGTAACGCGGGCTTTCATCCGGCGGTTCCGGTGGAACGAAGTTTCACGGTCGTGGCTTTGGGGCAAAGCCTGACCTTTCCCGCGATTGAGCGCCGGGCCTTGAGCGCGGGGGCGTTTGCACTGGCGGCCTCCTCCAGCGCGGGTCTGCCGGTCCAGTTCGAACTCGTATCCGGGCCGGCCACGCTCTCCGGCAACACGCTAAGTCCCACGGGGACGGGAGCCATCACCGTGCGGGCCGTGCAGCCGGGCGACGCCAACGTGTTGGCGGCCCTTCCGTTGGAGCGCACCTTTTCCGTCACGGCCGGGGCCGGGGTGGTATTGAGCGGCTTAACCCAAACCTACGCTGCGGCGCCCCGCTCGGTCACGGTGACCACGGAGCCCGCCGGTTTGCCTTTTGCGGTGACCTACGACGGACAAACCACCCCGCCCACGGCGGCAGGCAGCTACGCGGTTCAGGTGGTCGTCACGGATCCCGATTACAGCGGAACGGCGACCGGAACGCTGACGGTTACCAAGGCTCCTTTGGTGGTGCGACCCGAGCCGATGCAGAAGATACTCAACGCACCTTTGCCGGTCCTGCGTTTGGTGTATGAGGGCCTCATGGGCGGGGATACGCCGGCCAGCATCGACGTCCGTCCGACGGCGACCACCACGGCAACGCCGAGGAGCAAGCTTGGCAGTTATCCGATTCGGTTGAGCGGCGGCGCGGACAACAACTACGCGCTCAGTCTCCAGGAGGGCACCTTGCAAGT
>CAYNUW010000027.1:0-11223 GCA_964400455.1 uncultured Akkermansia sp. | reverse complement strand
GCCGGTCGGCCTCTTGCGGATCACCGTGGGGGCGAGTCAAACCACCTTCACCGGCGTGTTGGATTTGGGGGCGGAGACTGCGGCGATAGCGCTTTCGGGCAAAGTCGCCTCGCCCAGCGCCGAGCCGGCCGATCTAGCCGGATCCGCCAGCGTCGTTCGTCGGCCCAAGGGACTGCCGGCGTATACCTATCGGCTGGCGGTGCGACCGGCCGGCGAAGAACTGCGGGCGGAGCTCTATCGGAACGAAGTGCTTATCGCCAGCGGAGCGGGGCCGAGGTTGTTGCCGGCGTCGCCGGTTACCCGCCGGGCTTTTGCCGGGCGCTTCACGCAGCGCCTGTTTGATTTCACGACGACCGATTCCGATCCGACGCTTCGGCCATTGCCGGCGGGGTCCTCCACTGCGGTGGGAGCCATCGGCATCACCGGGGTGTTGACTTACACCGGGCGCCACGCCGACGGCCGGCCTTGGAGCGGTTCAGCCACCACGGCGGCCACCCTGGATGGCGATTACCGGTTCTTCAGTCGCACCTATGGGGCACGGGCGGATACTTACGTGGCGGGCGAGTTGTCGGTGGCGAGGGCGGGTGCGACGGACCCGACGCTGCCGACGGGACGGACAATCTGGGTCAAGTCGGCCAAGCCGGCGGCGATCAAAACGGAAAACTATCCGGCCGGTTACGTCGCGCGTGGTTACAGCGAGCTGCGCCGCTGGACCCCGCCGGCCGCGCCGCTGGGCGCCTTGCTGGTCACGCATGATGGGGTGGACCTGGGTGAGCGATCGGCCGTGCTCGCCACGAATATCGAATGGGGTTTGAGAAACGTGATCAAGGTGACGGCACCTCTGCCGAATGTGTCGGGCTGGCGACTGGTGGTAACTCCGACCACCGGTGCGATCAGCGGCAGCTTCGTGCTCCGCGACTCGATCCCGGTGCCCGGGAGACCCAATCGTATCGTGAACCGGACCGTAACGTTTGCCGGTGCCTTGCGTGCGGCGGATCCACTGGCGGCCGGGACCGATGCGCCGTTGGGCTCGGCCACCTACCTGGTGGCGCCGCTGGTCGTTGGTCAGCCGACGCTCAGTGGGGAACTGACCCTGCGGCGCCCCTGACGCCAACGGGTCAAACCGTTTTGGAATGCTGTTTGGCCCCGGAGTAGTCGGTCGGATCAAAGCGCATGGCGACGATTCGCAACAGGGGGGCTCCCCGCGGGGTGATTTCCAGCCCGTTGGCCGTGCGCCGCAAGATGCCGTCGGCTTCCAGGTCCTGCAGGGAGTCGATGGCGGTCGCGTAGTGTGCGGCGAAATCGAAGCCGAACTTTCGCGAGAGTTGAGCGTAGTCCAGCCGACGTTCGCACATCACGCCCATGATGATTTCGCGCCGGCGTTTGTCCTCGGCGGTGAGTCGTAGGCCCCGTTCCACCGGCAGGCGACCCGCATCGAGGGCGGCGCGATACTCCGCCAAGGTTTTGTAGTTTTGATAATAAACGTCGGCGGTGGAGGAGATCGAAGACAGACCCAGACCGTAGAGGGAGGCGCCGGCGCGTGTGCTGTAGCCTTGGAAGTTTCGTTGCAGGGTGCCCGAGTCCCGAGCCTGGGCCAGTTCGTCGTTGGGTTTGGCGAAATGATCGAGGCCGATGTCGACATATCCGGCGGCCCTGAGTTCGGCGTGTGCGGTGGCAAACATGGCCAGCTTGGCCTCGGCATCGGGCAACTGTCCCCGCTGGTCGAAGATTTTCTGGGCCGGTTTTAGCCAGGGCACATGGGCGTAGCTAAAGACGGAAAGCCGGTCCGGGCTGAGTTGTAGCACGTCCCGGATCGTCTGCGTGATGGTCGCGGGGGTTTGCAGCGGCAGGCCGTAGATCAAATCGACGTTGATGGAGCAGAAGCCCGCGCCGCGCAGCCAGGCGAAGGCTTGCTCGTTGAGTGCATGGGGCTGGTGCCGGTGGATCGCGACTTGAACCTCGGGATTGGTGTCTTGCACGCCTAGAGAAGCGCGGGTGGCACCGATGTCGCGCAGCGCCTCGATGTGGGGGAGCGAGAGGCGTCTCGGGTCGATCTCGACGCTGATCTCGGCATCGGCGGCAAACTGAAAATGCTCGCGGAGCATTTTGCCGAGCCGGCGCAGTTGTTCGGGGGCCAGGAAGGTCGGCGTGCCTCCGCCAAAGTGCAGCTGGGTCACTGAGCGACGTCGGTCGATCAGCGGGTGGAGCAGGGCTAGCTCCTTTTCCAAGTAGTCCAGGTAGGGATTGGCCCGGTCCTGGTCGCGAGTGATCACGGTGTTGCAGCCGCAATACCAACAGCGCGATTCACAAAACGGCAGATGGACGTAGAGGGAGAGCGGGCGCTCGGTCGAGCGGTTGTCCTCGGCCAAAGCCGCCGGCAAATCGATCTCCCGGGCGCTGGCGGAAAAGCGGGTGGCCGGCGGGTAGGAGGTGTAGCGTGGTCCCGGAACGGAGTATTTGCGCACCAAACCCAGGTCGAGCGGAGCTTCGTCGGTTACATTTGCGGAAGGGGTTGAAGGAGACATGGGCGGCAGGTTCTCTTGGTAAACGGAAACCTGCGCAAGACGGAGACAAAAAACCGTCCGGCTCGCGCGCCCGGCCGCTCCCCCGGCTACGCCGGCGAGGCCGATCTTTCCGCTTACGGAATGGTCACGGTGCATTTTAACGCTTTTTTTCAGGTGCCCGGGCCATCAGGGTGGGGAACAAGACCGTCCCATGATATCTCGCACCCTGCTCGTTGATCGCCGGCTTCACTGGTTGATTGTCATCTGTCTGGCCGCACTGGCGGCGGGCAGGTTTTTCCTCTCGGACGAGATCGCTTTGAAGGCCGTGATCCAGGGTGGGTATTGGATCCTGTTGGGCACGGTGATCTGGTGGGGCAGGACCTTGTGGAACTGGGCGAGGGAGGAACGCGACACGGTGGCGCGTGGGTGGCGCGTGGAGGGCAAGACCTGGTGGGCGGTGGCCCTGGTGGCGGTGGCGGGCGGGGTCTGGCAGGCGCAAGAAAACCACGGCTACAAGATTTTGGCCGACGAGGTGCTGCTCGCCGGCACGGCGCAATCCATGCACCTGGACCGTGATGTCACCTATCCGATCCGGGCGACCGATGTGCATGGCCCCTTCGTGGTTTTGCAGGGCGTGTTGGACAAACGCCCCTATCTATTCTCCCTGGTGGTGTCGTTGGTGCACGATTTCACCGGTTACCGGACGAGCAATGGCTTTTGGGTAAACACGGTTTTGAGTTTTGTTTTCCTGGGTTTGCTCTACCGGCTGTGTGCCAAGGCGGCGGGGGACTGGCGAGGGGGTCTGCTGGCGGTCGCTTTGGTCGCGGGTCTGCCGCTTTTGGCCCAGCAAGCCACCGGGGGAGGTTTTGAATTGCTCAACCTCACCTTGATGGCGGGATGGTGGCTGGCCGCCATGCATCACTTGGAGCGGCCCACCTCGGCGCGGCAGGATGTGCTGGTGATGACGGCCGTGCTGCTCGCTTCCACTCGTTATGAGTCGATGTTGTTTTTACCGCCGACCGCGTTGCTGGTGTGGGTCGGGTGGGTGCGGGCGGGGGCCTTGCTTTGCACGCCGGCGAGCTGGGTGGCGCCGCTGTTGATGGTGCCCATGTTGTGGCTTAACCGGGCGTTCTCCGCCGATGCCGGGCGATGGGAAATGCAGTCCATGGGGGCGGAGCGTCCCTTCGGTCTGGAGTTTGTGCCGGAGAACCTGGGCCATGCCTTGAGCTACTTCTTCACGCTCGATGGTTTTCAGCCCAACGCGCCCTTGCTGGGCTTGCTTGGGTTGCTGGCCTTGCCGATATTCTTGCTCTGGGCGCAGCGGATTTGGCGAAGCGTGGTGCGGGCGGAGGGCGCGGAGGCGGGTTTGGCTTTGGGCGCCTTGGGTGGCTTGGCGGTGACGGGTTTGATGATGATTTATTTTTGGGGGCAGTTTGACCACCCGGTGATTCGGAGGCTGAGCCTGCCCACGCAGTTGTTGATGTTGGTGGCGGTGGCGACGGTGGCCGGACGAGTGATAAAAGTCGGTTCGCCCGTCTGGTCGGGTTTGTTTGTGGCGGCGGCGGCGGCTTACGTGGCGCACGGTTTGCCGACCATGGCGAAAAACGCCTACGGTCGGGAGTATATGCCCGGGATGGCCTTTGCTTGGAGAAAGGAGTTCTTGGAAAGCCGCCCGGAGCGCGACTTTTTGATGCTGGATCGGGACTCGATCTACTGGATCACGGAGCGGGTGGCGGCGACGCCGACGCCCCAGGCCCGGGCGCGACGGGAGGGTCTGGCCTTTCATCTTCGCAACCGGAGTTTTTCCGCCGTCTACATCTACCAAACCTTTGTGGTGGATGCTGAAACCGGAGCGCTGACCTTGGAAGAGGGCGATGATCCCGGGCCGGGTTTTGAGTTGGAGACCGTGGCGGAGAAGCGAGTGCACCTGCTGCGTCTGGCGCGGATCAGTCGCGTGACGGCGATCACGGATGAGAACGGGCAGACGGTGCGGTCGGAGTTTGCGCAACCTCGGCCCGACGCCCCTGCCTTGAGCGAGGCGGAGCAAAGGGAAATCACCACCCGCTATCTGGAGCGTTGGGTGCGCGAGTTGCCCTGAGTGGAAATGAGAGCCGCGATCAGATGTTTCAGGCCGCCGCAAGGGTGGCGCCGGGCCCCGGAAGGTTTGCCCCTGGCGCGGGCCTTCGTTTACCTGGCGCTGGCGGCGGTGGGTTCGGTGGCGCTTGGGTTTGCCCTGCTCGACGCCCGGGCGGCCGGACGTTTGGTGTCGGATTGGGGTTATGCGGTGATGGCGGTGACCGTGGTTTGGTGGCTGGCCGCGATCCTGGCCGATTTCCGGTGCGGACCAGACGAGCGGTCTCCCGCGCGGCTGACGGGCGCGGAGTGGAGGACGGTGGGGTGCTGGATCGGCGGCCTGACCCTGGTCGCGGTGCTGACCACCGGTCACGGTTACAAAGTCCTCTACGACGAGGTGGTCATCCAGTCCACGGCGTGGAACATGCACATGGAACGGGAGGTGGGGGCGCTGGGCCGGGCCCATGAAGTGGACGGCATGTTGCGTTCCTTGCAGAGTTACTTGGACAAACGGCCCTATTTTTTCCCCTTTCTCGTCTCTTTGGTTCATGATCTGACGGGTTACCGGGAGCTGAATGCGATGCTGCTCAACACGGCTCTGCATGCGGTGGTGTTGTTGCAGGTGTATCTGCTGGCGCGGCGGCTGGCCGGTCATCCGGCCGGGGTGGTCGCGCTCGTCTCGGCCGGCGCGTTTCCGTTGATGGCGATCAATGCGACGGGAGCCGGGTTGGAGATGGCGAATCTGGCGATGATACTCGGTCTGGCGCTGGCGGGGGCCCGGTGGCTGGAGCGTCCGGATGACCGGCGTTTGTCGGTGTTGATTCTGACGGCGGTGCTGCTCGCGCAGACGCGCTATGAATCGGGGGTGTTTGTGCCGGTGGCGGGAGCCCTTGTCGTGATGGGGTGGATACGTGGCGGGGTGGTGCGCCTGCCGGCGGCGGCGTTGCTGGCGCCGGTGCTGCTGATACCTTGCGCGCTCCTCAACACCTACCTTTCGGGAACGCCGGTTTTGTGGGAGCTGCGGGATGGGTATGAGGCGCGTTTTTCCACCCTGTTTCTGCGCCAGAACCTCGCTCACGCGCGGGACTATTTCTTCAGCTTATCCCCGGAGATGGCGAACTCGGTCTGGCTGACCTTGGCCGGTGGTCTGGCCGGGTCGCTCGCGGCCTGGCGTCTGGCGCGAAGACTCAGGCGCGGCGACGGCTTCGGAACGGTGGAGGGGGCCCTCGGTTGGATCGGAGTCGGCGTGTTGATCAATCTTGGCCTGATCATGGCGTATTACTGGGGCGATTTGAGCGATCCGGTGGCTTCTCGACTGGCGCTGCCGCTGCACATGTTGCTGGCGATCCTCGTTGGTTGGATGGTGATGCGGGCGCCCGAGGCTTGGCGGTCGCGGGCGGTCGGCCTGGCGTTGGGGTGTGCGCTGCTGGCCTACCAGGCGTGGGGTTTGCGGGTGAATGCGCGTTTGAATCAATTGAACGTGGTCGAGACGGTGCAGCGCTGGGAGCAGCGCGTGGTCGAGGCGCGGGGCCTGGGCACGCGCATGGTGGTAACCGACAAGAGTCCGTTGTTTTGGTATGCCCAGGGCATGGGGGCCACGTCGATTGTGCGCGCGTCGGCGCGAGACGAGGGCTTCGCCTATCATTTGGCGCACCATACGTTTGGTGAGATTCTGGTCACCCAGGCGCTGCGCGCCTCGACGCCGGAGGGGGATTTTCAGGTGGAGACCCCGCATCGGCTGCCGCCGGAGTTCGTGCTGGAGCCGGTGGCGGAGCGCCGGGTCGGCGCGCGGTTGCAGCGCATCTCGGTGTTGAAGGAAATCAGGATGGACGCCCGACCCCCCGGGGCGCTTGTCTCGGGTGACCAGCCATGAGCGAAACAGCCCACGCCGCCGAGAAGACCGAACCGACCCTGCGCGGGCACTTTGACGACGTGGCGGAGCGAGATGGACGGGCGCGCCGGGTGCAGCGCGGTTTTCACGCGCAGATACTGGCGCATTACCGCCACCACATTCCGGAAGGGGAACGGGTATTGGAGCTGGGCTGCGGAGCGGGAGATTTGTTGGCGGGGCTCAAGCCCGCCCGGGGTCTGGGTTTGGATTTCAGTCCGGCGATGATCGCCAAGGCTCGGAAAAAGCATGGTGGCCAGGCTGGTTTGGAATTTCGCGTGGCGCTGGCGGAGGAGCCTCCGATCGTGGAGAAGTTCGATCACATCGTGCTCGACTATCTGACCGGCTACCTGGACGACATCCAGGCGGTGCTGGAGCGGATTCGCGGATGCGCTCACCCGCGAACCCGGTTGCATATCACGTCGCTGAACACGGTGTGGACGCCGGCCTTGCGGTGGGCGGCGACGTTTGGCTGGGTCATGCCGCAACCTCCGAGCGCCTGGCTGGCGGACCGCGACCTGGTGAACTTGTTGGAGCTGGCCGGATGGGAGGTGGTGCGCTTCGAGCGGCAGCAGCTCTGGCCCTGGCGCACTCCGCTGTTGGGCTCGCTGTTGAACCGTTACCTGGTGCGCCTCCCGGTGGCGCGGCACTTCGGCCTGACCCTTTGTTTGACGGCGCGTCTGCCGGCCGCGCCCGCCGTGCCGGGCAGCCTCAGCTGCTCGGTGGTGGTGCCGGCGCGCAACGAAGCGGGCAACATCCGTCCGGCGCTGGAGCGCATTCCGGTGATGGGTGCCGGAACGGAGGTGATTTTTGTGGAGGGCAACAGCACGGACGACACCTGGGCGGTGATTCAGCGCGAGGTGGCGTCGTATTCCGGCCCCTTGCGGTTGCGGGCGCTGCGGCAGCCCGGCAAAGGCAAATGGGACGCGGTGTTCACCGGTTTTGCGGCGGCCAGCGGTGACGTGCTGGTGATCCAAGACGCGGATTTGACCGCGCCGCCGGAAGATTTGCCGAAGTTTTTTGCCGCGATCGAGTCGGGGGTGGCGGAGTTCGCGAATGGCAGCCGACTGGTCTATCCGATGGAAAGCCGGGCGATGCGGTTTCTGAATTTGTTGGGCAATAAATTTTTCGCGGTCGCGCTGAGTTTTGTCCTTGGCCAGTCGGTGAAGGATTCGCTGTGCGGCACCAAGATGTTGCTGCGGTCCGACTACGAGCGGGTGCTGCGGCGAATCGCCGCCTTCGGGGACTTTGATCCCTTTGGCGATTTCAACCTGCTCTACGGCTCGTCCCTGCTGGATCTGCGCATCCGGGACGTGCCGGTGAGGTATCGGGATCGCACCTACGGGGAGACCAATATCTCACGTTTCAAGCATGGTTGGATCTTGTTAAAAATGACCTGGTTCGGAGTGCGGCACCTGCGCTGTTTTCCGGCGCATCCGGCGGCCGCCGCGGCCGACAAGGCGGGTAAGGGAGGCGGGGTTTTGTGAGATCGGGGCCGGTCGAAAGCGGCGGCTGGCGCCTGGGGTGGATGGTCGCGGCGGCGACCTTGCCGCTGGCGGTGTTGAGCGCGGCCGCGCTGCATCCGGAGGTCTCCCACCTGTTGGCGGTGTATCCGATGTCGAAAGGCATCTTCGCCGACATGGAGGCGGTGTTGGCGGCGGGGGAGGCGGCGGCCGCCGGGTGGAATCCGTATCAGAATCCCAACTACTTCGATTCCTATGGTCGGCCGCACGTCTATGGTCCGGCTTTTCTGGCGGGCGGCAGCCTCGGACTGACGGTCGCCCATACCGCGCTTTTGGGGGCGCTGTTGGCGGTGGTCTGGCTGGTGACGCTGGCGGCGTGGTCGAGTCCGCGGCGACTGCGGGATGCGCTGGCGTTTTGGGCGGTGATGCTTTCGCCGCCTCTGCTCCTGGGTTTGGAGCGGGCGAATAATGATTTGATCATTCAGCTCCTGGCGGCGGGTGCGGCGGCGGCTTGCGCGGCGAGAGCCCCCCTGAGCATGGTCGGAGCGGCCGGTTTGCTGATCGGTGCGGCGTGGCTGAAGATCTACCCGGTGGTCGCGCTCTTTGGTCTGGGCGCGCTTCGCGCCAAGTTACGCGCAAGGTGGTGGGTCGCGACCTCGGCCCTCGCGGTGGTGACGGTCGGCGTCGCCTTGCATGCGCCTTTGTTCAAGCTGGCGGTGAAGCTGGCCCCGTCGCCCGATACCGTTTTCGCCTATAGCCTGGCGTATTCGGGCAGGCTTTTGCTGGCGGATCTGGGTTGGGCGTTATGGGCCGGGATCGTTGGAGCTGCCGGGCTGAGTTTTTGGGCGTTGCGCGGATTGCGGGGCGGGGGTTTTCGGGTGCCGCTTGAAGGGCCGATGGCGTTGTGGTTGACGGGTTCGCTCGTGATGTGGGCCGGCTGCCTGGCGGCGGGCTCCAGTTTTTTTTACCGGGCCCTCTGGTTGGCCCCGCTGTGTTTTTACGCGTGGCGGAAGGCGGAAGGCGCGAACGGCGAGGTCGCAAGACGGCTTTGGTTATGGCTGATCATCTTTTTGTGGGCCTCGTGGCCCTTGTATCAGGTCATTCATCATTTGAATCTGGGTCGCGGCTGGACGGTTTTTTTCGCCGGGTTCCAACACACGCTGGTGCCGGTTTCCTTCGGCTTGGCGGTATGGCTGGTGACTGACTGGGGTTGGCGTCGCTGGTTGCGGCCGGACCCTGCGATCGGCGCGGGTGCTGACGGAGGGGCGGTGGAAGGTGCGCCGGCCGCTGCGGCTGCGACCGGCGCGATCGAGCGTCAGTAGGGGCCGCGGATGTGGTCGCGGACGGAGGTGCGGTAGCAGTCGGCCAACTGACGGTGGAGCTCGGCCGGCAGGGGTGGCAGGGTGGAGACGGAAGCGTTGGACGCCACCTGGCCGACCCGGCTGGCGCCGGTGATGACGGTGGTGACGGCGGGATGGTCGAGAATCCAGCGTTGGGCGAGGTCGGCGAGGGTCTGGCCGGCGGGGACGAGAGGTTTGAGGGCGTCGGCGAGGGCGACGGCTTTTTCGAAAGGCAGGCCGGCGAAGGTTTCGCCGACGTTGAAGGCGGCTCCGTCCCGATTGTAGTGGCGGTGGTCGGACGGGGCGAAGGTGGTGGCGGTGGTGAAGCGCCCGGAGAGCACGCCGCTGGCGAGGGGGAGGCGGACGATGATGGCGACGCCGAGGGCTTGGGCGCGGGGCAGGAGGAGTTCGGCGGGCTTTTGGCGGAAGACGTTGAAGATGACTTGGAGGGAGGCGAGGCCGGGCTGTTCGAGGCAGAGCAGGCCCTCTTCGACGGATTCGACGCTGGCGCCGAAGGCGCGGATCTTGCCTTCGGCGCGGAGTCGGCGGAGCCACTCGAAGATCTCGCCCTGGCGGAGCACGGCGGGCGGGAGGCAGTGGAGCTGGGTGAGGTCGAGGGCGTCGACGCCGAGGCGGCGGAGGGAGTCCTCGGTGGCGGCGCGCACGGTGGCTTCGGTGTAGCGGTCGGGGTAGAGGGCGGCGGTGCGGCCGAGTTTGGTGGCGACGACGAGGTCCAGGGCGGGGTTTTCGCGGCGGAAACGCCCGATGAGCGACTCGCTGCGGCCGGAGCCGTAGACGTCGGCGGTATCAAAAAACGTGATACCCGCGTCGGCGGCGGCGCGGAGGATGGCGAGGGCGGAGGCGTCGTCGACCGCGCCCCAGTCGGCGCCGCCGAGCTGCCAGCAACCGAGTCCGATCTCGGAGACGGGGCGGTGGAGGGCGGGAAAGGAGCGGGCGCGGGGCGAGGGCGAGGACATGCTGGGGCGAGGTGGCGAATGACCAATGACCAATCGCGAATGACCAATGACCAATGGCGGAGGACCAGGGGGGACTCGGGAGCGGGTTCAGAGGCCGGCGATCAGGCGGGGGAGGTCGACGTGTTCGGCGATGAGCTGGCGGATGATGGGGAACTTGTCGTGGTCCTGGGGCTGGGTTTTGACCGACATGTGGTTGATGCGGCTGGTGACCTCGTAGCTTTCCTCGCGGGCGGCGATGACGGGGATGTCGGTCATGGCGAGCAGTTCGGCGAGTTTGGGGTGGGGTTTGGCGTCGTTGGTGACGATGAGGCCCGCGATGGTGGCGCCGCCGGAGATTTTGGCGGAGGCGAGGGCGGCGAGCAGGATGTCGTCGCGGTCGCCGGGGGTGATGATGAGGGTGCCGGGTTGGAGGTAGTCGACGATGCCTTTGGCGGACATGGCGCCGATGACGACGCGTTGCACGCGTTGTTTGGCGCCGCCGCGGCGTCCGTTGAGCCATTTGCCGCCGATTTCTTCGGCGATTTGGGCGAGGTTGGGGGCGCTGAGGGCGGGTTGGACGGGGAGGACGCCGAGGAGGGGGATGCCGAGGCGGGCGAGGCCGCGGCCGGCGTAGTTGTGGACCATGTCTATTTTGTCGGGCTCGACCTTGTTGAGGATGGCGCCGACGACTTCGACGCCGTAGTGGTCGAAGAGGGATTTGTTGAGGGCGAGTTCGTCGATGGGGCGACCGATGCCGCCGGGGGAGACGAGAAGGACTTTGGCGTTAAGGAGTTTGGCGACGCGGGCGTTGGAGAGGTCAAAGACGGAGCCGACGCCGGCGTGGCCGGTGCCTTCGATGATGGTGAAGTCTTTTTCCCAGGATACGCGGTCGAAGGCGCGGCAGATTTGGTCTTCGAGGGCGGGGAGGGTGGTGTCGGGGTTTTCGAGGAAGCGGCGGGTGAAGGTGCCGTCGATGGCGACGGGGCTCATGCTTTCGAT
>CAYNUW010000026.1:0-20767 GCA_964400455.1 uncultured Akkermansia sp. | reverse complement strand
GGATAAAAAAGACTTTGTATTGATCCGTGCCCATCCGTACCATCCGTGGTTAAAGTCTGAAAGCTTGGGGTGTTCGGTATTAAATCCTAAGCACCCAAATTTGTTTCAACAAATTTAACAGCCCAAACCGCCGCTTCTCGTTCCGTCATCCAGCCGGCGCCTCCTCGGCTCCACTGCACTCCAAGCTTGTAAATTGACATCCATTCTCGATGCTCGCCCGGGTAGCGGAGCGCCGGCGTGATTATTCGTCGCAGCGCGCCGTTTTAGATTTAACCCGCAATCACCACCATGCTCTCCCCGCGCCGTTACCCCTCGCGCTGCAGCCGCAGCGCACGCCTTTGTCTCGCTCTCGCCACCGCCATCACCGCCTTGCCCCCCGTGTCCGCAGCCGTGCTCACCTGGGACTCCGCTGATGCGACCAATGGCTCCATCATCGATCCCGGCTCCGGCACCTGGAACACCCTCGCCGGCAATCTTGTCTGGAACAACGCCGGCGTAAACGAAACCTGGACGCAGACCAGCGGCACCAGCGCCCTGCACTCCGCCGTTTTCGGAGGCACGGACGGCACCTACGAGATCAACGTCGACGCCGCCATCGCCGCTTCGGCCCTCACCTTCAACAACAGCGGCTACACGCTCAGCGCCACGGCTGCCCGCACCCTCACCCTGACCGCCAACCCCGGCAACCTCACGCTGGCAGCGGACAAAACCGCCACCATCGGCAACAATCTCACCGTCATCTCCGGAAACTCGGGCACGATTCTGCTCAACATCGCCGGAGCGGGCACCCTCAACATCGGCGGCACCGGCGCCCGCGTGCGCAACACGACCAACGTGCTTTCGCTCACCAGCGGGCCGACCGTAAACGTCAACACCGGCGGCACCCTCAGCACCGAATCACAATTGGTGCTCGGCACCTCGACCAGCACCACCCACTTGATCGTCAACGGCGGCACCGTCTCCGCCGGCTCCGTGGGTAGCAACACGTCCTCCGCCCAAAACATCGTGCTCTACAACTCCACCGCCGCGGGCGGAGCCACCCTGACCGTCAACAGCGGCTCGGTCACCAACCTCGGCGTCGGCCGGGCCAGCAATGGCGAAAGCGGACTCCGCCTAGGCCCCACCGCCACCACCAACAACGCCGTCAACTCCACCGTCAACCTCAACGGCGGCACCTTGACCGTGGCCCGGGTCTACGAGGGCAATGCCGGCGGCGGTCTCAACTCCACCTTCATCTTCAACGGCGGCACGCTCCAGGTCCGAACCGGGGCCGGCAACGCCGCCAACTTCCTCACCGGTCTCGACAACGTCTTCGTGCAGGAGGGCGGCGCCATCATCGACACCAACGGCGTCGCCACCACGATCGCCCAAGCCCTGCTCCACGGCGGCGTCGCCGCCATCGACGGTGGACTTTTAAAAACCGGCGCCGGCACACTCACCCTCACCGGTGCCAACACCTACACCGGCGCCACCACCGTCAGCAACGGCACCTTGTCGATCACCGCCCCCTACTCCGGGCTCTCCGCAACCACCGTCAACCCCGGCGCCCGCCTCCGCATCGTCTCCGGCACTGCCCCCTCCCTCCTCCCCGCGCTCACGCTCGACGCCGGCTCAGCCCTGGAACTCCATCTGGGCACCTATGACCCCGGCCGCCTCGCCTGCGCCACCACCACCACCTTTAACGCCGCCGGAGATTACTTCCTCCACCTTACCGGCGACAACGTGCAGACCGGCTCCTACACCCTCTTCACCTATTCCGGCAAAAACGGCGCCGGTCTCCCGCAGCTCGGTTCCTTCCCTCCCGGCGTCACCGCCCTCGCGGAAGACACCGGCTCCGCCGTCGTTCTCAATGTCTTGACCCCGCAGCTGCCAAACTTCGTCTGGTCCGCCGGCTCCGGCGCCTGGGACACCACCACCGCCAACTGGAACGGCCAGACCTACATCGAGGGCGCCCTCGTCACCTTTCCCGACCTCGCCGGCAGCCACACCGTCAGCCTCCCTTCCGCCTCCGCGCCTTTCTCGGTGAGCCTGCAAAACGCCCTCGGCAACACCTACACCTTTACCGACTCCGCCATCGCCGGTTCAGCCTCCGTCACCAAAACGGGAACGGGCGCCGCCACCTTCACCGTCGCCAACACCTACTCCGGACCTACCGCCATCAACGCCGGCGCGCTGGTGGTCTCGGCCGACGGCGCTCTGGGCACGGCCGCGGGTGCGACCACGATCTCATCGGGCGCCTCGCTCGCCCTTTCCGGCGGCATTACCTACGCCACCGCCGAGAAAATCGTCGGCTCCGGCGCCGGCACTCTGACCGCCAATGTCGGCCCCCTCGTCGCCGTTCAGCGCGGCATGGTCCAGGCCTTGGCCGGCTCCAGCACCTTCGCCGGCCCGATCGAGATCAACGCGACCGGCACCACCCGCTTCGGCGTGCAGGACGGGGCTTCACTCAACCTCGCCGGCCCCATCACCACCGCGACCGGCGTCACCGGTGTCACCGTGCTCTTCCGGGCCGGCTTGGAGGGCGACTTCATCACCCTCTCCGCCCCCGGCAACCACTGGGACGGCGCCACCATCCTCTTCGCCGGCACCACCACCGGCACCGCCGGCCTGCGCCTCGGCGTGGACAACGGCCTGCCCGTGATCAGCACCATCACCGGCGGCGGCACCACCCCCACCAACCCGCTGATGACCTTCGACCTCGCCGGTTACGACCAAACCCTCAACGGCCTCGCGGTCAGCAACGGCTACTTGCGCATCCAAAACAGCTCGGCGGAGCCCTCCGTCCTGACCCTCGATCTGCTCACCGCCAACGCCACCACCGCCCGCAGCGACGCGCTCCCTAACTTCACCACCATCCACGATGGACCGGGCACCGGCAAAGTCGCCTTGGTGAAAAAGGGCGCCTTCCGGCAAACCCTCACCGGGGCCCATACCTACACCGGCCCCACCACCATCGAGGCCGGCACCCTCGCCTTTACCGGCAGCGGCAGCCTGGGAGCGACGCCCGTCACCCTGCTCGCCGGCTCCGCCCTCGACGTCGCCGGCATCACCGCTACCGACTTCGCTCTCGCCGCCGGCCTGGCGGGCTCCGGCACCTTGACCGCCACCGGCAAGACCGTGACCATCTCCGGCCCCTTCGCCCCGGGCGCCCTCGCCGCCGCCGGCAACCTTACCCTCTCCGCCGACACCACCACCACCCTCGTCGCCGGCGCACCCGAGGTCGCTTCCGCGGTCACCGTCACCGGAGCCCTCACCCTCAACGGCAACCTGACCATCACCAAGGCCCCCGGCTTCTCGTTCGTCAGCGGCCAGAACCTCAGCTTCGCCTCCGCCGCCAGCATCGCGCCGGGCTTGGTCGGCGTGACGATCGACGGCTCGGCCCTCACCGAAACCGCCGCCGATGTCTGGACCGCCACCATCGCCGGCCTTGACTACACCTTCACCGAAACCACCGGCACCCTCGCAGTCTCCGGCGGCGTCGTAGTCTCGCCACTCCAGGCCTGGCGCGACACCTACTTCCCCGAAGCCGGCAACGACGGCACCGGCATCGGCGCTCCCGACGCCGACCCCGATGGCGACGGCCTCCCCAACCTGCTCGAATACGCCACCGGCACCGTGCCCACCACGGCCGGCGCTTCCGGCATCGTTTTGGGCACCGCCGACGGCAAACTCACCCTGACCTACAGCCGCGCCGATGATCCCGCCCTCGTCTATACCGTGCAGGGCCGCAACGATCTCGCCGCCGGCGCCTGGACGCCCGTCAACGCCGCCAACAATCCCGCAGGCGGCGGCACCACGCCGATAACCGTGCAGGACGACACCGCCCTCACCGCCCAACCCCGCCGCTTCCTGCGCTTGGAGGTGAAACTCGAGCCCTAGGCCAGGACTAGGACCTAAGATCGCCTTGGCCGGAAGGTAACCTCGTCCGGTCAAGGCGCGCGAGCCGTTCACCCCGGCGCCCACCCCGCCGATCGTCGTTCACCCGGCCCGCAACAGCTCGGCCAACACGTCCGCCGCCGAATAGGAGGTCGCCCCCGGCCGCAGATAACGCGCCACCGCCGCCGCGTCTTCTCCCGCCGTCACGATCGGTGGCTCCACCAACACCCCGCCCACCGCGTCCGGCGCGCGCCGCACCTGGGCCAGCCCCGCCGCCGCCAGCAGACCATTGCACAGACACTTGCGCCCCGCCGCATCGGAACCGCCTCCGCCCTTGGCCGTAAAATCAGCCTCCGGCTCCGCCGCGCAACGGTAACCCAACGCACCGTCCTCCCGGCGAAAGGGCTCGCGCAGATACCCCAGGTCGCACCGGCGCTCATGACCGGCGTAGACCCCCGGCTCCGACAAACTGCCCGCCAGACTCACAACCTTGAACGGGAAGCCCGTCGGCGAGGCGTAAGGATCGGTGAATACCCGCACCTCGCCCTTGCGGCTCTGCTCGCACACCCGGCGCTTCAGGTCGGCGTCCAGCCCCGATTCCTCGCAAAAAGCAAACGCCGTCCCCACCTGCACCCCGGCCGCCCCGAGCGCCAGCGCTTCGCGCACCCGCTCCGCCGTGCCCCGCTCACCCGCCAACCAGAACGGCAGGCCCAACGCGCGAAACTTCTCCAGCTCCGGCTCGTCCCGCGGCCCATAAACCGGCTGACCATCGGGCCCCGGCGCCTTGCCGCCCCGGGGTGGAGCATTGTGCCCGCCCGCCGCCGAACTCTCGATCACAAAACCATCCACGCGCCCCGACGCCTTGCGCGCCAAAGTCGTCGCCAGCGCCGCCGAGCTCACGATCGCCAGAAAATCCGGCCGCTTCAAACGTCCCGCCGCCGCCCCCAGAACCTGCGAGGGCTCCAAGCGCATTCGGGTGGGCTCGGGCCCCGCCTCCCCCACCGTGTCTATTGTCAGCTCCGCCGCCTCACCCGCCGCGAAACGATCCAAGATCCCCGGAATCGCCCGCGGTATGCCCGCCCCCATCAACACCACATCCACTCCCGCCAACATCGCCCCGTAAAGCGAGGCCAGCGTGCCCACCTGGATCTTCTCCAACAAATTGATCCCCACCCGACCGCCATGCCCGCGCTTGGCCAGCCACACCTCCACGAAGTTCGCCACCACGGTCAACTCCGTCCAGGCCGACGCCGGCTCGGCTGACGCCATCGGCACCGCCGCGAAGGGCGCCTCGGCCGGCTTTCCCCCCGCCACGAAATACCGCTCCGACACCCGCCGCGCCAACTCCGGCGCCGGAAACGCCCCCAAGGCATCCCTCAGCTCCCCGCCCGGATCACCCAATTGCAGGCGACGCGCCAGCACCACCGGCAACAAAGTGCCGGAAACCACACCGAGCTGCCCGGCGGACGAAACCGCGCGAGCCAGACGCCAGCCGGAAACGGCCACGCCCATGCCGCCTTGGATAATGAGGGGATGTTCAGACATGCGAGCGTCGCCACGGGGCGACACCACCAGACTGTTCACCCCCGCGCCCACCGCTAGGGCAAAGCCCGCGCGCTTTTTGCCCAAGGCCGCGCGCCCCCTGCCCCGCACCGTTGCGCGGAATTTGCCCCGGGCGGTTGACCCGCCCGGCCCGGCGCATCTTCGTCAACCTTGTATTTCAAACGCATGAACACGCTCTACGTCTCCGACCTCCTCGCCGCCCTCAACTGGCGCTACGCCACCAAAACGTTCGACCCCGCCAAACCCATCACCGACACCGAGTGGGACGCCCTCCTCGAATCCCTCCGCCTCGCCCCGTCTTCCTTTGGCCTCCAGCCTTGGAAATTCATCGATGTCCGCACCCCCGCCCTCCGCGCCCAACTTCGCGAAGCCTCCTGGGGACAAACCCAAGTCACCGACGCCAGCCGCCTCGTCGTGCTTGCGGTCAAAAAAGCCGTCGACGCCCCCCACATTGACCAAGTCCTGCACGACATCGCCGCCGCCCGCGGCGCACCCCTCGAAGCCCTCGCCGGCTACCGCAAGATGATCGACGGCTTCGTCGCCAACGTCACCGCCGCCGGCAACCTCGAAACCTGGTCCGCACGCCAGGTCTA
Source organism: uncultured Akkermansia sp. (assembly GCA_964400455.1). Lineage (GTDB taxonomy): Bacteria > Verrucomicrobiota > Verrucomicrobiia > Opitutales > Opitutaceae > IMCC26134_A. The sequence goes on along the minus strand of CAYNUW010000026.1, from coordinate 14,735 downwards.
CATCGCCGCCGGCCAACTCATGACCTCCGCCGCCGTGCTCGGCATCGACACCTGCCCGCTCGAAGGCATCGACCCCGCCCGCTACGACCAACTCCTCGGCCTCGCCGGCTCCGGCTACGCCACCCTCATGGCCGTCGCGGCCGGCCACCGCTCCGCCGACGACAAATACGCCGCCATCCCCAAGGTCCGCTTCCCCGCCACCACCGTCATCGAACAGCGTTAACGCCTGCTCTGCCGGCAAATCCAGCCCCCTTCTCCCCACCGCCCACCGCCTTCCCGGTGGGCGTTTTTGTTCACCCCAACCCTTCCCACCTGAACAAAATCGTCCAGCCCACGCCCCCCATCCAGCCCGCCGCCCCTTTCCCGCCCCGCCTTCACCACAAATCACACTCGTTCAGAAATTTTTTTCATTGCTGGCATGACGGGTGCTGAAAATGTCACAGGGCTCGCCCACGGCATCGTTCACTCGTTGCCAAGCTCCCTGACCTATTCTATATTTTCCCTTAACCTCAACATCCATGGCTAAATACAAACTCGAATACATCTGGTTAGACGGTTACAAGCCCGTCCAAAATCTGCGCGGCAAGACTCAGATCAAGGAGTTCGCCAGCTTCCCGAAACTCGAGGAGCTCCCCCTCTGGGGCTTTGACGGCAGCTCGACCCAACAGGCCCCCGGCGGCAGCTCCGACTGCGTGCTCAAGCCCGTGGCCGTCTATCCCGACTCCACCCGTAAAAACGGCGCCCTCGTCATGTGCGAGGTCATGAACGCCGACGGCACCCCCCACGTGTCCAACTCCCGCGCCACCATCCTCGACGACCCCGAGACTTGGTTCGGTTTCGAACAGGAATACTTCCTTTATCAAGACGGTCGCCCCCTCGGCTTCCCCGAAGGCGGCTACCCCGCCCCCCAAGGTCCCTACTACTGCGGCGCCGGCTACAAGAACGTCGGCGACGTGGCCCGCCAGATCGTTGAAGAGCACCTCGATCTCTGCCTCGACGCCGGCATCAACCACGAAGGCATCAACGCCGAGGTCGCTTCCGGCCAGTGGGAATTCCAGATCTTCGGCAAAGGCTCCAAGAAGGCCGCCGACGACGTCTGGATGGCCCGCTACCTCCTCGTCCGCCTCTGCGAAAAATACGGCGTGGACGTAGAGTTCCACTGCAAACCCATCCGCGGCGCCTACAACTCCCCGCTCGACTGGAACGGCTCCGGCATGCACTCGAATTTCTCCACCAAGTTCATGCGCGAAATCGGCGGCAAAGAATACTTCGAGAAACTCATGGCCGCCTTCGCCAAATACATGTCCGAACACGTCGCCGTCTACGGCCCCGACAATCACTTCCGTCTCACCGGCCTCCACGAGACCCAGTCCATCGACAAGTTCACCTACGGCATCGCCGACCGCGGCTCCTCCATCCGCGTGCCCCATGCCTTCGTCAACAACGGCTACAAGGGCTACCTCGAGGATCGCCGCCCCAACTCCGCCGCGAATCCCTACGACGTCGCCAGCCGCATCCTCAAGACCATCGCCACCGTCCCCACGCCCTGATCCGGCGCAACCCGGCCGCACGCCGCTCCCCGTCGTGCTCCGCTTCTCGAACCGCCATCCCCAACCGGGTGGCGGTTTTTTATCGCCCGGCCCCCCCCCGCGGGCGAACCCAGGTCCCGCGCCTCGTTCTCCACGCTATGCGCAATTCCACTCCTTCGGCGTGACATTCGACTGGCACCCCACCCCTTACCTCCCTACCTTTCATCCATGGGCGCACCCGCGCCCACCCCATGGCCCGCAAAATCGCCTTCATCAATTACAAGGGAGGAGTCGGCAAAACCTCTCTCCTGGTCAACACCGCCGCCTGCCTCGCCCGCCTCGGCCATCGCGTCCTCATCTGCGACCTCGATACCCAATCCAACGCCTCCATCTGGCTCCTTCGCCTCGAACGCTGGAACACCATCAATAGCTCCGGCGAAGGCGCCCTTTTTTCGATTTTTGATCCCGGACAAAAACGCCTCCGCGATCTCATCATCCGCGACGCGGTGCTCGATAAAGCCGGCGGCCATCCCCTGCCCGGCTTGGACATTGTCCCCACCGCCTTTAACCTCGTCGACCTAGAATCCGAATACGAGGGCGACCCCCGCCGCCCCGCCTACCTCATTTTCCAAGAACAACTCGCCGAGGTCGAGGCCGACTACGACTTTATCCTCTTCGACTGCCCACCCAACATCCTCCGGGCCTCCCAGTGCGGCATCTTCTCCGCCCGCGAAATCATCGTCCCCTCCAACCCCGACGCCCTTTCCCTCATCGGCTTCACCCTCCTGGTGGAAAAACTCGGACGCTTCCACCAACTCTCCGCCAGCTTCCGCACCCAAGCCATGGGCCCCGCCGCCCAAGTCCGCGGCATCCTCTTCAACGCCATCAAAACCGGCGTCGACATCGAGGTTCCCAAAATGCGTATGCAATTGCGCATAAATCAGTTTAAGGCCGCCCAACGTATCGCCAAAGACGCCCGCATCTTCGACGCTTTCGCCCGCGACGCCATGGTCGTGCGCCGCGCCGTCGCCCTCGGCCTGCCCGTCATCCTCCTCGGCCAGGAAGCCGCCGGCGACAACGTCGTGCGCGACTTCGAAGCCATCGCCACCGAACTCATCCGCCATGCCCCCGCCGCCTGACCCCCGCCCCGCCGACCCCTCCGCCGAGGCCGCCGCCTGGGATAAAGTCCGCACCGCCTTCGCCTCCTCCGCCCTCGCCGACACCCCCATCGCCGTCCTGGCCCGCGAGCTCGACGTCCCACCTTGGCCCCGCGAAGACGCGGACGAAACTCCCTCCGCCTACGTCGGCTACGACCGGGACGAAGTTCTCCTCGCCCTCGGCGCCCGCGGCCACCCTCCCGCACGCCTCCCTCACCTCATCTCCATACTCTCCGAAACCCTCGCCTTCGACGACCCCTTCGCCGACATGATGGAGCCCGCCACCCCCGCTCCCGGCGCCCTCGACACTGGCTCACCCCTGCTCAAAAACCTCGCCCGCCTCGGCATCTCCGCCGACTTCCCCCTGCGCTTCACGTCCCTGCAGCCCGGCACCCTCGAACTTTGCCGCCTCGAAGGCGTCGACACACTCGGTCGCTTCGTCGAATTCGCCACCCGCCTCGCCCAGACCGTCATCGTCGGCGGCGACTTCCGCGCCCTGCTCAACGCCATCGCCCAACGCGACGAGGCCGCTCTCGCCGCCTGCCTGCCCTACCGTCCCCTCCAAGGCGGCCTCCACCTCCGCGAAGCCCTCTTGCTCGAGGCCGCCCGCCTACCGGCCGCGAAACCCGCCGACCTTTCCGAACGCATCGACGCCTTGCTGACCTGGTTCGCCTCGGACTTCGCCGAATGGAGCCGCCAGATCACCGCCGGCACCCCGCCCGCCACCTACTTCGCCGGCGTCGCCGACCCCGCCCTCGCGTCCTCCGCCCTCTCCCTCGTGACTAACCGCCTCCCGCGCTCCACCCCTCCGTCGACGCCGCCCCCCGCCGCCAAACCCCGCCCCTTCTGGCGCCGCTGGCTCGGACTCTCCTGATCCATAACGTCCACCCATGGCCGAGCAGCCCACACCGGGGCGCGGCCCCCCCCCCCCCCCCCCCCCCCCCCCCGCCCCCCCCCCCCCCCCCGCCCCCCCTTCCCCCCGCCTCCGCCGCGCCCCGCCGCCGCTCAGCCGCTTCGCCTGCCCCGCCGGACACCCTCCAGCGACTCCCTGCCCCCGGCCGCCGGCCTCGTCTCCCTCGGTTACGTCAATGCCGCCCCCGGCGTGCAGCGCCGCCTCGAACAGCGCATGCACAGCCGCAACCCCTTCCCATCCCACCACGGTGGTCTCGATCCCGCCATGGTCGCCCGCGTGCGCGAACTCGAAGACCTCCTGCGCAACCGCGAAATCGAACTCAACCACCGGGAAGCCGCCCTCGAAGACCTGCAAAGCCGCCTCATGGAGCGTGAACGCGAAATCGCCGAACTCGAAGCCCTCCTCCGCGCCCGCGAACAGGTTCTCGCCGTCCAGCGCCGCGCCCCCACCCTCCCTCCCTTTGCCGCCAGCGCCGAGGAACGCACCGCCCTCGAAAGACTCCGCGCCACCCTCGACGCCCAGGAAGCCTCCCTCCAAGAAGCCCGCGCCGCCCTCAAGGAACGCGAAGCCTTTGTCGAACGTTCCGAAATGACCCTCATGGAGAAGGTTTCCGCCCAGCAGGAACGTGAAATCGGCCTCGAACAACGCGAAGACAACCTCGCCCAAGCCGAACGCGATCTCCGCGAACGCCTCGCCGCCGTCGACCCCGCCGTCGCCGCCCAGCTCGCAGCCGAACGCAACCGCACCCGCGACGAATTCAACGAGTAAACCGCTCCCCTCCGCGCCCCTGTCGCTACCGAAGCACCGTGGGTTTTGCGCGCTCCCTTCCGCCTCACACCGCCGTCTCGGTAAACCGAGTCTCGCGAATCACCGTGATCCGAATCGTGCTCGGATACTGCAACTCCTGCTCGATCTTCTGGCGCAGCGCCTTCGACAACTCCCGCGCCCGCTCGTCGTCCACTTTTTGCGGATTCACCAAGACCCGCACTTCTCTCCCCGCCTGAATCGCAAAAGCCTGCTGCACGCCGTCCATCGAAACCGCCAGTTTTTCCAACCTGTCCAGCCGCTGGATATAGGTATGCATCGACTCCGCCCGCGCCCCCGGCCGCACCGCCGAAATCGTGTCGGCCAAAATCACCAGCCCCGCGTAAACCGTCTCCGCCTTCACCTCTTCGTGGTGCGCCGCCACCGCGTTCACCACAATGTCCGTCTCCCCATGCCGCCGCACAAAATCCGCCCCGATCGCCGCATGGCTCCCCTGATAATCGCCTTCGATCGCCTTGCCCACGTCGTGCAACAATCCCGCCCGCTTCGCCACGTTTGGATCCAGACCCAGCTCGCTTGCCATCAACGAACACAGGAAACCCACCTCCACCGAGTGGTCCAATACGTTCTGCGAATACGAAAACCGGAACTTCAAACGACCCAGCACGGAGATGATTTCCGGATGCAGCCCGTTGATACCGAGCCGCTGCACCGCCTCCTCACCGTCCCGTTGTAAGTTGACCTCCAGCTCCGCCGTCGCCGTCTTCACCGCCTCCTCAATGCTCGCCGGATGGATGCGCCCGTCCTTCACCAACGCATCCAGCGCCGCCCGGGCTATTTCGCGCCGCACCGGATCAAAGGACGACACCAACACCATCTGCGGCGACTCGTCGATCAACAGCGTGACCCCGGTCGAAGCCTCGAACGCCTTGATGTTACGCCCTTCCCGTCCGATAATCCGCCCCTTCATCTCCTCGTTCGGCAAATTCACGATCGTTGCCGTCACATCATTATTCGGCCGCGAGGACATCCGCTGCATCACCGCCACCAGAATCCGCTTCGCCTCCGCCTGCAGATCCTGCTCCGAACGCTCCAAAATCCGCCGCCGCAGCGCCCGCAACTCGTCCTGACACTCCAGCTGCACTTCTTCCCGCAATGCTTGGCGAATCTCCTCCGCATCCATCTGCGAAACCCCTTCCAGCCGCTTGCGCAGCGACTTCGAAAGAGCCCGGATCGCATCACGCGCCTGCCGGATCGCGCTGTCTTCCCGCGCCAAACGCTCGGAACGTTGCTCCAACTGATGGTCGAGCAGCGCGATCGACTCCTCGTGGGATCGAATCTCCCGCAATCTGAGATCCATCTCGATTTCACGGCGATCCAACTCGCGCGAAACCTCCGCCCGCCTCGCCTGCAGCTCTTTTTCGATCTTCTGCCGCTCTTCTTCCGCCGCCACGTGCGCCTCGCGCCTCGCCACCTCGATCAGCTCCGCCGCCTGCTCACGCGCCGCCCGCCGCGTCGAGCGAGTGCCCAGCCAAACCGAAGCAAAACCCGCCGCCGCTCCCGTCAACAACACCGCCGCCCACGGCCAGAAGGGCACGAGTTCCTCCGGCTGCTTGGACTGCGCGAGCACTAGGAGGTCGGTGAGGGGCGGGACAGACATCAGGTTCCCCTGTTTGTTCACATTTTATACTTTAATTCAATCTTTCCCGCCGTCCCCCGGGCGGCCCGCCTTTTAAGCCAGCCGCCGCGCCGCCGCCTGCGCCCTCAAACACAGCTCCGCCGCCTTGAACGCGTGACGCTGCGTCATCGCCCGCTCCGTCCGATTGAGGCAGTCCAAAATCAACTCGCCAAAATACCGATACCCCACCTTGCCCGCCACCTCCAGGTGATGCTCCCCGTGCTCGTCCACCAAATACACGTGGTCCCCGGTCCGATCCCGACCCACATCCACATACTTGCGCAGCTCGATATAGCCTTTTGTCCCCAGAATCGTCATCCGCCCGTCACCCCACGTGCTCAAACCGGGCGGCGTGAACCAATCCACCCGCACGTAATTCGTCGCCCCGTTGTCACCCACCAGGTTCGCCTCCCCAAAATCCTCCAGTCCGGGCGTCTCGGGATGCGCATAGTTCGCCACCGCCGCGTGCGCCACCGTCGCATCCGTCGCCCCGGAGAAGGTCAGGAACTGCTCGAATTGGTGGCTGCCGATGTCACAAAGGATGCCGCCATAACGCGCCTTGTCGAAAAACCACCCCGGCCGGTTCGCGATCGGTCCCAGCCGGTGCGGCCCCAGCCCGATCACCTGCAAAACCCGCCCGATCGCCCCACCCGCCACCAACTCGGTCGCATACATCGCCGACTCCACGTGCAGCCGCTCGCTGTAATACACCGCATACTTGCGGCCGGTGCGCGCCACCACCGCCTTGGCCGCATCCAATTGATCGAGCGTGGTGAACGGCGTCTTGTCGGTAAAATAGTCCTTACCCGCCTCCATCACCCGGCAACCAATCGCCCCGCGCTCACACGGCACCGCCGCCGCCGCCACCAACGCCACCTCCGGATCCGCCAGGATCTCTTCAAACGCCCGCGCCGCCCTCACCCCCGGATACCTACGCAAAAAATCCGCCACCTTCGCCGCATCCGGATCATACACCCACTTCAACACCGCCCCCGCCTCGATCAACCCGTTGCACTGCCCGAAAATATGCCCGTGCTCCAGATACGCCGCCGCGAAGACAAACTCCCCCGGCGCCACCACCGGACTCGGCTTGCCCTGCGGCGCATAATTCATCCCGTCGGCTATTTGACTCATAAATGACCCCCGTTCCCGGCCTCAGCCCTGCCCCGCCGTCTTGGTCGCATCCGCCAGCGCCTTGATCTCACGCTCGATCTTCCGCCGCGTTCCCTTGTCCATTCGATCGATAAACAAGGTGCCATTCAAGTGATCCACCTCGTGCTGCACGCACCGCCCAAACAGCCCGTTGCACAACAGCGTGTGCGGCGTGCCCTGCGCATCCTGATAAGTCACCCGGATCAAATCCGGCCGCGCCACATCCCCACGGATTTCCGGAAACGACAGGCACCCCTCCTCATAGGACGTCTTCGCCGAGGGCAAAAACTCCACCTTCGGGTTAGCCATCATCATCGGCATGATCAGCTCCAACGGCGGCTGCGAACCGTCCAGCTCCCAACTGAAGTCCCGATCCGTGTCCCGCAGATCAAGCACACAGAATTGCCAGGCCCTCCCCACCTGCTGGGCCGCCAAACCAATGCCGCGCGCCGCGTGCATCGTGGCGACCATTTGTGCACCAAATTGGGCCAACTCGGCGTCAAACCGGGTCACAGGCTCGCCTTTCTGGCGGAGAACGGAGGCATTGTAGTGAACAATCGCTAGTGGCATGGGTCGTGGTAGAAACGCGAAAGCCATCGTGGCCGGCGAGCGTGGATTTGCCATGACCGGCTGCAAATTCATTCTGACTGTTCACCATGCCGCCCGCAACGCACGCCGTTCGCCACGCCTCCAAGTCCCTCTCGACTTGGCTCGGTTTCGCCACAGGCCTGCTGGCACTGGTGCTCGCCTGGAGCGTGCCCGTCCACCTCTCCTCCATCGCCCCCGCCCTGCTCGAACGGGCCGGCGGACCCGACCTCGCCACCCTCGCCCGCGAACGTCTCGACCAGGCCCAGCCCGGCCCCGCCGCCCTTCTGCGCGAGGGCGCCCGCGCCGCCGCCTTGACCACCCAAGCCGAGACCGCCACCGCCGCCTTGGCCGCCTACGCGCTCGCCGAACCCGCCCTCATGCCTTGGGGCGGCGACGCTCCCTTCCTCCGCCCCCTCGCCCTTCAACCCGCCGGACGCTTGGCCGCCCTCGCCGGCGAAAGCGTGCCCGTCGTGCGTTTTTTCCTCACCGACCAGGCCCGCGCCTCCCTCCGCGCCTTCCTCGCCGGCTCCCGCCTCGCCGCCGTCCGGGACACCCTCGCCCTCTCCACCCTCCGGCAAACCGGAGCCTTCCCCCCGGCTTCTCGCCCCGGCGGCCAGACTTTTGATGCCCTCCTCCTCCTCGCCGCCCTCCTCCACCAGGGCGAACATCTCTCGCCCTCGCTGGCCCGCTCCTGGCACGAAGACACCCGCGCCTCCCTCGCCGCCGGCTCCCTCGCGCCCTCCCTCGAAACCACCCTCGTCGACCTCCTCTCCCTCGCCCGTCGCCTCGACTGGCGCCAACTCGCCGCCCTCGCCGCTTCCCTTGAATCCCCCGCCGCCTGGTCCGACCTCGCCCGCCTCTCCCGCCAAGCCACCGACACCTTCCACCTCGCCGCCGCCGCCTCCCTCGCCTCCGGCTCCACCGAAAAAACCCTCGCCTACCTCCGCTCCCACCCCGACGCCGCCGCCGACCTCACTCTCGCCCTCCGCACCGGCCAGGGCGCCGTGCGCCTCCTCCTCGACCGCGCCGTCCCGGTCAACCGCCAGGGCGCCCCCGCTCCCGGCCCACTCGTCGGCCTCGCCCTGCTCCACCCCGACTGGGCCCTCGCCCTTCGCTTCGCCCTCGCCGCCGGCGGAGCCTACCTGCTCCTCCGCGCCCTCGACCGCTGGTGCTTCCGCTCCGATCCCGACCCCGCGCACTCCGCCGCCCCCGGCTCCCTCCTCCACCTCCGCGCCGGCCTGCCCGCCCTGCTCGCCACCGCCGCCTTCATCCTCGTCACCGAACCCCACCTCTCCCCGCCTCCCACCGCCGCGCCCGACCGCATCGCACTCGCCATGCCCGTCCTCGGCCAACTCTCCGACCCCGCCTCCCTCCGCTCCGTCACTCCCACCTTCACCATGGACCTCCACTCCCTCCTCGCCATCGGTCTCTTCACCGCCCTCCAAATCGGCATGTATCTGCTCTGCCTCGGCAAGATCCGCCAGATCGACGCCCTAGCCGTCTCCCCCCTGGTCAAACTCCGCCTGATGGAAAACGAGGAAAATCTCTTCGACGGCGGCCTCTACCTCGGCATCGGCGGCACCGCCACCGCCCTCGTCCTCCAAGTCCTCGGCCTCGTCGAGCCCAACCTCCTCGCCGCCTACTCCTCCAACCTCCTCGGCATCACCTGCGTCGCCCTCGTCAAGATCCGCCACGTGCGACCCTACAAAACCACCCTCATCCTCGCCGCCCAAGACGCCATCGCCGCCGGCCCCGCCCCCGCCCCGGCCAGCCCACCCGCCGGCCATGAATAAAACCCTCCTCCTCATCCTCTGCGACTTCCTGCTCCTCAGCCTCCTCGCCCTCACCCGCTGGGAAGACGCCCGCCCCGCTCCCGCCGCCACCGCCTCCCCCGTCCCGGCGAGCACCGCCGCATCCGCCGGCGACACCCCCGCCACCCCCGAGACCGACCTCGTCGCCGTCATGCGCCTCTCCCTCGAGGAGGAAGAGGGTCGCCGCCTCGCCCTCTCCGACACCCTCGCCCGCACCGAAGCCGCCAAAGCCGAACTCGAACAGACCCGCGACACCCTCGCCGAAAACCTCGCCCGCACCGAACGCACCGCCGCCGACCTCGACCGCGAACGCACCGCCGCCCTCGCCGCCGCCGCCGCCGTCCGCGAACAAGCCGACGCCCTCGCCCGCGACCTCGCCGCCAAGGAGACAGAAGCCCGCCTCCGCGCCGAGGAACTCGCCAAAACCACCGCCGCCGAAGCCGCCGCCCGCTCCCGCGCCGAACAACTCGCCGTCGCCGTCGGCGTCGCCACCCGCGAAAAAGAACTCCTCCTCACTCAAACCGAAACCCTCCGCGCCGCCGTCCAAGCCGAACGCGCCGAACGCGAACGCGTCCAGGCCGCCGCCGCCGAAATCGCCCAAAAAACCGACGCCCTCGCCCGCGAAATCCGCGAGGCCCGCCCCATCAACGCCAACACCCTCTTCCAAGACTTCCTCGCCCGCCGCCTCCAAGCCCGCTTCTCCGCCGCCCGCTCCTCCTTCCTCGGCCCCGTCCAACGCGAACTCACCCCGCGCACCATCCTCGCCAGCGATGGTCGCGATGTCGTCGCCCTCTTCCACGTCGACGACTCCCCCATCGACTTCCGCGCCCCCACCCAGCCCGACTGGGAAAAATTTGAACTCCACCTCTCCCGCGCCACCACCACCTACACCCCTCCCCGCCTCGACTTCGCCTCCCTCGACGGCCGCATCCTCTACGCCCCCGTCCCCGCCCCCGAGGTCACCCGCCTCGGCGTCGAACCCTACCACGTCGCCCTCGACCCTTTCAAATTCCCCGAAGCCGTCCTCATCAGCGCCGGCGGCGCCGGCTACGGCGAACTCCCCTTCAAACTCGACCCCCGCAACCCCGGCTACGTCCAAGTCGACAACCGCCTCTTCCGCCGCCTCACCGGCGACTTCTCCCCCTCCCGCGGCGACCTCGTCTTTAGCAAAACCGGCGAACTTCTGGGCCTCATGGTCAGCGCCGACGCCTGCGCCCTCATCAACAACTTCCTACCCCAACGCAGCCTCCCCCTCGGCCCCGACCTCCGCTCCACCCCCACCGGCCCCGTGCTCGACGCGGTCGCCCGGCGCGTCCAATTCCTGCCTTCCGGGGTCAAATAAGCTCCCCACCCCGCCCACCCGATCGGTGATCGGGCTCCCTCCCTTCGCCTCCGAGACCCAAGCCGGCTCGCCCCAGGCTCACCCAACCCCCAACAACTCCCGCAATTTCACCAACAACGCCTCCAACCCGAAGGGCTTGGCCAAAACCGCATCGGCCCCCAGCAACTTGGCCGCCCTCAACATCGAGGCGTTACCACCGCTGATCACCAAAACCCTCGGCGGTCGCGCCAACGCCCGTAATCTCTTCATCACCTCGAACCCGTCGAGATTGGGCATAAACACGTCCAGCACCAAGACATCGCCGCCCCTGACTTCCAAATCCGCCAGAGCCTCCTCCGGTGCTTGAAAGCCGATCGCATCAAAGCCCGCCCGACACAGACCGGCCGTCAATACCGCCGTGACCGACGCATCATCGTCCACCACCAAAATTCGCACGGTCCGCAATTCAGCTTCGCCCCTCACAGGACCTCCCCGCTCATTGCGATCAACCCACAGCAAACCCGTCCCCAGGCCGCGCACAATCTCAACAACCACCGTTGTTTGTTAAATCTGGTTTCGGACATCAGGTGCATGTGGAATCAAAAAGAGATCGTCGTAAGTGCAAAAGGGCACCTGACGCTAAACGACCCCACAGACCTAAAACTTAAGCCTGCCGGCTTAAATACTTTTCTCTATCAATAGCATATTAAATATATCATATAAAATATTTTACAAATTTAATCTACTGCTTCATTTTCACCTAAAGTTAAATTCTGCGTGGGTTTTCCTAAACCACCTCGGTCTCGCGTGACTCCCGCTTCAATGACTCGCGCGAATCCCGCCATTGCCACCCGGCCGCCTCCGCGTTGCCCTTCGCCCCTCCCATGCCCGAGCCCACCCCCGATTCCCCCCGCCCCGCCCCGTCCCACCCGGACACCGGCCCGCGCTTCCGAATCGAGTTCCCCCCCGATCTCCCCATCAGCGCCCGCGCCGAAGAGATCGTAAACCTGCTCGGCCAGCACCAGGTCCTCATCCTCGCCGGCGAAACCGGCTCCGGCAAAACCACCCAAATCCCCAAAATGTGCCTCGCCGCCGGCCGCGGCACCCGCGGCCAGATCGCCTGCACCCAGCCCCGCCGCGTCGCCGCCCTCTCCGTCTCCCGCCGCGTCGCCGAAGAACTCGACGTGCAGTGGGGCCGCGAGGTCGGTTGCAAAATCCGCTTCGACGACCGCACCTCCCGCGACACCGTCGTCAAATTCATGACCGACGGCATGCTGCTCGCCGAGGTCCAGTCCGACCCCCTCCTCCGCGCCTACGACACCATCATCCTCGACGAGGCCCACGAACGCTCCCTCAACATCGACTTCCTCCTCGGCCACCTGCGCAACCTCCGCTTCAAGCGCCCCGAGCTCCGCATCGTCGTCACTTCCGCCACCATCGACACCGAGGCTTTTTCCAAAGCCTTCGACGACGCGCCCATCGTCCAGGTCTCCGGCCGCACCTTCCCTGTCGAGGTCATCTACGCCCCCCTCGATTCCCTCGGCGACGACTCCGCCGAAGGCGACGCCCCCGAATCCCGCCCCGAGGCCCTCCACTACGTCGACGGCGCCGTCGAAGCCGTGCAACGCATCCTCCAAGGCCGCGCCGGCGACGCCTCCGGCGACATCCTCGTCTTCATGCCCGCCGAACGCGACATCCGCGAATGCTGCGAACTCCTCGAGGGCCGCCACCGCCACTGCGAGGTCATCCCCCTCTTCGGCCGCCTCTCCCAAGCCGAGCAACAACGCATCTTTGCCAGCTCCCCCCGCCGCAAGATCATCGTCGCCACCAACATCGCCGAGACCTCCCTCACCCTGCCCGGCATCCGCTACGTGGTGGACACCGGCCTCGCCCGCGTCTCCCGCTACGTGCCCGCCGCCCGCACCCGCCGCCTCCCCATCGAGGAGGTCGCCCAGTCCAGCTGCGACCAGCGCAAGGGCCGCGCCGGCCGCGTCGCCGAGGGCGTCTGCATCCGCCTGTATTCGGAAGAAGATTACAACGCCCGCCCGCGCTTCGCCCAGCCCGAGATCCAGCGCGCCAACCTCGCCGACGTCATCCTCCGGCTCAAGGCCTTCGGCCTCGGCGACATCGAGCGCTTCCCCTTCATCAACATGCCGGCCACCAAGTCGATCCGCGCCGGCTACGCCCTCCTCGAGGAGCTGCACGCCCTCGACCCCGAGGCCCCCGGTCCCGCCGAATCCCGCCCGCTCACCGACCTCGGCCGCGAACTCGCCCGCCTCCCCGTCGACCCCACCGTCGGCCGCATGATCCTCCAGGCCCGCCACGAACGCGCCCTCCGCGAGGTCCTCGTCATCGCCGCCGGCCTCTCCATCCAGGACCCCCGCGAACGCCCCCTCGACGCCCGCGAAAAAGCCGACGCCGCCCACCGCCGCTTCGTCCACCCCGACTCCGACTTCCTCACCCTGCTCGCCATCTGGGACGCCTTCCACGACGAACTCGAAAAACTCTCCCAATCCCGCCTCCGCCGCTTCTGCCGCGACCACTTCCTCAGCTACACCCGCATCCGCGAATGGCGCGACATCCACGCCCAGCTGCTCGACGTCATGGAGTCCCGCCGCGACTTCCAGATGACCTCCGTCTGGACCGGCGTCGCCCCCGCCGACCAGACCCCCGACAAACTCGCCTCCGGCACCCCCGCCTACCGCGCCATCCACCGCAGCATCCTCTCCGGCCTCCTCGGCAACATCGCCCTCCGCGACGACGAAAACGGCGGCTACCGCGCCACCCACGACCGCCGCGTCGCCATCTTCCCCGGCTCCGCCCTCCACGTCCGCGACGAACCGCGCAAAAAATCGGCCCCCACCCACCCGACCCGCGGCAACGACGCACGCAAGAAAAACGCACCCGCGGTGCTCGCCGCCGAGATCATGGAGACCACCCGGCTCTACGCCCGCACCGTCGCCCGCCTCGACCCCGCCTGGGCCCTCGACCTCGGCCGACACCTCCTCAAAGTCACCCACAGCGACCCCTTCTGGAACCAGGACGCCGGCCGCGTCATGGTCAAACGCGTCTCCCGCCTCTACGGCCTCGAACTCGAACGCCGCGCCGTCTCCTACGGCAAAATCCACCCCGCCCACGCCACCGAGATTTTCATCCGCGAGGCCCTCGTCAACGACACCGTCACCTGGCCCCTCGACTTCCTCGCCCATAACCGCCGCGTGCTCGACGAGCTCGAACACCTCCTCACCCGCGCCCGCGAACCCGGCTTCCTCAACCTCGACGAGGCCCTCTACCGCTTCTACGCCGACCGCCTCCAGCCCGGCCGCGCCGACGACGCCCCCCCCGAAGGCGTCTCCGCCGTCGCCGACCTCGTCGCCCTCGTCCGCGAACGCCGCCCCCGCTACCCGAAGTTCCTCATGCTCGCCCCCGAGGATCTCCGCGACCCCGCCACCATCGCGGTCGACGAGACCGCCGTCCCCGCCGCCCACCCCCGCGGCCACTCCGTCAGCCCCCCCCCCGACGCGGATCGACCCGGCCCGCTGACCACTGACCAGCACGATGCCGTCGTCCTCGGGCAGCTCCAGCAGGGCGGGCAGGGCCAGGCGCGGCAGGTGAGCTGCTGGCAGCTGCATCAGCACCGCGTTGAGCCCCAGGCCATCGCTGATCTGGCCCAGCACCTCCAGGCTGGGACTGGGCCGATCGCCCAGCATGCCCTTGAGCATGCGGTCGACCACGTCGCGGCGAAAGGGCACCCGCAGGCCCTCGCAGACCATCTCCAGCAGGGCCAGGCCCTCCTCCAAGTCACTGGATCCCAGAAACTC
>CAYNUW010000025.1:16265-21368 GCA_964400455.1 uncultured Akkermansia sp. | reverse complement strand
AGATGGCGATATCGGCCGGGGTGACGCGGGTGCCGTCGCTTTTCCAGTCGCTGCGCACGCGACCGAATTCGTGGTGGAGGAAGTCCACCTGGGAGAGAACGGCGGCGCGACCGGCGTCGATGCGGGCGGAGAGGTCAGGGTGTGGGGAGGCGGCGGACATGGCTGGAGCCTAGGGGAACAGGCGGGGAGCCGGGGCGAAACAAAAAAGCCGAGCCGCCGGGTCGCCGGGCCGAGTCAGGCAGGATAGTCGTGTAGGCGGGGGTCGCGGTGAGGGGCGGACGCGCGGCGAAGTTTCCATTTCATGCGGGCATCCTGTTTATCGGTTTCGGTGGCGGGCGGGCCGGAGGGGCCTTCGCCGTAGGGGTCGTCCTCGCCGGGACCGGGGTCGCCGCCGAGGGTTTCTTCCAGGGATTCGGGGTCGGCGCCCTCCTCGAGTTTGCGCACGACCTCCTCCATTTCGCCGTCGATTTTCTCGCCGGTGAGTTCGGACATGCGGCGCATCATGCGGGCCATGGCCTTGGGGTCGTTTTCGTCCACGGACTCGAATTCGCGCTCCATGGCTTGCAGGGCGGCATCCATGCGGGGGTCGTCGGTAGTCCCGGCGGGGGCGTCGGCTGCGGCGGGTTCGCGGGCGAGGCCGGTGAAGGCGAACTGGGAGACGACGCGTTTGAGCGGCCAGCGGGGGTTGTCCGGGCAGGGCGGGGTGGTGCGGCCCTGGGCGAGGGTGCGGGCGTAGAACTGATAGACCGTGTGGTTGCGGGTGCAGTAATACTCGTAGATGGGCATGGTGATTTACGGAAAAAGAAACACGGCCCGGCGAATCAAGCTTCGCCGGATTCGGCTTCGAGAAACTCGCGCAATCCCTTTTCGGGACCGAACAGGACGAGAATATCGCCGTCGCGGAAGGCCTCGTCGAGGCGGAGGTTGCCCAAGGTGCGGGTGGGGACGGGGCCGTCGGGGTCGGGCCGGAGCAGACCGCCGAGCAGGGGGCGTTCGGGGCGTTTGAGGGTGACTAGGCGAACGTCGTGGGAGCGGAACGAGTCGGAGCGGGTTTGGATGGATTGGCCGACGAGACGGCGGGGCACGGCGACCTCGATCATGGCGTGGCCGCTGCCGAGGTCGATGCCCTCGACGGCGCCGCGCATCAGCAGCGAGTGGGCGAGGCCGCGGGCGGCGAACTCCTCGGGGACGACGAGGCGCTCGACCTTGAGGAGGCGGAGGAGGCGGGCGTGCATGGGGGACAGCACGCGGCAGACCAGGCGTTTGGCGCCGAGTTCGCGGGCGCGCATGGTGAAGGCCATGGAGGCCTCGAAGTCATCGCCGATGGCGATGATGACGGCGTCGAGCTCCGCGATGGGGTAGCGGGCCAGGGGGGAGGTGTCGGCGAAGTCGATCAGGCCGGCGGCGGCGACGTCGTCCTTGATGGCCGCAACGTTTTCCTCGCGGCGGTCGAGGGCGACGACGTCGGCGCCGAGTTGGGAGAGTTGGTGGCAGAGGTTGCGGCCGAAGACACCCAGGCCGACGATCAGGCATTTCATGATGGAGGATGGTTTTGGAACGAAGGATCAGCCGAGGCTGACGGTGGTTTCCGGCAGGCGGAGGCCGGTGGGTTCGCGCCGGCGAATGAGGGCGAGGAGGAAGGCGAGGACGCCGACGCGGCCGACCAGCATGGCGACGACCAGCACGAGTTTCGCGGGCTCGCCGAGTTGGGCGGTGACGCCGCGGCTGAGCCCGACGGTGCCCACGGCGCTGACCGCCTCAAATACCAGGTCGGCGGGGTTGAGTTCGGGGTGGAGGGCGCAGAGTGTGACGGAGACGAGGGTGATGAAGCCCACGGAGACGATGAGGATGGAAAGGGCGCGGTTGGCGAGGTCGTCGGGAAAGCGGCGGCCGAAGGCCTCGATATCCAAGCGGCCGAGCAGGACGCGGCGAAGAGACAGGAGGGCGATGGCGAGGGTGGTGGTTTTAATGCCGCCGGCGGTGGAGGCCGGACCGCCGCCGACGAACATGAGGAACATCATGACGGCGGCGCTGGCGGGCAGTAGGGCGCTGGTGTCGGTGAGGTTAAAGCCGGCGGTGCGGGCGGTGACGGAATGGAACAGGGCGGTGAACCAAGCCGAGTCGGCCGCGATGTGTCCGCGGCCCTGGCCGAAGACGAATTCGGTCAGCCAGAAAGCCAGGGTGCCGCCGGCCAAGAGCGCGGCGGTGGTGACGAGCACGATGCGGCTGTGGGCGGTGAGCCGGGGAGGGGCGGCGATGCGCAGGCCCAGGAACCTTTGGGTGATGGCCCGGGCGTAGTGCCAGAAATTCTGGACGACCGGGAAGCCGAGCCCGCCCAGCACGATCAACCCCATGATGACGACGAGAAAGTCCCGCTGGTGGGACAGAGAGGGGTCGGAGAGCCCGGCGGACAAGGTGGAGAAGCCGGCGTTGCAGAAGGCGGAGACGGCGTGGAAGAGGGCGAAGAAAGGCAGGTTGGCCGGGGCGTCAGCCGCGGAGGAAAGTGTTTGGTGGATAAGCACCGCGCCGGCGAGTTCCACGGCGAGGGTGAAGCTGACGATGAGGACGAGGACGGAGCCGATGTTGCCCAGGTTCTCCTCGCTGAGCAGTTCCTGGAGGCCGATTCGGTTGCGGAGTGAAACGCCTCCGCCCATGAAGTAGGCGAAAAAGTAGGTAATGGTCATCACGCCGAGGCCGCCGATCTGGATCAGGCCCAGCAGCACCCACTGGCCGTGGAGGGTGAAGGTGCCCGGCACGTCCACCGTGGACAGGCCGGTGACGCAGACGGCGCTGGTGGCGACGAAGAGGGCGTCCACCCACCGGATGCCGGAGGCGTGGGTGGCGTGGGGGGTCAGCAGCAGCAAGGTGCCGAGGGTGATCAGGGCGGCGAAGCTGAGGATGAAGACGAGGCCGGGGGACAGGGTTCGGCCGGTGAGCCAGCGGTTTTCGCGCAGGGTGCGCATGGCCAGGGCGGCCAGAAGGGTGAGCTGGGTGGCGCCCAGGTAAAGCAGGGTGAGGGTGGCGGGGGCGAGGCCGGTGCCGAGGGATTGGAGCCAGGAGACAAACCGTGTGCCGTAGGTCAGTTCGAGAACGACCAGCAAGGCGAGCAACCCTTCGGCGCGGCGGCGGCGGAAGAGTTCCCGGCGCGGGTGGTTGACCAGGTAGCGGAAAAGTTCCTGGCAGGCGAAGAGGGCGAGGATGAGCCGAGTGACGCGGGCGATTTCTTCGCGCCAGAACTCGGAGACGGGCCAGCCGAGGATGAGGGTGAGCAGGGCGAGCACGATCAGTCCGCACACGATGAAGGCGCGGTCGAGCAGGGTGTTGATTCGGGCGCGGCCGGCCTCGTCGGGGACGAGCAAACGGGGAAGACGGGCGAGCAAGCTCACGGGCGGGCAGAGGACGCGCCGGGCTGGGCTTGTTCAACGACCACGACGCGGTCGTTTTCGAAGGTGATTTTAAGGCGGTCTTCGGCGCGTTGGGTATAAACGGGGCGGTAGTCGGGTTCGACGATTACGCGGGCGGCTTTGGTGACGGGGTCCTGCACGACGAGGCGGCGGTAGCCGACCATACGGGTGCCCTCGTATTCCTGCCAGTAGTCGGTGTAGATCCAGACCAAGCGGCGGCCGGCGGCGGTGATTTGTTCGGCGGTTTCGCCTGGACGGCCGAGGGCGAGGTGGACCATGGCGGTGGTGTCGCCGAGCTGGATGTCTCCGGCCTCGAGGCGGGCGAGGGTTTCGGGTGAAAGGGAGCCGACGAGCGCGGGGTTTTTGGCCGCGCGGTGGTCGAAGCCGGCGCAGCCAGCGAGGGCAACGAGCCAAGCTAACGCGATCGACGCGGCGGAGACACGGAGCAGGGAGCACATGACCGCAAATTGGCGCGAAGCGGGCCCGGTGCAATACCCGGTGGAAACGTGATCAGGAGGCGGGGAGGGATTAACGGCCGATGAGCTTGATGAACTCGTCGTTGGTTTTGGTTTTGGCGAGGCGTCCGATGGCGGTTTCGCAGGCTTCCTCGATTTTGGCCTGAACGAGGGCGCGGCGGAAAAAATGGATCGTTTCCAGGCGCTTGGCCTCGATGAGCAGTTCTTCTTTGCGGGTGCCGGAGGCTTGGATGTTGACGGCGGGCCAGAGGCGGAGCTCGGCGCACTTGCGGTCGAGGATGAGGTCGCTGTTGCCGGTGCCCTTGAACTCCTGGAAAATAACGTCGTCCATGCGCGAGCCGGTCTCGACCAGGATGGAGGCGATGATGGTGAGGGAGCCGGCCTCCTCGGTGCGGCGGGCGCTGGCGAAGAGCTGGCGGGGTTTTTCGAGGGCGCGGACGTCGAGGCCGCCGGAGCCGGTGCGGCCGGAGTTTTTGGCGGTGTTATGGGCGCGGGAGAGGCGGGTAAGGGAGTCGATGAAAAGCACGACGTCGCGGCCGGCCTCGACGAGGCGACGGGCGCGCTCGATGGCGAGGTCGGCGACGCGGATGTGGTTCTCGACCGGGTCGTCATTGGAGGAGGCCCAGACCTCGGCGCCGGCGACGTTGCGGCGGAAGTCGGTGACCTCCTCGGGACGTTCGTCCACCAGCAGGATCATGACGGTGCATTCGGGGTGGTTTTCGAGCACACCGACGGCCATGTCGCGCAGGAGGGTGGTTTTGCCGGTGCGAGGCGGGGCGACGATTAGGCCGCGGGTGCCTTTGCCGACGGGGCAGAAGATGTCCACCACGCGGGTGGTCATGCGGCCGTCCTTGGTTTCGAGGCGAAGCTGCTGGTCGGGAGAAACGGTGGTGAGCTGGGTGAAATCGGGGCGGCGGAAGCGCTCCTCGACGGGGATGCCGTCGACGGACTCGATATAGCGCATCTTGGGGTTGGGGAACCGACCTTCGGGCGGGAAGGCGGTGCCCTTGATGATGCTGCCCTGTTTGAGGCGGAAGCGGCGGATCATTTCCTTGGGTAAAAAGGTGTCGGTGGGGCGGCGGCGTCCGTTTTTGGTGGGGTCGAGCAGGGAGCCGTTGCCGCCGCCGCGGGTTTCGATGTCGAGGATGCCCTCGACTTGGAGCATGTTTTCCGGTGGCGGAGCCTGGCGGGCGGGTGGAGGCGGCGTCGCGGCGGGCTGAGCG
>CAYNUW010000025.1:0-16255 GCA_964400455.1 uncultured Akkermansia sp. | reverse complement strand
GGGGGGGGGGGGGGGGGGGGGGGGGGGGGGGGGGGGGGGGCGCCGAGGGGGGCGGGGGCGACCGGGGCGGAAGGTGGAGTGACGGCGGCGGGAGCGGCAGGAGCGGGCGGCGGCTGCGCGGCGGCCATCTGGACCTGGGCGGCGGCGAGGATCGCCTGGGCGGCGGCGATTTGCTCGGCCGTGGGGATAAAGGCCATGGGCGCCGGCGCGGGTTGGGGCGCGGCGACGGGGGTCGGGGCTACTGCGGCCGGGACGGGGGCGGGAGGCGCAACGATGGGGTCTGCGGCCGGCGCTTCGGCAGGGGCGGCAACCGGGGAGGCTTCCATCAGTTCGGGGGAAAGCTCGGGGGTGGCCTCGGCGGCGTCTTTTTTGACGGTGCGACGGCGGCGGACGGGTTTGGACGTGGACATGAGTGAAAGTGTGAGGCTTGGCGTGGTGCCGGAGAAAACGGAGGTTACAAAAGCGCGGCCGAAACTTGACGCTGCGTAAGCTCGCAGGGATAAGGACTTCTCATGCGCCTGATGCGCGCCGCTAAAGCGCCAAGCAGGCCAAGACCCCAACCCAAAACAAGCATCCCATCGTGTCGGATCAAAACATCACTTCCGTGTCCCGTGAAAAACGGGTGTTTAAGCCAACCGCTGAGTATCAGCGCCAAGCCAACCTTGGCAGTATGGCTGCGTATAAGAAACTCTACGCCGAGTCTGTCAATGCTCCAGAAACATTCTGGAAACGCATGGCCACCGAGCACCTGGTGTGGCGGCGTCCCTTCAAGAAAGTGCTGCAATGGAAAACTCCGCAGGCGAAGTGGTTTGTCGGCGGCGCGTTGAACGTGGCGGAAAACTGTCTGGACCGGCACTTGGGCACGGCCCGCGAGAACAAGGCGGCGTTGATTTTCGAGGGCGAGCCGGGCGATGTGCGCACCATCACCTACAAACAGCTCCATTTTCACGTTTGCCGGCTGGCGCACGTGTTTGAGAATCTTGGCGTGGGCAAGGGGGACCGCGTGGCGATTTACATGCCGATGATCCCCGAGGCGGTGGTGGCCATGCTGGCGTGCGCGCGGGTGGGGGCGATCCACACGGTCGTTTTCGGCGGGTTTTCGCCGGAGGCGCTCAAGGATCGGATCAACGATTGCCAGGCCAAGCTGGTCATCACGGCGGATGGCGGCTGGCGGCGGGGCAAGATCATCGAGTTGAAGGCGGCGGTGGACAAGGCGATCGCCGGCGCGCCCTCGGTGCAGGCCTGTTTGGTGGTCAAACGCACCGGACAAGCGGTCAGCATGCACGAGGGGCGCGACATCTGGTGGCACGACGCCTGGAAGGGTGGTCCGAACCAGCACCGCGCCAAGGCCTTTGACGCCGAGCATCCGTTGTTTATCCTCTACACCTCGGGTTCGACGGGCAAACCCAAGGGGGTTTTGCACACCTCGGCCGGCTACCTGCTGGGGGCGAAGTTGTCCTCCCACTACGTTTTCGACCTGACGGAGACGGATCGTTATTTCTGCTCGGCCGACATCGGCTGGATCACCGGGCACAGCTATGTCGTTTATGGACTGCTGTCGAACGGGTCCACGGTGTTCCTTTACGAGGGCGCGCCGAACCAGCCGGAGCCGGACCGTTTCTGGGAGATGATAGACCGGCACGGTATCACGATTTTGTATACGGCTCCGACGGCGATCCGGGCCTTCATGCGCTGGGGGGACAACTACGTGCTCAAGCACCGGCTGGATTCGTTGCGCCTGCTCGGCAGCGTGGGGGAGCCGATCAACCCGGAGGCGTGGATGTGGTATCACAAGCTGATCGGCAAGGGGCGCTGCCCGATCGTGGACACGTGGTGGCAGACCGAGACCGGCTCGATCATGATCACGCCGCTGCCCGGGGTGACGCCGACCAAGCCTGGTTCGGCGACCCTGCCCTTTTTCGGGGTGAAGCCGATGGTGGTGGACGAGAACGGCAGGGAAGTGCCGCGAGACCACGGCGGCAAACTGGTCATCACCCAGCCCTGGCCCTCGATGCTGCGCACGCTGTGGAACGACGCGCCGCGCTTCAAGCAGGCCTATTTCTCCGAGTTCCCGAAGCATCCGGACTGGTATTTCACCGGCGACGGTGCGCGGCAGGACAAGGACGGCTACTTCTGGATCGTGGGGCGCATCGACGATGTATTGAATATTTCAGGACATCGGATCGGCACGGCCGAGGTGGAGAGCGCCCTGGTGTCGCATCCGGCGGTGGCCGAGGCGGCGGCGGTGGGCAAACCCGACGAGCTGAAGGGTCAGTCGCTGGTGGTGTTTGTCTCGCTCAAGACCGGGCAGACCGCTTCGGACGAGCTGAAGGAGCAACTGCGCAGCCATGTGGGGCGGGAGATCGGCTCGCTGGCCAAACCCGATCAGGTGCGTTTTGCGGCCGCGCTGCCCAAGACGCGTTCGGGCAAGATCATGCGTCGCATCCTGAAGCAGATCGCGGCGGGTGGAGAGGTGAAGGGCGACACCAGCACGCTGGAGGATTTCTCCGTGGTGGCGGCGCTGCAGAGCGAGGATTAAGGTCGGGGCCGGCCGACGGGTTCGGGTGCGTGGCGCGCGCTCGGGCCCGTCGCGCGGCGGGCCTTCAGGCCAGCCAGGAACGCAGGGTGGCCGCGTCGCGCACGAAGTCGGCCGGCGCGTCGTCCGGCACAAATTCGAGCAGACAGTAACGTTCGCCGGGCAGGGCGCGGAGTTCGCCTAGGAACTCGGACCAGCGAGCTGCGCCGGCGGCCAGCGGATGGCGTTCGGCGGCGGAGGGCCACCAATGGAAAACGTGCACGTTGCTCACGTGCCGGGCGACGGCGCGCAGGCCGGCGACGCAGGCGGGGGTGGCCTCGCCGTTGTGGGGTTGCCAGTAGGTGCGAAGGGCTGGATGGGCGGCCTCGGCGAGCAGGCGTTCGGCGGAGTCGTTGGTGTCGGTGAGGGTGCCGCCGTGAAACTCGGTGGAGACGGTCAGGCCGGTGGCGGCGGCGAGGTCGGCGACGCGCAGCAGGTCGTCCACGATGGCGCGGCGGGCTTCCGGCGGGGTGTCGGCCGATGCTTCGTGACCGGGCCAGACGCGGATGGTCGGGGCTTCCAGGGTGCGGGCGGTCTCCAGCACGCGAGAAAACGATAGTCCGTCCTGTTCGCTTTTGCCGGCGCGGTAATAGCTGCCGTAAGCGGCGACCTGCAACCCGGCCTGCCGGGTGAGGTCGCGCACGCGGCGGGCGGCGTCGAGGTCGCCATGAGGAACGTGCAAGTCGCCGCCCCACTCGATGCCGTGCAGGCCGGCCTCGCGCACGAGCGCGATGATTTCCTGGGGCGAGAGTTTGCGAAAGGTGACGGAGACGAGCCCGGACAACAACATGGAGAACTAGCCAAGGCGGTGGGGCGGGCGGTGCAAGCCCTGACGGCGCCCCGGCCAACGGGCGAGGCATGGTGGCCAAGGCGTGCGGCGGGTGGTGGGGCGGCCGGGGGCGTTTTTTCGGGCTTGGCCGCCGGGTGACGAGGGTGGAGTTTGCACCCGCATGTTTTTCTGGACCGAGCATACGATCCATTTCATCGATTTTGAAGGTGGTCTCTCTTCGGGGATCGTGGAGTATGGCGTGGTTACGGTGCGGGGCGGGGAGGTGGTGGAGACGAGGGGGAGGGCGTGCGCGCCGACCGGGCGTGTGCGGCCCGAGGAGACGGCGGTGCATGGTTTGACGGCGGCGGTGCTGGGTGGCGCGGCGCCGTTCGCGGCGGATTTTGAGGTTTTCGCCCGGCTGCGGGAGTCGGGGCCGCTGGCGGCGCATCATGCGACGGCGGAGAATACGTTGTTAAAAGCCTGCTGGCCTTACGCCCGGGCGGCGCCGGATTTCGCCCAGGTGCCGCCGTTGGCGGGCGGGGCGGTCGAGTGGGGGCCTTGGATCGACACCGGGCGATTGGGGCCGGCGGCGCTGGGGGCCGGCGCGCCCGGTCGTCTGGCGGATCTGGTGGCGTGGGCGGGGTTGCAGAACGAGCTCGACGAGCTGGCGTCCGGGGTGTGTCCGGGCGGGCGCAGGCGTTATCACTGCGCGCTCTACGATGCCTTGGCCGGGGCTTTGATTTTGCTGGAGGTGGCGAAGCGACCGGGCTGGGGGGACAAGTCGCTGCCTTGGTTGCTGGAGCAGAGCGTTCTAAATCCGGCCGGACGGGAAAGGCTGCGCCAAGGGGAGTTGTTCTAGTCGTGGCAAATCGAGCTCGGCGAGGGAGTCCACGCGCAGAGTGGCGGCCGGAAAGGTTTGGTGGCGGGTGAGCGGGTTGGGCACGACGACGACGCGCAGGCCGGCGCGGGCGGCGGAGAGATGACCGGGGACCGAATCCTCGAACGCGATGGCCTCGTGCGGAGAGAGGCCGAGACGTGAGAGGGCGGCGAGGTAGGGGGCGGGGTCGGGTTTGCCGACGGGCACGTCGTCGCGGCAGAGCACGACGTCGAACAGGGGCAGCAGGCCCCGGGCGGCGAGGTGGGCGTCCACGTGGGCGTGGCTGGAGTTGGAGGCGACGGCCAGGCGCAGGCCGGCGGCCCGGGCTTGTTCCCAAAGGCGGAAGGCGCCCGGCAGGACCGGGGCCCGGCGGCAGTTTTCGCGGGCGATGCGGCTGAGGCGGGCGTCGAGCGTCGGACGATCGTGGCTGGCGGGGTAGGCGGTCCAAACGTCGGCGACGACATCGGCGGTGCCGACGAGGGCGTGGAGGACGGCGGGGTCGGCTTGGCGGCCGTCTTCCTGGTGAATGGCATTCCAGGCGTCGAGCACGGCGGATTCGGTGTCGACGATGAGACCGTCGAAGTCAAAGATGAGAGCGCGAAGAGCCATGCAGGGCGCACGCTGGGCGGGAAGGGGAAACGCGCAAGCGCAGGCGTGAAATCGACCAGCGGAGCGACCGTTCAGGGCGAAGGTCCCGGGCTTTGGGCGGCTTCCGCGCGCGAGCCGGATGCGCCAGCCCGGCCGAGGGGCGGCGCGGCGGGCCGGAAAAGGTTGTATTTCAGGATGGCGTAGAGGGCGCGAACGCCGTCGCGCCAGCCGATCTTTTTACCTTCGCGGTAGGTGCGTCCGTAGTAGCTGATGCCGACTTCGTAGATGGAAATGTCGGGGATGCGGGCGATTTTGGCCGTGATCTCGGGTTCGAATCCGAAGCGATTCTCCTCGATGGTGATGGCGTCGGCCACCTCGCGCCGCATGACCTTGTAGCACGTCTCCATATCGGTGAGGTTGAGGTTGGTGCACATGTTGGAGAGCAGGGTGAGGAACTTGTTGCCCACCATGTGCCAAAAATAGACCACACGATGAGGTCCGCCGCCCATGAAGCGGGAACCGAAGACGACGTCGGCCTTGCCGGCCCGGATGGGACCGAGCAGGTGGGGATATTCCTGGGGGTCGTATTCGAGGTCGGCGTCCTGGACGATGAGCACCTCGCCGGTCACGGCGGAGAAGCCGGTGCGCAGGGCGGCGCCCTTGCCTTGGTTGTGCGGGTGGAAAAGTATTCGATCCGCCAGGCCGGCGAGTTCGCCGCGCAACAGTTCCCGGGTGCCGTCGGTGGAGGCGTCGTCGACCACGATGATTTCCTTGTCATCGACGGGAGCGGCGCGCACCGCTTCCAGGAGGCGGCCGATGGTGGCGACCTCATTGTAGCAGGGGATGACGATGGAGACCTTCATGGGCGAAGCTGACGGGGATTGGTGGGGGGGGTGGCGGGGCGGGGGAAAGCGGAAACTTGCCAGCGGGCGGGCGGCGACAAGCATGGCGGCCATGTCCAACCTCAGTGAACGTCAGGCTTATCTGGTGCTGAATTCTCTGCCGGACATCGGTCCGATCACGACCAATCGGTTGCTGGAGGCGCTGGGCGGGGATCCGGGTCGCATTTTCGCCGCTTCGGCCAAGGAGCTGGAGTCGGTTCGCGGGGTGGGACCCAAGATCAGCGCCAACCTGCTGCGTTGGCGTGAACTGGTGGATATTGAGCGCGAAGAGGAGCGCCTGCGGGAGGCGGGCGCGGATTTCTTGTGCCGGTCGGACGCGGCCTATCCGCCGCTGCTGCGAGAACTGGCGGACGCGCCGCTGGGTTTGTATCGTAGAGGCGGATACGCCTTTGATCGGCCGGCGGTGGCGATCGTGGGTTCGAGGCGCACGACCCTTTATGGTCAGGCGACGGCCAGGATGCTGGGCCGCGAGTTGGCGCGGCTCGGCTTCTGCGTGGTGAGCGGGCTGGCGCGGGGCATCGACACCTTTGCGCACGAGGGAGCGTTGGAAGGGGGCGGTGTGACGGCGGCGGTGCTGGGCACGGGCATCGACCTGGTTTACCCGCCGGAGAATTTGAAGCTCTACCAACGCATCGAAGCGGAGGGCGGGGCGATCCTGAGTGAATTCCCATTTGGTCGCAGGGCGGACAAACAGAGCTTTGCGATGCGCAACCGCATCGTGGCGGGCATGGCGCGGGCGATCATCGTGGTGGAGAGCGACGTGAGCGGAGGATCGATGATCACGGCGAAATTCGCCGGCGAGCAGGGGCGTCTGGTGTTCGCGGTGCCGGGGCGCATCGACCAGCCCAGCAGTGCCGGATGCCATCAATTGATCCGGGACGGGGCGACGCTGTTGACCTCGGTGGACGATGTTTTGAGCGAGCTGAATTATCTGGAGGGCTTTGGTCCGGCTGGGGTGGGGCGGATTCCGGACAAAACAGCGGCGTCGGGCGCGAAGCCGGACTTGGCGGGTTTGTCGGCGGACGAAGCGCGGGTGCTCGGGTGTTTCGCGGGCGGGGCGATGCTTTCGCCGGATGCGCTGGTGGAAGCGACGGGGCTGGGGAGCGCCGCGCTGGCGGCGACGTTGATGATGTTGGAGTTGAAACGCCGGTTGGTGCGGCGGGCGGATGGCAGCTATGAGGCGCGTTAGGCGGCCGGGGGGCGGCGGCGGGCGAGTTTACGGCGGAGCAGCCCGGCGAGTTCGTCGAGACCCTCCACGCGCAGCAGCCAGGCGGCGGCGGCGAAGACCGTCAGGCCGACCGCGATGCCGAGGCCGAGGCCGAGGGCGTCGGGCAGCAGGCCGGAGGCGGGGGTGCGAGACTGCCAGGCATGGTGGGTGAGGCCCACCGCCACCGCCATGACGGACGAGGCTGTCGTTACGCGCAGGATGTGGCCGAGCAGGTGTCGCAGGTTCAGGCCCGGGTGGACGCGATCCAGGCGGCATTGCAGCCAGACCGCCTGGGCGACGACGCCGAGGGTGGCGGCCAGGGCGAGGCCGGCTGCGCCGAGCCGGTGCATGAGCAGGAGGTTGGCAACGACGGTGACCGCCAGACTGCAGGCGGCGGCGGCGACCGGGGTGCGGGTATCCTTGCGGGCGTAGAAGGCTCGGAGGGCGAGGCTGACGTAGGCGAGACAGGGCAGGGCGAGGGCGCTGAGGGCGAGCACGGGGGTCATGGCGCGGGTATCGGAGGCGGTGAAGGCACCGCGTTCGAAAAGCACCCGGGTGATGGGTTCGGCGAGCACGGCGAGGCCGGCGGCGGCGGGCAGGTTGATGAGCAGGATGAGGCGAAGGCCCTGGCGGTAATCGTGGGCGAGCAAATCGAGCCGGCCGTCGGCGGCGTGGCGCGAGATTTGGGGGAAGACCACCGTGGCCACGGCGAGGGCGAAGACGCCGATGGGCAGCTCCATGAGACGGGTGGAGAGGTTGAGCAGCGTGGCGGCGTGGTCGTCGAGGGAGATGGCGAAAAGACGGGAGAGGGTGGTGTTGATCAGATAAATGGCGGTGCCAAAGAGGGTGGGCAGCATGAGCGCCGCGATCTGGCGTACGCCGGGGCTGAGGCAGGGGCTCCAGCTCGGCCTCCAGCCCAGGCGCCAGAGGGCGCGGGCGGGCACGAGGAGCTGGGCGGCGCCACCCAGCAGCACGCCGCCGCAGAGCCAGGTCATGCGTTCGGGGGCCTCGGCGCTCGTGGTGTGCGCGACGCCGGCGGCGAGCAGGCCGATCATGCTCAGGTTGAGCCAGACGGGGTTGAGAGCAGGTTCCAAAAAGCGGCCGCGGAGTTGCAGGGCGGCGCTCACCACGGCGGCTAGGCAGACCATGACCACGTAGGGAAAGAGCACGGTGGCCAGGCGGGCGGCGGCCGCCCAGCGTGTCACGGTGGCGGGATCCCAGCCACGTTCAGTCAGCAGCGGAGACCACCACGCGTGGGCTCCGAGGGTCAGCATGCCGAGCGCACAGATGGCGCCGGTGAGGAGGGTGGTCCAGGTGGCGACCTCCGAGACGAGCCGCCAGGTGGCTTTTTCACCCTCGGGTCCTGCGGCGTGGTCTTGCAGGGTGGGGATGAGCGCGGCGGTGAGCGCACCCTCGCCGAGCAGGCGGCGAAAGAGGTTGGGCAAAGTGAAGGCGGTGACGAAGGCGGAGGCCAGGGCGCTGGTGCCGAAGACGGCGGTGATGGCCATGTCGCGGACGAGGCCGAGCACCCGCGACACGGAAGTGAGCGCCGAAACCAGTCCGATGTTACGCAGTGCTTGGCCCATGGGTGAGTGGCGGCAGGTTCAGGGCGGGGCGCGGGGCTGACAAGCCCGCACAAAACGGAGCGAGCGCGTGCTGCTGGAGCGCATCTACGGCTCGCCTTCGTGCGGCGGGAGCGCTCAATACCCGCCACCATGGCCAAGCCCGAAGAACCGAAGATTATTTTCTCGATGATGCGCGTCTCGAAGAAAATCGAGCGCAAGGAAATCCTCCGCGATATCTCGTTGTCGTTTTTTTACGGCGCGAAGATCGGGGTGCTCGGACTCAACGGCTCGGGCAAATCCTCCCTGCTGCGCATCCTGGCCGGGCGCGACACCGAGATCGACGGGCGGCTGCACTTCGAGCCCGGTTATCCGGTGGGCCTGTTGGAGCAGGAGCCGCAGTTGACGGCGGGCTCGACGGTCCGCGCCTGCGTGGAGGAGGGCGTCAAACATCTCACCGACCTGACGACGGCTTATGATGCGTCGTGGGACGAGTTGGCGTCCGCCGAAACCGACGCGGAGCGGGATGAGATCAGTGAGAAACAGGCGCGTCTGCAGGAGGAGATCGAGCGTCTGGGCGCGTGGGACGTGGCGCCCCAGGTGGAGATGGCGATGGATGCGCTGCGCTGTCCGCCGGGTGATGCGGTGGTGGATACGCTTTCGGGTGGTGAGCGACGCAGGGTGGCGCTGGCCCGGCTGTTGTTGCAGAAGCCGGCCATTCTGCTGTTGGACGAGCCCACGAACCATCTCGACGCGGAGTCGGTCCACTGGCTCGAGCAGCATCTTGCGCGTTACGAAGGCACGGTGATCGCGGTGACGCACGACCGTTACTTTCTGGACAACGTCGCCCAGTGGATTCTCGAACTGGATCACGGGCATGGAATCCCCTGGAAGGGCAACTACTCGGGCTGGTTGGAGCAGAAGCAGGCCCGCCTCGCCGCCGAACAGCGGGCGGAGGACAAACGGCGCAAGGCCATGGCCCGGGAGCTGGAGTGGATCCGGCAGGGGGCCAAGGCGCGCCACGCCAAGTCGCAGGCGCGCATCAGCGCCTATGAGAAGATGGTCAACTCCGCCAACGTGGCGGAGCAGGAGCGGGAGTTTGAATTGGTGCTGCCGAAGGGGCCGCGGCTGGGCCAGTTGGTGGTGGATTTACAGGGCGTATCGAAGGCCTACGGGGATAAGTTGCTGTTCGAAAACCTGAGCTTCGCCCTGCCGCCCGGTGGCATCGTGGGGGTGATCGGGCCGAACGGCGCGGGTAAAACGACTTTGTTTCGCCTGATTATCGGAGCGGAGAAACCCGACGCCGGCTCGATCCGGGTGGGCGAGACCGTGGTGATCAGCCACGTCGATCAATCGCGCGATTCGCTGCCGGACGGGCAGACGATTTATGAGGCGATCAGCGGCGGGGAGGAGATCTTGCGTATGCCTGGGCGCGAGGTGAACGCCCGCGCCTACTGCGCCCAGTTCGGTTTCACCGGGGCGGACCAGCAGAAGAAGGTCGGCGTGCTTTCGGGGGGCGAACGCAACCGGGTGCACCTGGCGCGCCTGCTCAAAGCCGGGGCCAATTTGATCCTGCTGGACGAGCCGACCAACGATCTGGATGTGAACTCGATCCGCGCGCTGGAGGAGGGACTCGAGACCTTCGCCGGGTGCGCGGTGATCGTATCGCACGACCGCTGGTTTCTGGACCGGGTGGCGACGCACATCCTGGCCTTCGAGGGCGACAGCCAGGTGGTGTATTTTTCCGGCAACTACAGCGACTACCTGGAAGATTTTCGCAAGCGCAAGGGCAAGGACGCGGAGCGCCCGCACCGGATCAAGTATCGCAAGTTGACCCGCTGAGCCTTCCGCCCGGCGGCGGCCCGTCCGCGGGCCGGGCGGGGCAGAGGGGGCCCGGGGATCAGCGGCGTTTGGCCGGGCGTTTGACCGCCTGGGGAGGAGTCCAGGCGGCGGTGACGATGGAGGTGAAGCCGCCGCGGGCTTTCCAGTCGGCCACGATTTCGAGTTTGCGAGGGAGGAGGGCTCCGCCGAGGTCGTCGCAGATCTTGTTGGTTACGGCTTCGAAGAAGATGCCCTCGTTGCGGAAGGCGTGGAAGTAGAGCTTGAGCGACTTCAGCTCCACGCAGGTTTTATCCGGGGTGTAGCGCACGGTGATGTGGGCGAAGTCCGGGTGGCCGGTCATGGGGCAGAGCGAGGTGAACTCGTGGTGGGTGTGGGCGATGACATAGTCGCGCCCCGGGGCGGGATTAGGGAAGGTTTCCAGTAGTTTGGGATCGGCCATGCGCGCACCCAAACCAAGGGCAATGCGCCTGACAAGCGCGGCGCGCGGTCGGGCGGTTTAAAAGCAAGGTGGGTCAAGCGGCATCGGCCTCCAAAAACTGCCCGGCATTGTAGGGCACTCCCGCCGATTTGTGCCGTCATACTAAGAGTCATGATCAACCATACTCTACCTCACGGAACCGATTCTAAACTTCTTCTCCGCGGCGTTCATGTCTCGCTCACCGAAGCGATGCGTGAGAGTCTGCATTCGAAGTCGGACCGGCTTTTCCGTCACGAACCCCGCATAGATCGAATTCGGATCGACATCGAGCATGATGCCACGCGCGGACGCCATGTGTTTGTGGCGAAAGGTCACATCGAGATTGGCGGTCCGGACTTGATTGCCAGCGTCGCCGCAGAGGACGCCTACAAGGCGGCTGATCTGCTGATCGACAAACTTGACCGTTTGCTGAATCGTCGGGCGACCTTGGCGAAAGCCCGCCGACATGCGCGCTCGGCGCCCGAAATGGCCGAGGTTTGAGGCTCACATCTTCCCGGTTCCGCCGCGCGTAACCGGCGTCCCCGAAACCACCCCGAGTGCCAATCGGACGCGGGGTGGTTTTTTTCTCGGCTCCGGCCTGTCGGCGGTTTTGCCTGTGAAGCGTGCGTAAATTCAAAGTCTTGTTCGTTTCCCCCGAGGTGGAGCCCTTCGTGAAGGTGGGCGGCCTGGCCGACATGGCGGGCTCCTTGCCCAAGGCCCTGGCGGCCCTGGGGCACGACGTTAGGATCGTGTTGCCGGCTTATGGCTGCGTGAAATTGGAGCAGAATTGGACGGCTCGGCCGGAGCCGCTCGGGGTGGACGTCGGCCGCGAGGCGCGTTGGGCGCGGGTATGGACGTCCGAGTTGCCGGGTTCGCACGTTCCGGTTTACGCTTTGGAACACGAGGAGTTTTTCGCTCGTCCGGAGGTTTACGCCGGTCCCTGGGGCAACTTCCCCGATAACGATCTGCGGTTTTCGTTTCTTTGCCGAGGCGCGCTCAATTTGTGTCTGCAACTTGATTGGATTCCAGACGTGGTGCACGCGCACGATTGGTGCACGGGGTTGCTGCCGGTTTTGCTCAACACCACCTTGCGCCATACTCCGCTTGGGCGGGTGGCGTCGGTGTTTACCATCCATAATTTGGAGCACCAGGGTTTTTGTGACAAACGGGTGCTCGAATTCGCCCATCTGCCCCCGTCGGAGTTCAGACCCGACAGTCTGGAAAGCGTGGGGGCGGTGAACATGATGAAGGCGGGGTTGTATCACGCCACCAAGTTGACCACCGTGAGTCCGACTTATGCGCAGGAGATCAAAACTCCGGCGGGAGGTTTTGGTTTGGACGGGGTGCTGCGGTATCGTGCCGCCGATCTGGTGGGCATTGTGAATGGCATCGACATGGCGGCGTGGAATCCGGCGATGGATCGTCATCTGCCTCGGCCCTACGACCAGAGGTCGGTGGTGGCGGGCAAGGCCGCAGCCAAGGCGGCGCTGCAACGCCGGCTCGGCCTGGCGGAGGATCCGCACATAGCGGTCTTCGGGGTGGTTTCCCGGTTCGCCAGCCAGAAGGGCTTGGACTTACTGGCCGAGGCGTTGCCGCATATTCTCGGGCGGATGCACGTGCAGTTTGCGCTGTTGGGTTCGGGTGACCCGGGCCTCGAGCAGACCTACCGTTGGGCGGCCGAGGCCTTTCCCGGGCGGGTGGGGGTGCATGTCGGTTACGACAATGCGCTTTCGCATCTCATCCAAGGCGGGGCCGATTTTTTTGTGATGCCGAGCCGGGCGGAGCCCTGCGGCCTGACGCAGATGTATGCGATGCGTTATGGCACGCCACCGATTGTGCGCTCCACGGGGGGGTTGATCGATACGGTCGAGCAGTTCGTCGAGGGGGCGGACGTCGGCACCGGATTTCGCTTCAACGATGCCAACGCGCCGGCGTTATACAATACGATCGGTTGGGCGACGGCCACCTACTATGACCGGCCCGAGGAGTTGTTGGCCATGCGGCTCAGGGGCATGGACCGGGATTTCTCTTGGAGTGTAAGCGCGAAGGACTACACCCAGCTTTATGGTTGGGCGGTCGACGAGCGGCTAAAGATGTTCTCCGGGCCGCCGGCGGAGGCGGGGGAGGCCGGCAAAGCAATCAACTAGCCGGCTCAGTTAATTTGCGGTTTCGCACCAAGACGAAGTCTCCGGCCGGGCAGAGTCGCGACGGAAAACATGCGGTCGTGGTTTGCCAACCGGGTCCGCGCTCGTTCTCTCCCGGCTTATGTGGTGGATAATTTTTGGTGTTCCCGTGGTGTTGGTGGCGGCCATCCTTTGGTTCGGGCGACGTCATGTCGCGATCCGGCGCAAGGACTGTTGCGGCAAGGGTTGTGGTTGTCTTTTCCCGGTCAAAGAGCCCAAACCGCCCGGTGGTGGATAGTTTTTCCAAGGCACATTCGTTCCGCAGCTCGTGATGGTTTGCGGTGTTTTCTTGGGCTCACGGGTTTTCCACTTTTAGCCGCATGAAGTAGCGGGCTGAGGTGGCGTCGGCATCGGGTGCGGATACCTGCACCGGCACACGGCCGTTGTCAGGTGCGCCGATGACGACGCGGGTGGGACCGGAGGCCTGCCAGGTCCAGGCGCCGATGCCGATTTTGCGTGCCAGTACAGACCAATCGCCGCTGATGAGGTCGGAACGCCCTTCGACTTGGTAGATCAGGTCGGTGGGACTAGGTTCGGGGATCGCAAAGGCCAGGGTGGTGCGACCGGAGACTCGTTGCGCGGTCAGGAAGGCGGGGTCTGAGGCGAGGGGATTGAGGTCGAGGGCGTATTCGAGCAAGTTGGGCAGGCCGTCACCGTCGGGGTCGGCGGTGGGCAGGGCGGACGGACCGCCGCCGGGGAAGGTGGATAACTGCCAGCCCGCGAAGCCGGTCGGGGCGGGCGTGAGTGGATCGCTTTGCCAAATCGATCCTCCGTCGCCGACCACGACGAAGGTGTCGTTAAAATAGTGGGCGGCGCGGCGATTCTTGGTCGTGGGGGCGGCAAAGGATTGCCACGACACGCCGTCGAGCGACAGCAGATCGATGTCGGCGTCCGACGCGCTTTGGTTGACGCCGGCGGCGAAATAGATCCCGGCGCCGTAGGTCATCGCGGGAGTTTGCTCATAGTTCTGTCGGTTCGATGAGAACGTCGCGCCGTGGTTGGTCGATACGCGTAGGCGTGAATACCACCCGCTGGCCACGAAACGATCATTTAGCCATGCGGCGCGGCGCAGATCCTGCCAGGAGTCCACGCCGGTCCCGGCGGCTTGATCCATCCAAGTCAGACCGTCGGTGGATGTGTAGGCCCGGACGCCGCCGTTGCTGCCGGTGTAGCCGGTGAGCAGGAATACGGAACCGTTCCAGGCGAGCCCATCGAAGGTGACGTCGGTGGTGACTCCCGGAATGGCGACAGCGGACCAGGTCAAACCGTCCACGGAGCGCACCAACGCGCCATCTTCGCCGGCCGCGAGGTAAACGCCGCCGCCGGTGGCCACGACCTCTAGCCAGGGTCCGGCGAAGTAACGCTGGGTCCACGTGACGCCGTCGGTCGAGGTGGTGATCCAGCCGCGGTAGCCGGCGGGGGTGTTGAAATCGTAGCGTGTGCCCGCGCCGATGAAGCGGGTGCCATCGTGAATCAGGCCGTAGAGATGTTGATTGGCCCCTAGATTGCCGGTCTGCCAGGTGATGCCGTCCGTGGACCAGGCGCGTGGGCCGGTGAATGTGCCTCCGATCTGGCTGCCGACTGCGACGATCCGGCCGCCGCCGCTGGCGACCGCCTGGAAGTCTCCCGGGACCTGCGCGGTGACGGAACGGTCGGCAAAGGTGCGGGCGGGATCCGCGATGGTGAGGGCGTGCGAGCGGGTGGTGAGGCCTCCCCGGCCGTCGCTCACGCGTAGTGTGATCGTGTAGGAGCCGCCGAACGGATAGGTGTGGGTAAACGCGGAGCCGTCGCGGGCATCGAGTTGGGCGCCGAAGTCCCACACGTAGGTGAGGGGGTCGTTATCGGCGTCGGTCGCCGAGGCGGCCAGAGCAAAGGCCTGGCGGGCGTGAGCGGAGGCCGGGGCTTGGGTGAAGTCTCCGCTCGGGGCGATATTGGCTGGGTAGAAGGGGCCGCTGCGGCGGATCACGCCGTCGTCGTCCGCGGCCAGAAAGCGGCCGTGGCCGAAGACCAGGGCGTCGGCGTTGGCGAGTTCACCGCCGGCCGATGAGCGAACCCAGCGTAGTCCGTCCACCGATACGAGCAGGGCGCCAGGTTGGCCGGACTCGTCCATGGCGCGGGCGGGGCACACCAGGGTGCCATCGGTGGCCGCCGCGATTTGATAGGTGGTCCAGCGGGTGCCCGAGGGGAGGGCGGCATCGGCCCAGGTCTGGCCTTGGTCGGCGGAGACCATGACGCCGGCATACCAGCCGGCGACGTAAGCCAACCCGTGGTCGGTGGTCAGGGAGAAGACATCGACGCCGAGGTCGGGGCCGCGCGTCCAGGCGAGGCCGTCGGTCGAGGTCCAGACGGTTTCTGGCCGGTTGTTGGCGGGCAGGGTCGCCACGGCGATCCAGGTGGTGCCGGTGTGAGCGAGACGTTGAAAATCGGGCGTGGTGGCGACGGTCGTGACGGTCCAGCTGATGCCGTCGGCGGAGCTCAGCACGGTGCCGTCATCGCCGACCGCAAGGAAGCGGCTGTCGGCGTAGCGGACCTCGCGGACGGCGGGGATGCCGGTCGGGAAGTTGGCGGTGCGCCAGCGGCGGCCGTCGGGCGACCAGCAGAGCTGCCCCCGGGTGTTGTCGTTTTCGAGCAGGCCGGCGGCGACAAAGGTGGAAGGGCCGGCGGCGAAGCGAGGCTGGTCGATGGCAGGAGGCTGGCCTATCGATTCCCAAGTCGCGCCGTCCCAGCTCAGGTAGGTCTCGCCCCAGTAGCCGGCGGCGAGGAAACGGCCGCGGGCGAAGAGGGCGCGGCGCAGGTCGGTGGTGGCGCCGACGGAGCCGACCGCCCACGTGTCGAGCGGATCGGTGACAGTCACGGTCCGGGAAGCGGTGGCGAGGCCGCCTTTCATGTCGGACACGGTGACGGAGAGCGGATAAGAGCCGCCGACGATCCACTCGGGCGTGGCGGAGGCTTGGTTGTCCGGCACCGAGCCGTCGCCGGCGTTCCATGCGTAGGCCAGGGCGTCGCCGTCGGGGTCATTTGCCCCGGACAAGGTGTAAACAGGCGCGGTCCGGGCGACGACGACGGCCGGACCGTCCAGGGTGCCGGCGGTGGGCGGCTGGTTGGCGGAGAACGGACCGAAATTTACCCGGACGTCGAGGTAGGCGTCGGCACCTTCGCCGCCGGTCGCCAAGGGGGTGATAAACGCGCCGGAGGCGGCGTCGGCGTAGGTGCGGCCGATCGCGATGGGGGCGTCGGAAACGTCGTCGCGGGTGGCGGGAGTGGTGTCGAGCAGCCAGCTACGGGTCTCGGCC
>CAYNUW010000024.1:0-21417 GCA_964400455.1 uncultured Akkermansia sp. | reverse complement strand
GGCGCAGCCAGTCGAGCGCCACGCCGGCGCCAAAACTGACCGCGACGACCACGGGTGGCGCGCCCTCGCGAGTGGTGATGGCGGCGACGAGGTCGTCGAGTTGGGCGGCCAGCAGCGGCAGGGAAAAATCGTCGCGCGGGTAGTCGAAGTAGTAAACCGAACCCTGCCGGGCTAGGTATCCGCGCAGAAGATACACCTGC
This sequence comes from uncultured Akkermansia sp., assembly GCA_964400455.1. Lineage (GTDB taxonomy): Bacteria > Verrucomicrobiota > Verrucomicrobiia > Opitutales > Opitutaceae > IMCC26134_A. The sequence continues at coordinate 21,217 of CAYNUW010000024.1, read as the reverse complement.
TCGGCGGCGGCCGGCACGAAGCCGCCGAGCACGAGCGTGGGCCGGGAGCCGGGACGGGCCTCGCGGCGCACGCTGGCGAGGGCGGCGGGCGTGCCGTGCCCGGCGGCGAGGGCGGCCCGCACGGCGGGGCCGGGGTCGGAGCTCAGCGTCTCGCGGCGCGGCGGCCCGAGCCGGCGGGCGGCGGCGCGCACCAAGGTGCGCAAGGGCTGGGCCGGCGGCGTTTGGCGAAGCGCTTGGAGAAAAGACAAGGCGGGGGCGAGACTGGGCGCGGGCATGGCGTGGGCGCGCAGGGCGCGCCGGGAGTCGAGGTGAAGCGCGGCCCAAAGCCAGCCGGCAAGTCCGGCCTGAGTGCGTAACGCCATGTTTACCGCGCCGACACGTGCTCGTGACAAACGCCATGACCGCCGATCAGACACCTCACGCTCCACCGCCGACCAAACGCGTTTCACTAACGCAACCAATTCCGGGGTGGAGCCGATTGTCCCCAATCGGCTGACGGCGGCATCGCCGCCGCCCAGGCGAAACGGCAGCGCCTAAGTGCGGGTCAGGGCGTGGTCAGCGGCATACCCCATTCGTCGGTTTTTTCCCCGGTATTCTGAAAGACGTTTTCGAAGACCAAACCGCGCACGTGGCTGATGACCGACGGCTGGGCGATGCCCTCGAAACGACAGTCGCGGAGCACGATGTTGGTGATGGGCGAACGGGCATAACCGCGCAGGAAAAGCGGGTGGCGGGATTTGCCGGCGGTGACGCGCTCAATCACGATGTTGCGCACGACGGGGTCGTGGCCGCCGCCATCACCCTCTTCATAGAAGTAGTCGCAAAGCACCACCGCCTGCTTCACTTGGCCGATGCGCACGTCGCGCATGTAAATGTTTTCGATCAGGCCGCCGCGGAAGGAATTGGTTTTAAGACGCAGGGCGCGTTCGAGGTTGGGGCTGTCCATCGTGCAGTTTTCCACGAATACATTGCGGCAACCGCCGGAGATCTCGCTGCCGATGACCACCCCGCCGTGCCCATCCTTCATGGTGCAACCGCGGATGATGATGTTGGACGAGGGCACACCGATGCGGCGGCCGTCCTCGTTGCGGCCGGACTTGATGGCGATGCAATCGTCGCCGGTGTCGAAGAAACAGTCCTCGATCAGCACGTCGGTGCAGGACTCCGGGTTGGCCCCATCATTGTTCGGACCGTGACCGACGATGGTGACGCGACGAATGATCACGTTCTGGCAAAGCACGGGGTTGAGGTGCCACATGGGGGAGTTGCGCACGGTAACCCCCTCGAAAAGCACGTTGCGGCAACGAAGGGGGGCAAAAAGGTTGGGCCGCAGATAATCGCCGCGGCCGTAGACCCGCTGTTCAACCGGAACTCCGTCGCGAGCCTGGGCGATCAAGCGGGTGCGCGCCTCGCGTTGTTGCTGGGGATTGTCCGCCCAATCGGTGCGGTGCTTCCACCGTCCCTTCCACGGCCACCAAGGTTCGCCTTGACCATCGAGCACACCTTCGCCCGTGACCGCGATGTTTTCCTGGTCGAGCGCGTAAATGAGCGGGGAGTAGTTGTAGAGCTCGAGGCCTTCCCAACGGGTCAGCACGGCGGGCAGATAGTCGTCGGGATTGGTGCTGAAGCGCAGGGTGGCGCCGGCTTGGAGGTGGAGGTTTACGTTGCTGAGCAGAACGATCGGGCCGGTGAGGTAGTCCCCGGCGGGCACGATGACGCGACCTCCGCCGGCGGCGTGGCAGGCTTGGATGGCGGCGCGGATGGCGGCGGTCGCGGGGGTGGAGCCGTCAGCCACGGCGCCGTAGGCGGTGACGTTGAAGTCGCGGTCGGGAAAAACCGGAGCCTGAATGCGGGCTTCGATGACCTTCGCCAAGTCCCAGCCGGTGGGCTCGGCGGCCCGGACAGGCTGGGCGGCAAAAGGCAGGCAGACGGTCGCTAAAAGCAGGGCAAGGAGGCGGGGCATGATGGCTGTGGGGTTGAGGTTGGGTATCGGGACCAAAAGCAGAGCCGCCGGTCGGCGGAAGCGGGTAGGCGTCAACCAAGCCAAGGACGGCGATTTCGGTAGGGAGTTCGGACGGCAATCATTTTCACACGGAATCGAAATCCAGCAGCCGCTTGGCGCGAAAACCAAGCGGCTGAGCGGCACGGAGGCGCGGCGGCAACGCCGCGTCCGCGTGTTGGGGACAACACGCTCCACCCCGGCCAAACGTGTTTGGCCAGCGCAGCCACCTTCGAGGTGGAGCCGATTGTCCCCAATCGGCTGACGGCGGCAACGCCGCCGCCCAGACTGCGCGGTTCGGACGAGCGCCATCAAAAAGCCCGGGCGCGCAGCGAAGCGCGGCCGGGCTCGTGAACGCACCGGGGATGTTAGTGCGAAAGCAGCTTAACGAAAGAGCTGGGTGTTGAGCTCGTTTTCGAGCTTCTCCTGGCGACCGGAGACCGGCGTGGGCTCACCGAGCTTGCCCAACACCAGTTTCTCCAGGCTCTCGAAGTCGGCCTTGCCGGTCTCGATATCCTTGCCGTATCCGGAATCGAAGGACGAGTAACGCGCGGCGACCTGCTTGGAGAAGACGCCCTCGCTGTTGATACGATGGGCAAGCTTGAGCGCCTGAGCATAGGCGTCCATGCCGCCGATGTGGGCGTGGAAAAGGTCGGCGAGGTCGATCGAGGGACGGCGAAGTTTCGCGTCGAAGTTGAAACCACCGGAGCCGAGGCCGCCGAATTTCAAGATGCTCATCATGGCGAGGGTGAGTTCCTTGACGTCGGTGTTGAACTGGTCGGTATCCCAGCCAACGAGCAAGTCGCCGGTGTTGGCATCGATCGAGCCCAACATGCCGGCGGAGCCCGCAACCTCGATCTCGTGCTGGAAGGTGTGGCCGGCCAGGGTGGCGTGGTTGGTCTCGATGTTGAACTTGAAGTGCTTGTCGAGTTTGTAGGTCTTGAGGAAACCGATGCAGGTGGCGCAGTCGAAATCGTATTGGTGTTTGGTGGGTTCCTTCGGTTTGGGCTCGATGAGGAACTGCCCCTTGAAGCCGATCTTTTTGGCGTAATCGACCGCCATGCCGAGGAAGCGGGCAAGGTGGTCCTGCTCACGTTTCAGATCGGTGTTGAGCAGGGTCTCGTAGCCTTCGCGTCCACCCCAAAACACGTAGTTTTCGCCACCGAGCTCCTGGGTGACTTCGAGGGCTTTCTTCACCTGGGCGGCGGCGTAGGCGAAGACATGGGCGTCGGGATTGGTCGAGGCGCCGCACATGTAGCGCGGGTTGCTGAACAGGTTGGCCGTGCCCCAGAGCAGCTTTACGCCGGTGGCTTTTTGGAGGGCTTTGGCGTGGGCGACGATGGCGTCGAGGTTCTTGTTGGATTCGGCCAGGGTGGCGCCCTCGGGGGCGATGTCGCGGTCGTGGAAACACCAGAAGGGCGCGCCGATTTTTTGATAAAACTCGAAGGCGGCATCCATGCGAACCTTGGCGACGGAGACGGGGTCCTTGGAGGAGGATTCCCATTTGCGCACGATGGTGCCGGGGCCAAAGGGATCGGAGCCCGCGCCGCGGAAGGCATGCCAGTAGGCGATGCCAAAGCGCAGGTGCTCGGCCATGGTCTTGGAGCCGACTTTTTCGGTGGCGTTATAGTGTTTGAACGCGAGCGGATTGTCGCTCTGGGGGCCTTCGTAGGCGATTTTGGAGAGGCCGGCGAAGTGCTCGACGGCGGTGGATTTTTTGGCTTTGGCCATGGTGTTTGCGGGGGAAAAGGCGGGGCGGAAAACTCACCGGGGCAACGGCCCGGCGGGCGGGGCGATCGAGGCGCCCTCGACCGGATGCGGGGCCACCAGAGTGATGCGACGGCGCGAAGTGGGTTGCAGCAGGCGGCCGACGAGACGGGCCACGGCGGAGGCACCGAGATCGGCGTTGGGCACGGCGAGACCGGTCAGGGCGGGCAGCCCCGGGGGCGGTGGTTGACCGTCAAAACCGGTCACGGAAATGTCGGCCGGCACCCGCAGTCCGCGTTCGCGCAAGTCGGCGACGAGGTGGTAGGCCTGATGGTCGGCGGCGCAGACCCAGGCGGTGACGCCGTCTTGGCGCAGGCGGGAAACGACCGTATCGGCCAGAGCAGCGGGAGTGGGGGCGGACGCCGTGGCGGGCCCAAGGTTAATCGTCCAGTCAGCCCGGAGAGGCAGGCCGTGGTGAACCAAGGCCTCGGCGTAGGCGGCAAAACGCCGGGAGGCCCAGAGTCCGCCAACCGGGTAGCGCCAGGTGGCGAAGCCAATATGGCGGTGACCGAGGGCGGCGAGGCGAGCCACCAGCGAGCGCACACCGCCGTGGTCGGTGTCGATAACGTCCACCCGTTCGTCGGCACACTCGTGCAGCACGGAGACCACGGAGAGTTTATCGGCCAGCATTGCGACGGTGGCCTCGGGCTGGGGATAAAGCAAAATGGCACCACGCCAGCCGGCGGTGCGCAGTTGGCCAAACAACCGGCGGCGACCAGCCAGCGGGGCCGCCTCCTCGGGGGTGAACGGAAAGACGTCCACCTCGGCCCGCTCCATGCCGGCGCGGGCGCGGATACCCTCCAGGATCTGGGGCAACGCAATCTGGTCGGCCGGCACCAAGGGACTGCCAATCAAAACGCCCAAGCGCAGCGGCGGCGCAGCCGGGGCGCGACGCACACTGCGAGCCGGCGTGCCCAGGTAACCCAGCTCGGCGGCGGCAGCTTGCACCCGAGCGCGAGTATCTGCGCTCAAAGCCGGGTGATTGGCCAGCGCGCGCGACACCGTGGCGCGAGAAAGGCGCAAATGACGAGCGAGGTGCGATTGACTAGGGGCGCGCACGGATACGGGAGACGATGCCAGCTATGATCGACCGGCTAAACGATGGCAAGTAAAGTGTGCACAAATTTATAAAATTATCCGTTTATTGATATCATATATTTCTATTATTCATTAATTTATGATTTATTTTATAGAATAACAAACCGTGCAATTTTTTGCTTAGAGCCCGCATCCGACGCGGATGCGTCCGGATAAACGTGGTCTCCGTTGCAAAAGCCAATTGCCAGCATCGGGCAGGTGTGGTGAATCGGTGGGCCGTTTTTTGATTATGCACACCACCTCCGCCCCTACCGCCACCCTGCTCCGTTGTCTCCGGTTAGCCACCCTGGGTGGCGCCCTCTGGTTAGGTGGTTCGCTGCGAGCCGAGAGCACCGCACCCATTCTGCGCAGCGTGTTGATCGATGGCCAAGCCAGCTTGTTCTCTCTCGCCGATGCGGCCGGCACCGCCCGCTGGGTGGGCCTGGGGTCGGAGTTTGATGGCTGGAGGCTCGAAAGCTATGACGCCGAGGGACAAAAGCTCACCCTGCGGCGGGGCGAAGAGACCCGCGCGATCACGCTGGCGAACAGTGTGATCCAGGCGTCGGGCAGTCGCGCCGCTTCGCTGGCCGAGGCGGATGCCCTGCTGCAGCAGATTCGGTTCGAAGAAATGATCGAGGCGGGCATCCGGGCGCAACAATCCGCGATGATGAAATCGATGTCCGGCCTGATGGGCGGACGCGGTGGCGACGCCGAGCAGTCCCGCCTGGCCGCCCTGCAAAAACGGGTGATGGACGTCATGCTCGCCGAAATGGATCTGCCCTCCATGCGCCAGGACATGGCCAAGGCCTACGCCGAACTTTTTACCGCCGACGAACTCAAGGCCCAGGCCGATTTCTACTCCACCCCGGCCGGTCGGGCCATGCTCGAAAAACAGCCTGAATTGCAGGCCAAAATCAGCGAATCCATGATGCCCCGCTTGATGCGCGCCATGCCCAAGGTGCAGGCCGCCGCCATGGACTTTGCCAAAGAACAAGCGCCGGCCGCTGCCGCCCCCCTGCCGGCGCCCGCCGCCCCCTAGCGAAACCCGTTTGGTCGGAGGTGAAGCGTGTTGTCGCTGACACGCTGACGCGGCGTCGCGCCGCGCCTCCGCGCCACGCGGCCGTTGCCGCACAGCCACGCCGCGCCTGGGCCACGCCGCCTTTGGGCGGCGGCGGGGCCGCCGTCAGCCGATTAGGGACAATCGACTCCACTTCGGAACTGGGTGCGACAGCGTGGGGAGTGCACGGCGGCCGGGCATAATCTGAAAAATCCGATTCGGTCCGGGGAGCACCCGTCAGGCTAGCACTTAATTCTGCAATCGAGCTCTAGTCGTGAAAACTCAGGCTCTCCGCCTTGCCATCCGCCGGGGTCGCGGGCGCGTGTAAGGCGCGCGTGGATACCGTTGGCAACGGGGCGCCGGCGGGGCGGCCGCCCGTTCCGGCGGCCGAACGAGCCACCTTCATCGGGCGCCCGCCGACGGTCGCCGCAGCCGCGAGCTCCCCATGGCTCTCGATCCGTACGCCCACCAGCGCAGCCAGGCGCGCGGCCGCGTGCTGGAGCTCGGACGACTGGGCATTGAGTTCCTCGGCGGCGGAGGCCGTCTCCTCGGCTCCGGCGGCGTTGGACTGGGTGACCTTGTCCATCTGCGTGATCGCGACGTTGATCTGGGCCAAGCCCTCGGACTGTTCGTGGGAAGCGGTGGCCACCTCGGCGACCAAACGATCCACCTCCCGCGCCTTCTCCACGATCTCCCGCAGACCGCCGCCAACCCGGGCGGACAACTCCACGCCTTGGGCGGATTTTTGCGTGGCAGCGGCAATCTTGTCCGCCGTCTCCCGGGCCGCCACCGCCGAACGCTGGGCCAGTGAACGCACCTCATCGGCCACCACCGCAAAACCCGCCCCCGCCTCGCCGGCCCGGGCGGCCTCCACCGCGGCGTTTAACGCCAGGATGTTGGTTTGAAAGGCGATCTCATCGATCGTTTTGATGATTTTGGAAATATCCGCCGACGACTGCTGGATGGCGTTCATCGCTTCCTGCATCCGCGTCATTTCGGCCGCCCCGGTCTCGGCGGCGACGCGGGCTTGATTCGAGGCGGTTTTGCCCGCCTGCGCATTGTCGGCGTTGCGTTTGGTCATGCTGGACAGCTCTTCGATCGAGGAACTGATTTCCTCCAGCGAGGCGGCCTGTTCGCTCGAACCTTCGGCCAATGATTGACTCGAAGCCGACACTTGGCCGGCGGCGGAGGCGACTTGACGGGAACCGTCGGTCAGACCCTCGGCGGTGGCGGTAAGGGCGCGATTGATCTGGCGAATGATCAGCCAGGCTACCCCGAGACCGAAAAGGAGTCCGGCCAACGATCCGGTTTGCACCGTGCGACGCAGCACGTTCAGCGCGGACTCCACGACCACCATGTAGTCCTGGGTGGTTTTCTCCGCAGCATCCATGAAGGCGAGTGTGGTCGCGGCGGCGACTTCACCCGCCCGGGCGCGAGCGGTGTTGGTTTCGGCCAAGGCGGTGAGTTCCGCGGCATACGCCTGGCCGCCGACCTGAAGCTCCCGCAAGGCCGCCTCGACAGCATCGAGGCGTGCTCGGTTGTCGGCGTTGACTTGGGTTAGACGGATATCCTCGACCAACGAAAGGGCGGTCGGCAGGCGTTTAAGACCTTCGAGGATGGCAGCGGGATCGCGCTCGGCGCGGCCACGTAACGAGGCGGCGTGAAATTCGCGTAACATGCCTCCGAGAGTGACCATGCCTTGCATACGATCGAGGCGGCGGGCGGCTTCGGGAGCGTTATTGTTGGCATGATCTCGAGCCGAGGCGGCAAACATGCCGTCCAACATGACCGCGCACGCATCCTCAGTCTGGATTCGGCTCTCCTCCACGGATTCCCATAAAGAACTCAACATCTCTTGGTGTGTGGCGGTGCGCCGCAAGATAGGCTCGTAGGCGGCCAGCGAAGCGTCGAAATCACGGGCAGCTTCGCCGAGCTGGGCGGCGAGCCGTGGATCGGCGGCAAGCATCTCGCTGATGAGTTTTTGACTGCTACGCACCTTCTCCAAAGCCGCACGCGTCAGCTGCAGATCCGCGTCGGAGCCGGTGAGGCCATAAACGCGGGCGTTGAGGCGGAACTCATCCATGTGGGCGAGCAGGTCCGCCGCATGCCGACTCGCCGGGGCCACTTGGCGATTCACGAAATTCAAGCCTTCACCCACATCGTCTTCGAGGTGCAAGGTGATCGCGCCGACCGCAAATAGGATGGCAAGCAGAAGGGCAAAGCCGAGCACGACGCGACGTCCGACCGTAAGGGAGTTGTGTTTCATGACGGGGAGGTAACAGGTATGAAGAAGCCCGTGTTTGATTCGGCATACTCGCGATAGTCTGACGAAAAACACGTTAACTCCGTGGGCATCGTCACATTCGCGCCGCCCCTTAACCAATATTATGCGAAGTATTTGATTCTTTTAGACGCACTTATGTTACGCACCCCAGCCTGCGGCGCGCGTAGGGGACAACACGCTCCACCCGCCGACCAAACGTGTTCCGCCGTCGCACCCAACTCCGGGGTGGAGCCGATTGTCCCTAATCGGCTGACGGCGGCAACGCCGCCGCCCAACGGCGGCGCTCCTCAACCAACTCCGCACGACACTCAGACCTGAGTGCGGAAGTAGTCGATGGTGCGTTTTAGACCTTCTTCGAGCGGCACGGCCGGAGCCCAACCATCGAGATGTTTTTGCGCGAGCGTGATGTCGGGCCGACGCTGCTTGGGGTCGTCACCAGGCAGCGGACGGTGCACGATCTTGGACTTGGACCCCGTGAGACGCAGCGTGAGTTCCGCGAGCTGCAACATGGTGAATTCGCCCGGGTTGCCGATGTTGATCGGGCCGGTGACGGCGGTCTGGTTCATCAGACGCACAAAACCCTCGATCAGGTCGTCCACGTAGCAAAAGGAACGCGTCTGGGTGCCGTCGCCGTAAATGGTGAGATCGTCCCCCTTGAGCGCCTGCACGATGAAGTTGGACACGACGCGTCCGTCGTTGGGATGCATACGCGGACCGTAGGTGTTAAAGATGCGGACGATCCGGATATCCACGCCGTTCTGACGGTGATAATCCATGAAGAGGGTTTCCGCCACGCGCTTGCCCTCGTCGTAGCACGAGCGGATGCCGATGGGGTTGACGTTGCCCCAGTAGCTTTCGGGTTGGGGGTGCACGGCAGGATCGCCGTAGACCTCGGAGGTGCTGGCTTGAAAAACGCGGGCACGGGTGCGTTTGGCCAAGCCGAGGCAGTTGATCGCGCCCATGACGGAGGTCTTCACCGTCTTGATCGCGTTATACTGATAGTGCGGCGGCGAGGCGGGGCAGGCGAGGTTGTAAATCTGGTCCACCTCGAACTTGAAGGGGTCGATCACGTCGTGCCGAACGAGTTCAAAATCGGGCCGGCCGTGCAGATGATTGATGTTGGCCTTGCGGCCGGTGAAAAAGTTGTCGAGGCAGATGACATCGTGGCCGTCTCGGAGCAGACGATCACAGAGATGGGAACCGAGAAAACCGGCGCCGCCGGTGACAAGAATACGCATGGTCGAAAAAGGGACAAACCAGCGCGCCGGCGGCGAGTAAAAAGGCGGCCTCAATCCGAATCTGCCGCGGCCGGCGAGTCGGGAACCGCGGGCGTTGCAGGCGTAGCGGGCGGGGCGGACGGCTCCGGCTTGGGTGGGCGGGGCTTTTTCTTGGCCACACCCGGGGAGAGGCGTTTTCGCTCTTCGGCGCCCGCCTCGTAACGCGCCACCCAGGCACGGTGCCAGGGGCCGTAATCACCCGCTTCGATGTGGGCGCGAGCCTGGGCCATGAGGTCGAGGTAAAAGGCGAGGTTGTGCAGGGTCAGCAGCGTGCAGCCGAGCATCTCCCCGGCGACCATGAGATGGCGGAGGTAGGCGCGGGAGTAGCGCGCGGTGTAGTTGTGCACCTCGGGGTGCAGCGGGCCGGGGTCGGCGCGAAACTTTTCGTTGCGCAGGTTGAGCGGACCGTCGGGGGTGAAAACCAGGCCGTTGCGGGCCACGCGGCTCGGCAGCACGCAGTCGAACATATCCACCCCGAGCGCGACCATTTTGAGCAACTGCGGCGGAGTGCCCAGACCCATGGTGTAGCGGGGCTTGTCGGCGGGCAGGAACGGAGTGGTGGCGCCCACCTGCTTGAGCATCTCAGGCTCAGGCTCCCCCACGCTGACACCACCCACCGCGTAGCCGGGGAAGTCGAGGGCGCCGAGCGCCTCGGCCGCCTCGCGCCGCAAGTCGTCGTAAGTCGAGCCCTGCACGATGGCGAAGAGATGATGCCCGCCGGCGAGAAAACCCGAGTCGTCCGCGATGCGCCGACACTCCGCCGCCCACCGCAAGGAACGCGCGCAGGCGGCGGCGGTGGCGTCGCGTTCACAGGGCCAGGGCGGGCACTCGTCGATCACCATGGCGATGTCGCTGCCCAGATTGGACTGTATGGCCATGACCTCGCGCGGTCCGAGAAAGAGCTTCTTGCCATCAAGGTGGCTGCGAAACTCCACGCCGTCGTCGCGCATCTTGCGCAGCTTGGCCAGGGAGAAGACCTGAAAGCCCCCGCTGTCGGTCAGAATGGGGCCGTCCCAGCCCATGAACCGGTGCAGCCCGCCGAGCTCGCGCACCAGCTCGCTACCCGGTCGCAGGTTGAGATGGTAGGTGTTGCCCAGGATGATCTGGGCGCCGAGCTCGCGCAGCTGCTCGACCGTCACGCCCTTGACCGTGCCCTGGGTGCCGACGGGCATGAAGATCGGCGTCTCGATCACGCCGTGGCGGGTGCGCAGACGACCCCGGCGGGCGGCCGTCTGCGTATCGGCCAGGAGCAGATCAAAATGAGGAACGGCCATGCGAAGCGGGCGGGCGCCGGAGAAGGGAGTCGAGGATGGAGCGGCTCAGCGTTTCAGCGCCGCGTTCCATTTGGCCAGATTGGCGGCCTGCGCGGCGAAGAGGGCATCGGTGGAATCGAGGATTTCGATCTTTTGAATGGTGTCGCCCTTCGCGATGCGGTTGACCACGTCCTGACCCTGGGTGACCTCGCCGAAGACGCTGTGTTTGCCATCGAGCCAAGGCGTGGGGACGTGGGTGACAAAGAACTGGCTGCCGTTGGTGCCCGGGCCGGCGTTGGCCATGGAGAAGATGCCGGGTTTGGAGTGGCGCAACGAGGGGTGAAACTCGTCGCCGAACTTGTAGCCCGGACCACCGGTGCCGGTGCCGAGCGGGTCGCCGCCCTGGATCATGAAGTCGGGAATGACGCGGTGAAAGGTGAGCCCGTCGTAGTAACCCTTGGCGGCGAGGTTGAGGTAGTTGGCCACCGTCATCGGGGTTTTGGAGGCAAAGAGCGTGGCGGCGATGTCGCCCTTGGAAGTTTTCAAAACGATGCGGATGTCGGTGACAGCGGCTTTTTCCGCGACCGGCGCAGGCGGAACTACAACCGGCGCCGGTGATTCGGCGCGCACGGCGGGCGCGGCGGCCACGAGGGCGAGGGCAGCCAGACCAAAGAAGCGACGGAACAAGATGGAGGTGTTCATGTGGGGGATAAGGTGGGAAAAGAAACGACACGCAACAGGCTGCCGGGTGCCGAAGCAAGTTTGGGCAGAAGTCCAGCCCGCGGGATTACCCGAGCGGCAGCTCACCCGCCGTTCCCGCTGCGCGACCGACCACTCCGTGCGAAGCCGGGGCCACGCAGCCGGGCGCATCCCAATCGCCGCGATTCAAGCGCGGGCTCACCGGAGTAGCCACGAGGTGGGATGCCGGCGCGGCCAGCAGCCCGTCGACGGCACTCGCCGCGGTTCGCGCATCAAGCCAGGCACGACAGGCCTCCGCATCGGGCAACCAAACCGGACGGCGGTCGTGGATGCGGCCCACCACAGCATCCGCCGCCGTGGTCACCACCACCGCAGCCGGGCGCTCACCCTGCTCGTCCCACAAACCAGCGAGGGCAAACGGCGCTCCGTCGGCGCGCCGAAAAAGCCAGGGCAGACGCGCCGCGCCACGTTTCTCCCATTCGTAAAATCCGGTGGCCAGCACCAGGCAGCGGCGATGCAGGCGAGCCTCGGCAAAAGCCGGGCGCTCGGCCAGACTCTCGGCGCGGGCATTCAGCAGCGGCCCCCTCGCGCCGCCGGACCAACCCCACCGCGGTGCAAAAGCCCGGGCGGTGCCCGGCGCCGACCCGGCCCGCATCGCGGTCAATTCCGCGCCCGGACCCAGATTGAACCGATCCCGCGCCCGGGCCGCCACCTCGGCCAACGCCGAGAGCCCGAGCCGGGAAAATCCCGCTCGGGCGGCCTCGACCTCAAACACGATCCGGGTGCACATGCCAGAAGGCTGTTCACGTCCTGGCGCCGCCGTCCAGACCGGGCGCAAAAAAGCCCGGACCTGAAATCAGTCCGGGCTTGGGCGTCGATTCACTCCGGCGGGTTAGAATTTATACTTCGCCGAAAGAGCGAGGGAAGCGGCCTCCACGCTGAACTCCGACATGCGGAAGAAGTAGTTCCTCTTCGATAGGGTGTCATCGAAAAGCTCGGCCAGGTTGTAACCATCGATACGCAGGGTCCAATTCTCGGTCGGGCGATATTCGAGACCGACGTTCCAATACAGATTGGCTCCATAGGGCGTGGTGTAGCCGGGCTGCGACTGCGGCGTATTGGAAGCCGTGGCCGCGTTCGGAGTCACATTCGTATTAATAAAACCCGGATCCTGGAGGTTGATATGCTTGGCCAGATCCTCGGCTCCATCAAAGCCCCAATAGAAGGTCAACGAGGTGCTGGCCGTGAGCTTCGAAGTGATGTCGTGCGTGACCGACAACTTCGAGATCATGGACGACCAAGCCAACAAGTCGCTGACACCATCCTGCGTCAGTCCTATGCCCTGATACCGGTTGGTCGCGGGATCAAAGCCGGTTTTGGCATCCAACAACTCCACCACGCCATGCGAGAAATCGATCCGCGTGCCGGGCCGACGGTAACTGACGGTGAATTCACCGCCCGCCATTTCGAACTCGCCGACCGGCTGCGAGGATCCGGTGGCGGTGACCCAGCCGATGGCCGAATAGTCCTGATGGAAAACATTCAACCCGGCGCTCCACTCCTTGGAAACCTGATACTCATAGGAAACCTCACGGGCCAACAGCTTTTCGGCATCGGAAATCTTGTCAGGCGGGACAAAGCCGACCGGCGTGCCCGCCGGCATGCCGGAGCGCGTGGCTTGAGCGTAGAGCTCGGAGTCGCCGCTGCGCCGCACGGATTCTCCCGCCATGAACTTCAGCGTGTGTTTGTCATGCGGCGTGTAGACCAGGGTGCCGCGCGGTGAAATCAGCCAGTCGGTGTAGGTGTGCTTGTCGGTGCGGCCGCTGCTGAACAGGGTGAACTGGTCGCTGATCTTCCACTGGTGCTCGAGCATGAACGACACCGTATCCACATCCCACTTACGATCCGCCACATTGGGCCGACCGGCCCCGCTGTTCAACGCGTCGCTGCGACCGGGCTCTTCAAAATACTCAATCGAGTAATCGACACCGAAACCGAGCGAGTGTGAATCATTGGGCGTCCAGACGGCGATCGCGCGCGCGAAGATCTCGTTCTCTTCGTTCGCGGAAAAGTTGCCGCTGTTGACGACATCGCTGCTGCCGCGCCAATCGGCCATCTGGTAGCGATCAAAGCTCAACATGGAATCAACCGTCCACGTCGGAGAGAGCTCCTCTTTATAGCGCAGCGCGGTCGTCAATTGCGAGTTGTCCAAGGTGCGCCCCGCCAACCAGCCCTCCATGGAGGTGGTTGCCGGTTTATTGGATGAATAGACCTCGCGCTGCCGGCGCAGTTCATAGCCGTCCTCGACGTAACGCGTCCAAAACTCGAGGGGGCCCTTGACCAGGCTCAGGTGAAGTTTGCTCTGCAAATCATCGCTGGGCGCATAAAGTTTGGCTCCCTCAAACGGAGCGGGCTGGCCCGCGACATTCGCCGGCAGGCCATTCCTGGCCGTGAAATTGCGGCCGATGTAGTAGTCCGAGTCCATCCCTTCGCGGTCCACTTGGCCGTAGTAGAAAAAGATACCGCTGTCCTCGGTGAATTTGCCGCCGAACTTCACCTCGCCCGCCGTGTAGGCGTCCACGATGCCGTGCCGGACGCTGGTCTCGACGCCTTCGAAGGTGAGCCCGTTATACGTCTCAACATTCACCACGCCGGCAATCGCTCCCGCGCCATGCGTGGCCGAGGCGGGTCCGCGCACGACCGAGACTTTGTTGATGTCACCCAGCAAGGGGAGTCCGCGCTCCATGTCAGCGCCCGTGTAGAGGCGATTGTTCATGGTGCGCCCGTTCACCTGATAAAGATACTTGTCCTCGCGGTCGCTGATGATGCCACGAAACCCAAGATGCGGGCCGTGACCGTGATGGAATACGAACTGCGAGTTCGGCACCTCGTTTTCGATCAGCTTGTTCAAGTCGCGGGCACCGGACTGCCGAATGGTTTTCGCGTCGAGCTCGGTCAGAGGAATGGGGATGCGACGAGCGTCGATCTTGGTCAGACCGGCCGCGCTTTTCACCTCCATGTTGACGAGTTGCTCCAGATCCAAATCGAGCAGATCCGCCGCGGCATTCTGCGCGGATGCAAGAGTCAGGGTGAGCGGCAGACCGGCCGCCAAGGCGAGCGCTTGGCGAAGACGGCACGAGGGGGATTTGTGGTGTTTTTTCATGTTGGTCGATTGGGGGTAATGGACGGATGGCGTTAAAACGGGGCTCCCTTCACGGGGAGCGCTTCGACTTGGCGGGGAGCGGAGCCGGAGACCCCGCTCAAAGTCCGCAGGGCGGCTTTTTCTCCACGCACCAAAATGGTGAGTTGTTCGACCGCATCACCGACACCGTGGGCAAAGCCGTTCAGCTCCTGCGCCGCCGCCGCACTGTGCTCGGCGCTGGCGGCGTTCTCCTGGGTGATGCGATCCAGCGACTCCATCGCTTTACTCAACTGGTCAATGCCTTCCCGTTGCTCATGGGACGCGGTGGCCACTTCGCCCACCAACTCGTCCAGCTTTCGGGCCTTCTCCACGATCTCATGGAGCAGAGAGGCGACTTGGTGACTGGTGTGTGCGCCCTTTTCGGTCTTGGCGATGGCGTCGGCAATTTTGTCCGATGTCTCGCGGGCGGCTTGGGCGCTGCGTTGCGCAAGGCTGCGAACCTCGTCGGCCACCACGGCGAAACCCATGCCGGCCTCGCCCGCCCTGGCAGCCTCGACGGCGGCGTTCAGCGCAAGGATGTTGGTTTGGAAAGCAATCTCGTCGATGGTCTTGATGATTTTAGCAATCGCCCGGCTGGAGTCCTTGATGGCCTGCATGTCCTGGGTCATGCGCTCCATCTCCTGGGCGCCTTGGTCGCCGGTTTTGCGCGTGTCGGCGGCGAGGGATTTAGCCTGGGCGGCACCCTCCGCGTTACGACGCGTCATGCCGCCCATCTGCTCGAGCGAGGCGCTGATTTCTTCCAGAGCGGCGGCTTGTTCGCTCGCGCCCTTCGCCAGCGCTTCCCCGCCCGCTTGCAAGGCCTGGGCCGAAGATTCAAGATCGCCGGCGGAGATGGAAAGCCGTCCTGACATCGAGTCCAGGTTCATGCCGATCGTCCGGGCAAGCACATAGGTGATCACCATCAACACGGCCATGGCCACCAAGCCGAAGGCGATGGAGCTCTTCATGGCTGAATGGGATTCCGCCAGGATTTGCTCCAGAGGAATGGAGATCTCCAACCACCAAGGAGCGGCGGCCAATCCGATGTGGACGGGAACAATCACGCGAAAGACCTCGGCTTGGCCGCCACGACCCGCGACGACCGCCGACCAGGCCTCCTGGGTATCGAGTGCCTTTCGTATGCTCGCCAGTCCCTCGGCGGATTCCGCAGCTGCGCCAAGCTGGCCGGCGACGGCGTGGGCGATGTAGGTGCCGCCGGCGCCGATCAGCGCCGCCGAGCCCGTTTCGTAAGGCCGTATGGCCGCGATTAATTCGTGCAGGGACGCCATGGGCACATGAACCCCGAGCGCGCCGAGTGTTTCGCCGTTGTAAGCAATGGGGACGCCGACGACCACGACTTCCAATTCGCCTTCGCCCATCGGCCGCGGGAGAGGATCAAACACAAACTCCTGCCTCTCGGTTTTGACGATTTGATAGTAGTTGTTCGCGTCCGCGGCGTCGTGGCCGCGGTGACTTTCCAGCTCCAGACGATCACCTTTGCGATACCACAGGGGTGCGAAACGACCGGCTGCGTCGGCTCCCACCCGGCCGGCAAAACGCTGATCGTTCCCATCCAGAGCATCCGCTTCCCAAACCGTCCAAATGGCCGCGAAGTCCGCGTTGCCTTTAAGTATCTGCTCCAGAATCGAGTTGTATTGGGATCGGTCGTCGATGAGCGACTCGCGCATGCCCACAAAGGTCTGCGCGGCGGTGCGCGAAGCCAGCAGGGCCTTGGCGAGGTGCGTGCCGACCCGGTTCGCGAAACGATGCCCCGTTTCTTCCGCCAACAGAAAGGCGGACTGTCTCGCCTGCTCGCTGGTATGCCGAACCTGCAGGGTGATCAGCGCCGTGAGCACCAAAAGCACGGCGATTGTCACGGGCAGCACGATTCGCTGCTTTAAAGTCCAGCGATGCTTCCAGCCGGCCTTAACACCGGTCGTCAACGTGTGCGCGCTCATCATTGCCCTTTCACGGTCTTGGCGATGCGCAGCAGGCGGGGATCCACCGTCAGCCCGGTCGCGTTCAACACGGATACATCAATCTCGAAGACAACTTTCGCCCCATCGCGCAGCATGGCGATCATACCTCCCGCGCCGAGGAAACCCTCTTCGCCCACGCTCAAAATGGGCTTACCCGTAACCGCCGCACTCACCGCCGCATATTGGCCCGCTCCGCCGACAAAAACAATGTGCGCACCGGCCAGATCGGCTGCACCGCCCTTTACGATTTCAAACTCCCGTCCGTTGACGTTCTTGCCCCGCACGACGTCGGTGAATGTCGTGGCCAGGCCATCCGCCTCCACAAACACCAAGCGCACCGGCGCGGTCGGACTGGCAAAAGCCGTCTCGGGCCACGTCACAAATCGGGCGAAGTTAAAGATCAACGCCGACTGAATCTCCTCCCGCGATTGTGCCTGGGCCGCGGGAACGGCCGCAAAACCCAAGAAAACCAGCAGCGATAAACCGAGAAGCCGGCAAGCGCCGCACCAACCACCCAACGCCGCCCTCGCCAGACCGGTAGCGGCAGATCCTGAAGGGACGATTGCCGCATCCCGTGCAGGCTCGGTCCGCCGGAGCGGAACAAAAGGGGTTGTTGCGCTGTGCATAAAAAGGGGAACGCCTCACTCATCGGCCCCGCGGAAAAAATCTTGATGCATCAACTGCGGGTTGCACCCAAAAGACCCCGAGGTATTACGGCAGCTTATGGATGATCGCGCCCCGCAAGAATGCGCCGGCTCTGACCAATCAGACCACCCAGGCCGCGAGCGGACGGCATGATCTCTTCTCTGCCGCAGCCGCCAACGAGGGCGACGATTTTCCCCTGACAAGACGCTCGCGCGCCCGCCGTTAAAAGTCTCAATCCACTCCATGACGCTTCCCCCGGTGCTGCACCAAGACGACGACTTGCTGGCCTTCGACAAACCCGCCGGCCTGCTGATCGCGCCCGACCGCTGGGACAAAACCCGCGCCAACCTCATGGGCATTGTCCACGCCCGGCTCGGCCACCACGTCGCCAACGTGCACCGACTCGACGCCGACACTTCGGGCGTGGTCCTTTGCGCAAAAAACAAACCCGCCCTCGATTTCCTCTCCGGCCAGTTCCAGAGCAAAACCGCACAAAAAACCTACCTGGCCCTCTGCTACGTGCCCCCGGTCGAGGAAGCGATGAAAGTCGCCCCGCCCGCCCGTGACGATACCGGCCGACTGCCCGACGCCTTTACCTTGGAGCTCGCCTTGGGCGAAGACGAACAGCGCCCCGGCCGCATGAGGGTGTTTAAACGTCGCGGCGGCAAACCGTGCGTTTCGAACTTCCGCACCTTGGAACGTTTTTATGATCGGAGCGGACGCGCCTTTGCCTGGGTGGAATGCGCCCCGCTCACCGGCCGCACCCACCAGCTCCGCGTGCACTTGGCGGCCGCCGGCGCACCCATCCTGGCCGATCCGTTCTACGGCGTGCCGGGCGTCGAACTTAAACTCTCCGACCTCAAGCGCGGCTACAAGGGCCGGGCCGAAGAACGGCCCTTGATCCAGCGCCTCGCCCTGCACGCCGCCGCCTTGGTCGTAAAACATCCGACCACCCGCGAGCCCGTGCGCATCGAGGCCCCGCTCCCCCACGATTTCGAGGTCGCGCTGCGCCAGCTACGGCGTTTCGCCGCCGCCTGAAGACCCGGCGGCAAACCGCACCGGGTCAGTCGTGGTCAGAAGTGCATCCTGACCACGACGCCCTCCGACGCGCTAGTCAGCGTCCGCCTCGGTGGCCGCACCCGTCACATCGGTGCCGCCCGCCACACTCACTTTTTCGGTAATCGCCGCCTGGATCTTCGCCGCCAACTCCGGCTTCTCCTTCAAGGTCTGCTTCGCCGCGTCGCGACCCTGGCCCACCAACTCGCCCTGATAGGCGATCCATGAGCCCTTCTTTTCCAAAATTTTATGCTCCAAGCCCAGGTCCAGCAACGAACCCGTGCGGCTGATCCCCTCGTCATACATGATGTCGAACTCGCACTCCGTGAACGGCGGCGCCACCTTGTTCTTCACCACCTTGATCTTCGTCCGATTGCCGATGATCTTGCCGTCCGGCGTCTTCAACTGGTCCTTGCGGCGGATATCGATGCGGATCGAGGAGAAGAACTTCAACGCCCGACCACCCGACGTCGTCTCCGGACTGCCGAACATCACGCCGATCTTCTCGCGAATCTGATTGGTGAAAATACAAATGCACTTGGTCTTGCTCACCACGCCGGTCAAACGGCGCATCGCCTGCGACATCAACCGCGCCTGCGCACCCACCGTCAAGTCGCCCATCTGGCCGTCCAGCTCCGCCTTCGTCACCAAAGCCGCCACCGAGTCGATGATGATCACGTCGATCGCATTCGAACGGATCAGCGTCTCGGTGATGTTCAAGGCATCCTCGCCCGAGTCCGGCTGCGACACCAGCAGGTCGTCCAGCTTCACCCCGACCACCCGGGCATATTTTGGATCCAAGGCGTGTTCCACATCGATAAACGCCGCCAAGCCGCCCCGGCGCTGCGCCTCGGCGATCACGCTCAAACAGAAAGTCGTTTTACCCGAGGACTCCGGTCCGTAAATCTCCACGATGCGGCCGCGCGGCAATCCACCCACGCCCAGACACAAATCGATCGCCAGCGATCCGGTGGACACCGTCTCCACGGTCATTTTGTGGTTGTCGCCGAGGCGCATGATCGAGCCCTCGCCGAATTGTTTGGTGATGGAACTGACCGCGAGATCGAGATTCTTGCGATCGGGGACGACGACGGCGGGCGCGGCGGAGGCGACTTTGGCGGGAGCTGCTTTGGACATGACGGTAGGAACGTTGGGTGTTGTATGTTAGGGAGCCGGGCAACCGCCCGGCTGTCGGACATTGACGGGAACCACCCGCCGCCCCCGATGCAAGCGCGCGCTGGCGGAAAAATTCTTCTCCCTCCCCCGCCCTTTTGCCAACCGGCCTCACCGCGCCCGGTAATCCACCCGGTGAAACACCGTCGGGCTCTTCCACGCACACAGCCCGAGCCCGACCCGCCCCTGCGCCTCCCACAGCCACGGCACCTCGAAACGCCTCCCCCCCAGCTCGATCGCGCCCCGATACACCCCGTTCCACGTCACCTCCACCCGCGCACCCTCCACCACCAGGTGCACCTGCTGCCGCTCCCCGTTCGCCAGCGCCGCCCTAAACCCCGTCCCATTCTCCCGCAAATCCCGCCCATCGATCATCTGCCACCCCCCCAGCCCCGCCTCCCACGCATCCAACTCGAACACCCCCACCCCCGCGCTCGTCGGCAGAAACACCCCCACCGAATTCCGCCCGCTTAACCGCGTAAACTCCACCACCACTTCATATCGAAAATCCGCCGGCACGCGCTCCGGCAGCCCAATCCAGCAAACGTCTCCATCGCTGGACAACTCCCGACCACTCCGGCTCCACCCTCCACGCTGCGGCGCGCTCGCCAGCTCCAGACCAGGCAACAAATCCCGTTTGCCGGCCTCCACCACTTTGCCATCCCCCGCCGCCGGTCGCACCTCGACCACCGCCGCCGGCTTGACCACCGCCGCCTCCGGCCGCGACCCGCCCTCCTCCCGCCAAGCCCACCAGCCCGCGACTCCGACCGCCACGCCTCCCGCCACCAACAACCCCCCGAGACGCGCCGCCATCCCGCGCTCCCGCGTCGCCCGCTCCAAGGCCCGCGCGAACTCCCCCGCCGTCGCCGTGCGCCGCCCCGGCTCGTCCGCCATCGCCGCGGCGATCACCCGATCCACCGCCTCCGGCACCCCCGCCACCCGCGAAGCCGGCGCAAACACCCCGCGCGGCACCCGCCCGGTCAACAACTCATAGGTCATCACGCCCAGCGCATACACATCCGTCGCCGGCGAAATCGCCCCCGGCTCCCCCCGCAGCTGCTCCGGCGCCATGTAGTCCGCCGTGCCCTGCACCACCCCGCTCAAGGTCAGCGCCGTGGTGAAACCCGCCCCCTCCGCCCGCGCCAGACCGAAATCCGCCAGCGCCAGCCGGCCGTCCCCCCCCCCCAACACGATGGCCGGCTTTAAAACCCGATGCACCACGCCCCGCCCATGCGCCGCATCCAGCGCCGCCGCCACCTGCGCCACCCACCCCGCCACCACCCGAGCCGGCTGCGGCTTGCGCCCCGCCAACGCCGCCAGATCCCCCCCCTCCGCCCACTCCGTCACCAGATAACGCGTGCCATCCCGCAAGCGCCCCGCGTCGTGGATCTGCAAGACGTGCGGATGCGCCAGCCCCGCCAGCACCCGCGCCTCCCGCTCGAAACGCTCCTCCGCCAGCGGATCAAACCCCGCCCCGCTTCCCGTCGCCGCCGGCGCCAGCACCTTCACCGCCACCACCCGGCCCAGCCGCGTCTGCTCCGCCCGATACACCACCCCCATGCCGCCCCGCCCGGCCAGCTCCGTCACCCGCACCCCCGGTATCGCCTCCGCCAACGCCTCCGGCGACGGCGCCACCCACCCCGCCCCTCCGCTCGACTCGGCTCCCAAGCCCAGCCCCAACCGGGCTGCCAACTCATCCCCGCGCCCCCCGCTCATGCCCCGCCCCCCGCTTGTAAAACCGCCCCCAAAGCCCGCAGCTCCGCCTCCACG
>CAYNUW010000023.1:0-22164 GCA_964400455.1 uncultured Akkermansia sp. | reverse complement strand
TTCACGTTCAGCCCCACCGAGGACGGCGGCTTTACCCTGCGCTCCGTTTACCAAGTCCGCGAAAACCAGCCCATCGTCTATAAGTTCGCCACCCCCGACGCCGGCTTCCAACGAGTGACCTTTCCCCCCAAGCACGAAACGCCGGCCGCAGACTAAGCGTCTGCGTCGAACGCTCCCGGCTTCGACACCACATCCTCCTTCACCCAGCGCCATACTTCTTCCTGCCGCATGACCTCGCCCGGCCTGAGCTCCACCCACGGCGCGTGCTGGTCAAGCTCCAGAATCGACCAGGATCCCCGCAGCGTTTTTCGATAGACTTCAACCGGAGCATGTCCCTCCGCCACCGCCCCCGGATCCGTCGGCACGAAGACCAGTTCCAACCAGCCACCCGCCCCGGAGAATCGGATCACACCCCGTGAGGGTCGCACAAAGACCTTGGCCGCGGCGGCGTCCACCCCGACCGGCAAAAGCGGTGGTGCAAGCTCCAACCAGCCCTGCACGTTGGCCGCCGCCATATCGGCCTCACCCGCTATGCGACAATCCTCGGTCCCCAGCACCGGGATCCGCACCCGCGCGTCCGGCGGAGCCCGAAAGTTGAACCACAGCCCCTTTCGTATCGACTTATTAGATACATTCCTGGCCTCGACCGAGAAACGCACGGCGCCATCCGCCAGGGCCTCCCAGGTCTTGGTCAACTCCACCTGCCAGATTAAAGAGGCCGGCCCCCGCAGGACCACCCGCTCCGCTCCCGCCGCCAACACCGAATAGACGCCGTGCACAGACACCGGATCCGGAGGCCAACCCGCCGCCTCCGTCGGACGGCCCGGCAGCGCCGTTTGATCGGACCAAAAACGCGACTGCGGCCCCAGCCACACGACCTGGCCAAAGTCCTGCCGCCAGCACGCATCCGGCCGGTCCTCACCTTGCCCGGCCGAGGCCCAATCCGTCGGGCCGGGATCGATCAAATTGGCCCCGCCCACCCACCGCAGCGCCACCGTGCGCCCTCCCCTCGCCGGCGCCACCGTCGCCACCAACCCGGGACGTTCGGCTCCCACTTCGATCAGCATCTTTGCGTCCCCTCTTTTTTGCGAACGCGAGGTTCAGCGCCCGACACAAGCCGCCAATGCGTAGATTAGCGCCGCATTCCAGTTAATCGCGATCTCGTTCGTCCGGTAATCCTCCACCACATCGAACCAATCCCGCGCCGTCGGCCACGGCCCGCCCACCAAATAGCCCGGCCAGGCTCCGCCGCGACGATCGTGAGGGTTTTCCGGCGGTCGGTGCCCCAACCCGGTCACGTAAGATCGACCATGAAAATTCCGCCCGAAGAGATGGCTTAGCGCATGCTCCGATGCGCGCTGGTAACCTGCGTCGGGCCTCAGCCGCTGCGCCAGTTGCAGTTGATACACCTGCCCCGCCACCCGGCCGTTGCCACCCCACTCGAAGCACGCCGGCTCCCCACCCAAGGGCCGCCCGTGCGCATTCGTCTCCGCCTCGCGCACCGCCGCGTCGGACCGCATCAACAACGACTCCGTCAGGCGCGCCACCAAGGCCGCATCCCTCCGCTCCGGCCGGCTCGCCTCCAAATAGCCCCCCAAGGCCAGATCCTCCACGTCATACCAAACCGGCCCCAAACGGTGAAACCCGCAACCAGCCGCACGTCGCTCAAACTCCTGCAAAAACTCTTCGTCGCCGCACGTCTCCCACAACTCCAATGCCGCCCATAAACGATGCGAATCATCCTTGGCTCCGTAGCCGCCCGTGCCAAATGCACTCTGGTCGGGCTCCACCTGCTCGGGCTCCGTCTTCAAAAAAGCCCAGCTTTTCCGCGCAGCCCTTAGACACCGCTCCGCATACTCCCGATCGTAAGGCCGAAAGTGTCGCGCGCCCAACGCCATCATCGCGGCAAAATCCGCCGTCGCCGTGGTGCCCCAGGGACAAAAGTAACGTCGATCAACATCGCCTTCCGGCACGTCGCGGTAGTTGAAATTCAAAGCCGTCAGCTTGTGCGAAACCCGCCCGTCCTCGAACTGCATTTTGAACAACCAGTCCAACTCGTAACGCAGTTCGTTCAACAAATCCGGCACGCCATTTCCGCTCTCCGGCAGCTCCAGACCAATACCGCCGATGCGCGCCCCGAAATGCTCCCACGCGCGAAACAACAACCCGACCGATACCCCCGCATTGACCACATATTTGTTGTAGTCACCCGCATCATGCCAGCCGCCGCACCCATCCCGCCGGCTGCCCGCCGCGCCCCCCGCATAGTCAAGGTAACCATCCTCCAAATGACAGGCCGCATGAGCATAAACCCGGCCGCGCCATTGCCCGCGCACCGCACAGCCGCACCGCCAGAGATACATCGCCCGCGCCGCCAAAAAGTAGGCCTCCTCCCAAACTTCCTCACCCACCTGAAACTCCTCCGACCGCTCGCCGTTGGCCAACTCGATAAAATACCGGCCCGGTGCGGTCAGCGCCGAAAAATCCCCCACCGCCACAACCTCGGCCGTATCACTCGCCGACGTCTCCACCTCGGACCCGAATACTCCCGTCCACACCACCTGACCTCCCCCCGCCTCCCGCACCCTGAAGGCGCCGGCCGTCCGCGCCAACTCGGCCGGAACGGTCAGCCGTTTCACCGCCCCGGGGCGAAACCCCAGGGTGCAAAAACGCAAACGCCCCGCCCCGCTGGAGACGTCCACGGCCGCCGCCGCCGCTCGCGCTTCTTCAATCGTCAGCCCCGAGTCCATACACCACTAACCCCGGCCCTCCTGGAGCGCAGCATCGCCGCCGCCCGCCCCTCGTGTCCACCATAAGACCCCACCGCCGATCAGCGACAAAACGACTGCAAACGGGATCACGATGCCTCGCTGCGTGCCGTTGATCAGCGTCAACACCACCAGCACCGCCGCCAGCACCACGACCGACCAGCCGCACAGCCGAGCCGGCAGATGCGACGGCAACACCGCCTTTTCGCCTTGCTGCCGCCTGCGACGCTCCTCAATCCGCGCCCAACCCGGACTTTCCGTCCGAATCAAAACCTCCGCCAAAGCCAGAATCAGCAACGGCACCGACACACCGACCACAATCTCGGTGATGCGCGCATTCGCCTGCGCCGCTCGCACCAACCCTGCGCACGCCTCCACCCCCTCGAACCAGCCTCCCTTGCCCAACCCAAACTTCACCACAAACCCCGCCGTGGCGCTCACCACCGTCACCGCCCAAGCCGTGCACAAACCCACTTTGCGGGAAAACAAACCCCAGATGGTCGGCAATACCAGGGGCCCGGTCAGCATCGCCGTAGTGGTCAAAATCCACCCCGTGTAAGTGCCGAGCAAGGGAATCAACAAGGCCCCCGCCGCCACCACCAACCCCAGCAGCACCGTCACCACCCGGCCCACCAACACCAGCTCCCGCTCCGGCGCCTGCGGGCGCAGCAGTCGCTGATACACTTCGGTCGTAAAGGCGCCGGCATACACGTTGAGCACCGTCGTCGCCGTGCTCGCCGTCGCCGAACTCATCGCCGCCACCATGAGACCCAGCAATCCGGTAGGCAAAACCAACTGGCAGGCCAGAATGTAAGCCTGTTCGTGGGACGCTTCCGGTTGGATCGTGCGATAGATCATCGGTGGCAACATCCAGAACAACGGGCTCACCAGATACCTGACCCCAAAAAGCCACGCCGCCTTTTGGGCGTCTCGATCGGTCGGCACGCAGGTAAAACGCTGCACGTAGGCCCACTCCCCGCCGATTTTGAAAAAGTGAATGACAACCCACCCGACCAAAAACCACCAGGTGAACTCCGCGTTGGTCGGACTAAAAAAACCGTCCGGTGCAGCCTCTACAAAACCTCCCGCTCCTCCCGCCCGAACCAACAGCATCGGAACCACCATCAACACCGAAGCGGTCAGAATGATAAACTGCAGTACATCCGTCATCAGCACCGCCCACAAACCGCCGATAAAACATACCACCACCACGATCACGCAGATGATCATGGAGGCGATCGTGACCGACAGGTTGCCCGTCGCGGCATCCGCCAGCCAATGCCCCGCCGGCAAAGGCGTCAGCGCACAGATGATCACCGACAAGGCATACACCGCACCACCCATGGTGAAAATGCCCAAAGTTCCCTGCAACCAGAGGTAAAACTGCACCAAGGAGCGCCCGAAACGCAGCTCCAAAAACTCCGCCGCCGAGTCCACCCCCTGCCGCTTCCACACCCCGGCCAAAAACCACCCGGTCAACAGAGCCGAGATACCTAGCGTGGTGCAAATCGACACCGCCACCAATCCATGCCGGTAGGCGATCCCACCCCACACCACAAACGTGCCCGCCGAGAACATGGTCATGAACGCCGACAATCCCGACAACCACCACGGCGACTGCCCCCCGGCCGCGAACATATCGCGGGTGTTTCGCATTTTTCGCGCAAACAACGAGCCCATGGCAACCAAGCCGAGCACGTAAAGGACGATAACCAACAAATCGAGGGATTTCACGGGGTGAGCGATTGAGATGAAAAACGTGCCGTTGCTGCCAGGCAGGGCACCCAACGAGGGTGTTTTATGCTCCTTTTCCTGGGTTCAGCACAAGGACGATTTAACGAATAATCACAACCACGACCGTTCTGCGCACGACGTAGAATATTCGTCCGTCGCACTGGCAAAGCCCGGTCGGGCGCATTGCTTCGCCCACTCATGACCGAGTCCTCTTCCGTTCCCGCGCCCGCGCTTTCCGTCGTCTCCGTAGTCAAGGCCTACGGCTCGCGTCGGGTGCTTCACGGCGTGAGCTTCACCGTCGCTCCCGGCGAGCGGGTCGCGTTGACCGGCCCTTCCGGCAGTGGCAAGACCACCCTGCTCAACTGCCTTGGCGGCGTGGACCGGCCCGATGCCGGCGAGATCCACCTGCTCAGCCAACGCATCGACCAACTCGACCGCACGGGCCTTGACCGCTTGCGCCGCGAGCAAGTGGGCACCGTCTTTCAGTTTTTCCATCTGCTACCCACCCTCAGCGCGGCCGAAAACATCGAGTTGCCCCTCCAGCTCCTTGGCCACCCCGCCGCCCTCCGTCATCAACGCGTATCCGACTTGCTCGCCCGGATCGGCCTCAATCATCGCGCCGACGCGCTTCCCGCCCAACTTTCCGGCGGCGAACAGCAACGCGTCGCCATCGCCCGCGCCCTCGCCCACCGGCCCGCCCTCATCCTCGCCGACGAACCCACCGGCAACCTCGACTCCGCCAACGGCGAAAACGTGCTCGCTTTGCTCCGCGAGCTCACCGACGAGACTCGCACCGCCCTGGTGCTCGTCACTCACAGCGAAGAGGCCGCCGCCATCTGTCACCGCCGCGTGCGTCTGCGCGACGGCCGCGTCGTCTCGGAGGCGACCGCATGATCCCCACCCTCCTGCTGCGCAAAATCGGCCTGCGCCACGCCCTGCTGGCCCCTGGCCAGACCGCCCTGCTCGTCGCCATCCTCGCCCTCGGCGTCGGCGTCTTTATGGCGGTGCGACTCGCCAACCGCGCCGCCGTAGCCTCGTTCTCCCATTTCACCGACACGCTTACCGGAGGGTCCGATTGGATCATCCAAGCCCCGGCCGGCGACCTGCCGGAATCCGTGCTGCCCGAACTGCGCGACGCCCTGGCCGGCCTCGCGGTCCAACTTCACCCCGTGGTGGAGGCCACCGCCGCCGAGCCGCCCCCACCCGATCGCGAAGACGGTCCCCGTTTCGGGCGGCGCACCTATACCATGCTCGGAGTGGACCTCGTCGCCGTCGCCAACCTCGCCCCCCTGCGCGGCGGAGAAGGCCGCTTTTTCCGGGAAAACACGCCCTCCACCGCAAACAACGGAAACACTTTTTTTGACCTGTTTGATAACGCTCCCCTGGTCTGGGTCAGCCCCGCCCTCCCCCGCCAAGGGACCATCCTGCCCCTGCTGCTCAACGATCGCATCGTGGACCTGAAAATAGCCGGCTCCATTCCGCGTGCCCAGGACGGACCTTCCGCCCCCGCCGAGTTGCTGGTAATGGACCTTCCTCGCTTGCAAGCCTTGGCTGGGCGCCCGGGTCACGTATCCCGGATTGAGTGTGTGGTCGAGGACGGAGCTGACGTTGACCGCCGCCGCGCGGAAACCGGCCGTCGCCTCGAACAGCTGGGCACCTCTCCCGATGGAACCGTTCGTTGGCTGGTCAGCACCCCCGGCGCGCGCCGCGACACCGCCGCGACCATGACCGAGGCCTTTCGGCTCAACTTAACCGTGCTCTCGTTGATCGCACTCTTGGTCGGCCTTTATCTGGTTTTCCAAGCCCTCGACGGGGCCGTCGCCCGCCGGCGAGCGGAGATCGCCACGCTGCGTTCTTTGGGCGTGTCCGCTTCCGAACTGCGCCGCGCGTGGTTGGTCGAAGCCGCCCTCCTCGGCCTGCTCGGTGGCGCGCTGGGCGTCGGCGTGGGTTGGCTGGGTGCCCAGATCGCCGTGCGCGCCGTAGGCGCGACCATCAATGCGCTCTATTTTTCCACCACCGTGAATGCCGCCCAGCTCGGCGCCCAGGAAGCCGCGCTCGGTCTCCTGGCCGGCATCGGCGCCAGCATGATCGCCGGCTGGGTCCCCGCCCGCACCGCCGCCAACACCCCTCCGGCCCAAATACTGGTCCGCTCCGCTCCGGGCGGACCCGGCGGTGCGTGGCTAAGAAGCTGGCCGCTCGCCGCCACGGCCTTGACCGCATCCTGGCTGCTCACCCGCCTGCCGCCACTCGATCTTGGCGGCGGCACCCGCTTCCCGCTCGCTGGTCATGCCGCATCCTTCCTCGCCATCCTCGGCGGGGGCATTCTCGCCTCGCTCGCCCTGCCTGGCCTGGCCCGGGCAGCCCGTCCGCTCGCCACTCGCGGCGCCGGCTGGCGCATCGCTCTGAGCCATCTGGCCCGCCCCACCGGCCGACATCGCCTAGCCGCGGCCGCGCTGGTCTGCGCCATCGCCATGGCCGCCGGCATGGCCATTCTAGTGGGAAGCTTTGAGCGCTCGGTCAAAAGCTGGATCGCCAGCGCCCTACAGGCCGACCTTTACTTGGCCAGCGCAGGCGCGCAGTCCGCCGGGTCGACGCACCGACTGCCTGCGGATACCTGGCAATCCATCGCCAGCCACCCCGCCGTGGCCTCAGCCGCCGTTTTTACTGCCTATCCCATCCGCTTGGACGACAAACCTACGACCTTGGGCGGCGGCGACCTCCAAGACCAAGCCCGCCGCGGAGGTTTTCTCTGGGTGGGCGCGCCTCCCCCCGAAGAGGCCCTCGATCCCGCCAGGAACGAGGGTTACGCGCTGATCAGCGAAAGCTTCGCCGAGCGTTTTGGCGTGCGTGCCGGAGAGCAGCTCACCCTACCCACCCCGTCCGGCTCCCGCGTGGTCAAGATAGCCGCCGTTTTTGCCGATTACGGCAACGAGCGAGGCTCCGTATTGGTCGATCGCAGCCACACCACACGTTGGTTCGAGGAAAACCAAGCCAGCAGCCTGGCACTTTACCTCAAGGACGGCGCCGACCCCCGGGGCGTGCGCGCGGAGTTGCTGGCACAATACCCCGGCGTGGCCATGCATACCAACGCCGCCTTGCGCAGCGAGGTCCTGACGGTTTTCCGACAAACTTTTTCCATCACCTACGCACTTGAGGCCATCGGCTTGATCGTGGCCGTGGTGGGCCTCGGACTCAGTCTGGCCAGCGTGCTACTGGACCGGCGCGACGAACTCGCCACCCTGCGGTCGCTTGGCTTCTCCAAAAACGACATCGCCCGAGCCTCCGCGATCGAGGGTGGAGGTCTTGCCGCCATCGCCACCCTCACGGGACTCGCCCTCAGCTTTGGACTCGGCTGGATCCTTATCCATATTGTAAATAAACAGAGCTTTGGCTGGACCCTCGCCTTTGATGCACCCGCCCCGCAACTCGCCGCCTTGGCCGTCGCGGTGATCGGCTCGGGCGCCCTGGCCAGTTACATAGCCGGCTGGCGCAGCGCCGATCTGCCAGCGGACCGGGAGGACTGATTATGAACTTACCCCTCAGTAAACTCGCGCTCTGCGCCCTCCTGTTAGTCTCCGGCGCACACGCCGACAACCCTCCCCCGGAAATCCCCGCCCTCACCGCGGACGGCTTTGCTGTTCCCAAACCAAACCCCAGCTTTGTATTCCCCCGCGACCATGGTTCGCACCCGGAGTATAAAATCGAATGGTGGTATTTAACCGGCCACCTCCAGACCCGCTCCGAAGCATCCGCCCCGTTGCGACGCTACGGTTTTCAAGCCACTTTTTTCCGCTCCGCCGCTCCGTTGTCCGTCGCCCGGCGCCCCGCTCCTCCCGCTTTTGGCCACGATCAAATCTACCTCGCCCACATGGCTTTGATAGATATCGAAAGCGGGCGCTTCCTGCACCAGGAACGCTTGAACCGCGCCGGCTGGGATGCCGCGGCGGCGACCCATAAACTCGATGTCCGCAACGGCGACTGGAACCTGCGAATGTCGGACACGGAAGTGCTCCACCTCAGCGGCGGCATTCGCGCCGAAGCTCGGTTCAACCTCACCCTGTCCCCCGTTAAACCGTTGGTGAAATTCGGCGAAAATGGCTACTCCCGCAAAGGCTCCGCCCCGACGGCCGCCAGTTATTATCTCACTTACTCGCGCCTCTCGGTGGAGGGCGATCTTCAAGTCGACGGCCGTTCCACCCCGGTTATTGGCCAAGCCTGGATGGATCACGAATACAGCAGCAGTCAGCTGGATGAAAATCAGATCGGCTGGGATTGGTTGAGCGCCCAGCTCGACGACGGCCGCGAGATTATGTTCTATGCGCTGCGGCTTCGCGATGGTTCCTTCGATCCCGCCTCCCGACTCACCTGGGTAGACCAGACCGGCCAAACCCACATTCGCGACTACCACTGGGAAGTATTAAGCCGTTGGCGCAGCCCGCACACCGGAGCCGAATACCCTCAGCGGGTGCGATTAATCACCACCGACCCTGCCGATAATCGCCAACGCATCTTTCAAGTGATTCCCTATCATGCCGATCAAGAATTGACCGGCGAGATTGGCGGCGTGGCGTATTGGGAGGGAGCCTGCCGGATTGAGGATGAAAACGATCGAATCGTTGGTCGCGCCTACATGGAGTTAACCGGATACGATAAACCCGTCGATGTAGTCCGATAAGCCTTGGCGGCTGACCACTCAAAACAAAACAGCGCGCCCCGCCTCCACTGGGCACGCCACCACCCAGGATGACGACCGTTCGGTCGCAGATGTCATACCACCATCGTGAATCGAGTGGCCAAAATAAAAGCGTCGGCAATCTTGGATTGCCGACGCTTTTATAGGATCAAACGGAGTAAGGTTGCGTAAGATTGTTCAGAAGAGAATTTCTTACAAACTTCCGTTGCGAAAAAGTCGGGATATCGACCGGCTTAAAGAACCGGGTTTGCGTCCGAGCTGTTATCGGCGGCGACTACCGCAGCGGGTGCCGGCGCTGCCACCGCAGGGGCGGCCGCAGCAACGGAGGCGCGGGGTCTCACCAAACCAAGTTCCTTTTTGATATTCTGCACGCTCGGAGCGGAGATGCCCAGCGCAGCCGCGATTTCGGCACCGGTCTTGCCGGCGTCGGCCAGTTGCTTCACCTGAGCCTTCACTTCTTCCGTGATCTTGGCGCGCTTGCCTTTCTTGGCAGCCTTGACCGGAGCCTTGGCTTTTTCGGCGGCGGGTTTGGCGCTCTTGGCGGCTTTACCAGCCTTGGCGGACTTGGGCCCCTTCTTACCGAACGCATCTTTTACGGCTTTAAGAAAGGCATTCAGGTCGGACCCAAAACCATAATCGGCGGGCAGGCGAGCCAGCGCGGCAACACGGTCAGCGGCGAGTTTGGCCTCGGCGGCGGCGAGCTCGGCCTTGGCTTTTTGTAATTTGGCGAGTTGATCGATAAACATAACGAAGCTTATATGGAATAGGTTTTTCGTGTATATCAAACGAAAACCCACAGCGAACAACTTTTCTGTCACCACACCAAAATCGTCGCGGCGCGTTTAGTCACTTTCCTGGGCTTAAACCGGAGCCGTGTCACCCCGCCTCTCTGACCACTCGCCTCAGGGTCGCCCCTTCCACCCCCGATAGGGCGGCAACGGCACGATCCCGGAACCCACAACAAATACCAGTGAAGCTAGACACCTTGAAGCATCCGCAGACGCCGGATTAAAGCACATCTCCCCTTGGCGCGGCAAGCCGACCAATCGCACCCATGATCCGCTCGCTGGCCCTTTGATAACGCTCTTTACCATCCGATCGCCGATCATACTCGGACACACTCAACGGGCGTCCGAAGACGATATCCACCGCCGTGCCCGGAGCGAACCTTCCCTGCCGCCCCAACGCCAGATGACTATTAAATATACGACACGGCACCACCGGCACGCCGCTTTTACACGCTATCATCCCCACTCCGGCTTTGGCCGTCTGCAATTTACCATCCACGGAGCGCGTTCCCTCCGGAAACAAAGCCAGCGGCCTCCCCGCGGCCAGCGTGGCCAAAACCCGTTTGATGGCCGCGAGGTCCGAACCATCCCGATCCACCGGTATCGCCCCCACACCATCCATCCACCAAGTGGCCAACCCGCCTTTCCATAAACTTTTTCGAGCGAAAAAGGCCATTTGATGGGAGATCACCGCCCCAATAAACGGCGGGTCCAAATGGCTGGCATGGTTTGCCGCAACCAAGAAGGGTCCTTGCGTAGGCAAATGATGCAAACCAGCCACTTCGCCGCGAAAAAAAGCCTGATGGGCACAACGCAGCCAATAATGACAAAATCCATACAAACGGCCCATGCCCAGTTGAGGAAAGGCCGCCGGACGAATCACGTTTTCAGCCGCATTCATTTTCAAAGCACACTATCAAGCAAAGAGTTATCCTCGCCCACCGGGAAGAGCTTAGCCGGCATTTAGCCGGGCGGCCACCGGGGCCGCAACCCGCTCCACCACGTCGTCCAAACCTAGATGAGTAGAATCTATGTCGACCGCTCCAGGCGGACAGGCCAAAGGCGAAGCCTTGCGCGTGCTATCCAGGCGGTCTCGCTCCAGAATCGAATCCTGTTGCCCCTCGGCCGCACGCCGCCGAGCCCGCTCTTCCGGGTCGGCATGAAGAAAGAATCGGAAATCCGCGTCGGGGAAGATCACCGAGCCTATATCCCGCCCCTCCATCACCAAGCCGGCAAAACCTTGCTCACGCGCCACCCGCGCCTGGTCTCTTTGGTAATGTAACAACGCAGCGCGCACTTCCGGAATCGCCGCAAAATGTGAAACCGCCGCATTCACTTCCGGCCCGCGTAGCTCACTTTCCGGCACCACACGCCCGGCGACCTCGATGGATGCGCGGCGCCCGTCCACCTGGGTGCCTAACGATAATTGCGACACTTGGGCGGCCGCTTTTTCCACCTCCGTCGTTTTTAGACCCAGTCGTAATAACTCGGCCGTCACCGCGCGATAATAAGAACCTGTGTCCACATGGAGCAGATTAAAACGCGCACTGAGGGCTCGCGCCGTGGTGGACTTGCCGGCGGCGGCGCCGCCGTCGATCGCTACAATGATAAAGGGGGCTGACATGGAAAAATGTGGTTAAGCTTTATTCTCGCTCTCTTAGACCAGCGAGCACCGAGAAAAATTCAGGGAAGGTTTTGGCGCAGCAGGAAGGATTGTCCACCGTCAACCAGGGCCTGCCGTCTCCACGCAAATCATAGGATCCTAGTATACCAAAACTCATCGCGAAACGGTGGTCGTGATACGTGTTTATAAGCTGCGCCTGCCGCAAGGGTCGCGGATGCACGGTCAAACCGTCGCCGTCGGGATGCTCCTCCACCTCTTGCCCCAAACGGCGCAGTTCCGCCACCATGCCCGCCACCCGGTCCGTCTCCTGTTTGCGAGTATGCGTCAATCCCACGATGGTCGTCGCGCCGGGTAAAAGCGGAGCCAGCGCCGCCAAGGTCAGAAAGGTATCTGAGAAATCCCTAAAATCCCGATGCCCGGCACTTTTTAAACTAAGTGCCCCGCCCGACGGAGCGCGCACCAATAAACCGTCGTCGGCCGCGCTGGCGAGCAAACCCAGATCTTGCATCACCTCTATGAAACGGGTGTCCCCCTGTAAACCCTGACCTGGACCACGCAACCCACTCAGCTTCAGCCCCCCGCCCACCACCAAGGGAAGCGCCAGAAAATAACTCGCGGCCGTGGCGTCGGGCTCGATGCGATAAACGCCTCCGGGGCAATTGTAAGCATGGCCCGCCGGCGCCAAAACAACCTCGACTTCACCGGGCGCGGGCACCGGCTCAGGTTGACCAAAATGAGCCATCAAACGCGTCGTCATCCGCACAAAGGGCCACCGCACTCCCCCGCGTAGCCGAATCCGCAAATCTCCCGCCGCCAGCGGCGCAACCATCAACAGGGCCGACAACAGCTGACTGCTCTCGGAGGCGTCGATCTCAACCTCGCCTCCACGCAAACCGCACGCGTGAATCTCCAAGGGGAAAAATCCCTCCTCACCCAGACAACGCACCTCCGCCCCCAAGGCTCGCAGCGCCGTGATCAATCCCTGCATGGGCCGCCTCCTCATCTGGGGCACACCATCCAGCCGATACACCCCGCGAGGCGCAGCCGCACACCAAGCGGTCAAAAACCGAGCCGCCGTGCCGGCCAACCCGACGAAGATATCCACCGGCTGGTCAGAGCGAAACGCATGCTCCTGTCCAAACACTTTCAACGTGTGCGCCGCCTCGTCGGCCTCCACCCCGCATCCCAAAGCGCGCAAGGCCCCCGCCATCAATCGGGTATCCTCACTAAACAAAGCACCCGTAAGCAAAACCGGTTCGGAACAGCCGGCCGCCAACAGCAGCGCCCGGTTGGTCAGACTTTTTGACCCCGGCAACTCCACCCCCCCGGAGACCGGACGGCTAAAAGGCAAAATGGGGAGTTGGGCGGGCAAGGACATGTTTGTAACGAGAAGCTTTGAGGAAAACTAGGCACGGACAATCGCCACCCAAACCCGCTGGCGGCGAGTCAGAAAACAACTTTCCACCCCAACCTTCGCGCCGCTCCATCACCCGCGCCGGACGCGCAGGCCCTCAATCGCACGCTTCAACGCATCCGCCAGGTTAACCGAGCCCACCGGTTTGCTCATGTAGTCGTCCATGCCGGCCTCCAAACACAACTCGCGGTCTCCTCCCAACGCATTGGCCGTCATGGCCACAATCCACGGCCGCCGCTCCGGCCCATAAGTCTCGCGCAGATGTCGCGCCGCCGTCAAACCATCCATCTCCGGCATCTGCACATCCAGTAACAATACATCGTATTCATTGGCCGCCACCGCTTCGAGCGCCAAACGCCCATTGGCTACGATGTCGGCCTGGTAGCCCAGGAGACCCAGCATCAACCGCACGACTTGCTGATTGATGACCACGTCCTCCGCCACCAGGACACGAAGCGGGTGCTGCTCCGCCAGTTTACAGGTGAGCTCGACAGCCCGCACCGCCACCGGCGCTGCCTCTGGAATGTTTTTTCCCGCCGCCTCGATCAAAGCATCGCGCAGCGTGTTGATTTTTAATGGCTTGTTCAGCACCCGAACAAACCACGCGGCCTCGTCCCTGCCTATCCGGTCCACGATCGAACCGAGCGCCACCAGAGGCAGCCCGGGCCGAGCGCCTTGCAACGCGACTGCCTGAGACCGAGCCCCGGCTTCAGCCATCCCCAAATCCACCAGAGCACAGTCCACCAACTCGCCACCCCCAAGGGCCGTGACCGCCTGCCCTAGGTTGCCAAACAAAAGGGGCGTGACACCCCACCCCCGCAAAATCTGCTCCAAAATCGCCCGCTGCGTCGAATTGTCATCCAACACCAAGGCGCGCTTGCCCCGCAACGCAACGACTGATCCCGCGACTTCGCGATCCGGTATGGCGGAAGCTTGGAAGGGGATCTCCAAATAAAAACAAGATCCCCGTCCCGGCTCGGAATCCACATCGATCCGCCCACCCAGCAGCCCCACAATACGCGCGCAGATCGCCAAGCCCAGGCCCGTGCCGCCGTATTGCCGGGTCGTGGAGGTGTCCACTTGGCTGAATGAACGAAACAATCGGTCGCGACGATCCTTGGGAATGCCAATGCCGGTATCACGAACCTCGAAGCGTAACCGCCTGGGCCGGCCGGACTCCGGCGCAGCCAGACAAATTCGGGCCACCACCTCGCCCGCGGCGGTGAATTTCACCGCGTTGCTAACCAGATTGGTAAGGATCTGCCGCAGCCGGGTGACATCACCCATGATCACCTCGGGGGCACCCTCTTCGATAAAACCCATCAGATCCAATTGTTTGCGTGCCGCGTCCCGCGCACAAAGTTCCAGCGCCTCCTCCAGGCAGGCCTGTAAATCCACCGGACGGGACTCCAAGCGGAGGTTACCCGACTCCATCTTGGAAAAATCCAAGATATCATTGATCAAGGCCAGCAAGGCGTCGCTGCTCGTGCGTATGGTATTCAGGTAATCCGCCTGCTCCTCGTTGAGTGGAGTGCATTGCAACAACTCGCTCATGCCGACCACGGCGTTCATCGGAGTTCGAATCTCATGCGACATGTTGGCCAGGAAATCCGCCTTTGCCCGCGTAGCCGCTTCGGCCGCATCGCGAGCCTTGGCCAATGCCTGCTTTTGCTCGTAGTCCTCGGTAATGTCTTGGAACGCACCGCGAATCGCCAGCGTGCGCCCCCCCACCCGCACCGCCTCACCCATCGAACGCGCCCAGATGCCGCGCCCGCGCGCCGTGACGACCCTAAGCTGTAGGTCGTAAGGAAGCCCTTCCGCAATCGCCAGCTGCACCGCCTCGGCGATACGCTCCCGAGCTTCACCCGGATAAAAGGCGATCGCGTTTTCCAAAGTGGGCCGGAAGTCGGCGTCCACCTCCAAGATATCACGCACTTCCTGACTCCAGAACAGAGAGTTATCCTCGAGATTCAGCTCCCAAGCTCCGACTTTCGCCAAACGACCGGTGTTGGCCAGGGCGGAGACCAAACGGTCACGCTCAATCGAGGCCAGATGACTCTGCGTTACATCCGCATGGGTGCCCACAAACCGCAGCGGCCTGCCGTCCTCACCGCGAGTGAACACCCGCCCGGTATCCTGGATCCACCTCCACCCGCCATTACGGTGCTTCAATCGATGCAGTGACCGATAGATCGGCGTGCGCCCCGCCATGTGATCCTCGATCGCCAAGCGCACCGCTGGCATATCCTCCGGATGACACCTCCGCTCCCATTCGGAGACGTGGGGTAACAACTGCTCGACCTTTTCTCCCAACATCTCAGCCCATCGTTGATCAACCACCACCTTGCCGCTCGGCACATCCCAGTCCCACAGACCGAGCTCCGCCGAGGCGAGCGCCAATTGCGTGCGCTCCGCCTCCTCCTGCCGCGCGTGCTCGGCAGCTTTGCGGGCGGTGATGTCGAGGTTGAGCGCCATGTAGCCGGTGATCGCACCCGCCTCGTCGCGCAGCGGCGCAATGTCCAGCTCCACCCAATACCGGCGCCCCGACTTATGCCGATTGATCAACTCGCCCCGAAAGGGCTGCTCCTGCTCCAGGGCCGCGCGCAGCGCCGCAACGGTCGCCGGATCGGTTTCGGGGCATTGCAACAAGCGACCCGGCACCTGGCCCAGAACCTCGTCCAGTGTGTAACCGGTAAGCCGGGTGAAACCTTCGTTGATCCACGTAATCTGCCGGCGCCGATTGGTAATGGCTACCGCGTTGGAGGTGCGACGGGCCACCATGGACAAGAGCCGGGACTCCGCCAGCGCCGAGGCGAGTTCGGCATTGGTTCGCTCCTGCACCGCCTCGGCCACTTTTCGATCGTCGATGTCAGTGATGAAACCATGCCATAGTATTGTGCCATCCGGCAGCCGCTCGGGCGTGGACTGACCCTCGCGCCAAACCGGGCTCGTCGTCCCGGGCAAAACCACCCGATACTCACAGTGCCAACTCTGCATTTTTGCCGCACTCTCCGCTATCGTATACTCCACCTTGCCGCGGTCATCCGGGTAGATTAAGGCGAAAACCGGCCCGGCATCCTGCTTCACGGCTTCCGCCTCCAAACCGTAGATCTGTTTTATCGCGTCGGTGCAAAAGGGAAAACTGTAGCGCCCGCTGGCCGGATCGTAATGGAATTGATAAAGCATTCCAGGCACGTGACCGGCCAGTTTGCGCAACTGCCGGCTGGCCTCGGTCTTGGCCTGCACCAAGCCGGTCCGGAACTGCAAGAGCAACGCCAGCGCTCCACCCAAAACAAACGAGGCCAGGATCGCCAACGGGATCAACTCCCGGCGCCGAGCCATCAGTTTATCTAGAACCGGATCGCGCTCCACCCCGAGCAGACAGGCCACCAAGCGGTGCTCGAGATTAAAGATGGGTTGATACAAAAGCAGCCAGGACTCGCCATCGACCGAAAAAGGATGGAGATGGGGCGCCCCTTCCCTGACCGCATAAGCCAACTCCTCCCTCATGTAATCAAACAACCCCGCATAGGCCCCTCGCGCGAGCGCGGCCCCCCGCTCCATCACCAGGTTGGGGTTGGGCGGGAACGGTTCATAAAAAGAGCGTGCATCCGTAAACACCGTCTCGGCCACCACCTCGGCATGCATCAAAAAAAGATAATGCCGGCCTGGATAGGATTCCCGCAAAAAATCCGTGAAGGACTGCGACGAAAAACTCGTCTCCACCGAACCCACGTGCCGCCCCTGATGAAACATCGGGAAAACATGGCGGAAACCATTGCTGATCCGACCCTCCTCGAAAGCCACCGCCGGACGCAGGGTGCGGTTCACCAAGTCCACCGAAGGGCGGACCCCGGCCAACGAATCGCCGAAACGATCCGGCCGGTGCATTCTCAGCAGAGACACCGAATCGGTGCCATGGAAATGCAGCTGCCTCAGTCCGCGCCGGCTCAGGTTTCCGTAAATATCTTCGCTGGCCTCATACAGCTTGGCCCGGGGCTTGGTTCGCTCCTCGGGCGGCGCGTCCGACAACTCCGCCATGAGCGCACTGATTGTCGGGTCCTGCACCACTAACTCCATGATAAACGAGGCTAGCCGATCGTGATATCTCCGCGCCGCCGCATAGTCTTGATCCCACCTCGATTGGGTGTTCGCCAGATGCTCCGCGACATTCCGGCCATGCACCATTTGAATAGCGAGTATCCCGGCCAAACTGAACAACACGCCAAAAATCATCACCAGCCAAGCCACCCGCCAACGCTTTAAACGCGAAAACCATCCGGCCGTGCGAGGTGGTGAGGCGGTCTGCTGATTCTGCATGAGCGAGTTCTTGGGGAAAATGCCGCCAAACCTTTGCTCGGATCAAACCTTTAAAGCGTCTCAAGCAAAGGGTATTAGTTGCGACGAGGCCTCCCTTCGAAGCTCCGTGGCGAATCAGGGTTTGGCAGCCCGCTCCCATTCGGGACTCCGCTTTGCCGTTGGGCAACCGACATCCGGTGATCGACCTCACGCGTTCGCTCGACTTGCCGGCGCGAGACCGTTTTTGTGACCGCTTTTTCGCCACTCCTCCTCTCGTCCCGATGAAACTCTCCCGCTCCTGGCTCCAGCACTACGTCGATCTCTCCGGCCTGGCCGACGACGAGATCTCCCGCGCCATCACGTTTCTCGGCTTCGAGGTCGAACAAATCATCCGCACCGGCGCTCCCGCCCTGACCAACGTCGTCACCGGCCGCATCCTCACCCGCGACAAACACCCCAACGCCGACAAACTCTCCGTCTGCACCGTGGACGTCGGCCCCGCCCACGGCGGCGTGCGCACCATCGTCTGCGGCGCGCCCAACTGCGACGCCGGCCGCGACGTGCCCGTCGCCCTCCCCGGCGCCGTCCTCCCGGGCAACTTTGTCATCAAGGAGTCCAAGGTCCGCGGCCAGCTCTCCGCCGGCATGATGTGCTCGGCCAAGGAACTCACCATCGCCGAGGACGCCCAGGGCCTCCTCCTCCTCGACCACACGCCCGCCCCCGGCACCCCGATCAACGACGTCCTGCCCCCCGGCGATGTCGTGTTCGACATCGAGATCACCCCCAATCGGCCCGACGCCCTCAGCCACCTCGGCGCCGCTCGCGAACTCGCCGCCTGGTTCCGCCGCGACCTGCGCTACCCCGCCGCCCCGGTCTCGACCGACGTCCTGCCCGCCGCCCCCGCCCGGCCCGATCTGCTCGCCTCGGTCAACGTCGCCGCCCCGGAGGACTGCCCGCTCTACACCGCCACCGTCGTCACCGGCGTAAAGGTCGGCCCCAGCCCCGAGTGGCTCCGCCGCCTCCTCACCGCCGCCGGCCTCCGCCCGGTCAACAACGTCGTCGATATCACCAACTTCGTCCTGCTCGAATACGGTCAGCCCCTCCACGCCTTCGACGCCGCCCGTCTGCGCGGCTCCACCCTCCAGGTCCGCCGCGCCGCCCCCGGCGAAAAAATCCTCACCCTCGACGGCAGGGAACGCGCCCTCGACCCCGACCTCCTCGTCATCGCCGACGCCGAGGGCCCGCAAGTCGTCGCCGGCGTCATGGGCGGTCGCGACTCCGGCGTCTCCGACACCACCACCGATCTCGTGCTCGAAGGCGCGATTTTCCGCCGCCAGTCCGTGCGCGCCGCCGTCAAACGCCTCGGCCTCGCCTCCGATTCCTCCTACCGCTACGAGCGCGGCGTCGATCCCCACTTCCTGCCCGAGGCCGTGCGCCGCGCCCTCGGCCTGCTCTGCGAAATCGCCGGCGGCCGCGTCGCCGGCGCCACCGTCACCGTCGGCGGCGACGTCCCGTGGCAGCGCGAGATCGAGCTCTACCCCGCCTTCGTCAACGCCCGCCTCGGCTTCACCATCCCCGCCGAGGATCAACGCTCCGCCCTCGAACGCCTCGAACTGCGCGTGGTCGGCGAACGCACCGACACGGTCGGCCAAGAACTCTGGACCGTCTCCATCCCCAGCTGGCGCGACGACCTCGAACGCCCCATCGACCTCGTCGAGGAGATCCTGCGCCTCCACGGCACCGAAAACATCCCCGCCGCGCCCGTGCTCGCCGTCGGCCTGGTCGGCGACGACGACCCGGTGGCCTTGCTCAACACCCGCGCCATCGACTACCTCGCCGGTCACGACTTCCACGAGTGCGTCAACTACACCCTGCGCCCCGCCGCCGAGCTCGCCGCCGGCCGCTCCACCGAGGACGTCGCCGCCCTCGCGCTCGCCAACCCCTTCGTCGAGGACCAATCCCACCTGCGCGCCAGCCTGCTCGGCGGCCTGCTTGAAAGCCTGCGCCTCAACCAGAGTCGGGGCGTCTCCGCCACCCGCCTGGCCGAGACCGGCCGCGTCTTCCTGCGCAAGGACGGCAAACTCTGGGAATGCGCCGCCGTCGCCTTCCTCATCGCCGAGCCGGTCGGCGAACGCGCCTGGCGCACCCGCCCCGAGGCCGACTTCTACGCGGTCAAACACCACCTCGCCCAGCTCACCGCCCTGGCCGGCCTCGACCTCGCCCGCCAGCCCGTGCTCGCCCCCGCCCCCGGCTTCCAGACCGGCCACGCCGCCGCCGCCGGGGCCTTTGCCCACGGCTACGCCGCCGAATTCGGCCTGCTCGACCTCGGCCTGCTCAAAAACCTCGGCATCGAGGGCAAGGTCTACGCCGGCCACTTCGCCATCCTGCCGGAGAAAATCGCCCAGGCCGCCGGCGGCGCGCGCCGCCGCTACACGCCCTTCGGCCTGCAACCCGCCGCCCTGCGCGACGTCGCCGTCGTGGTGCCCGCCGCCACCCCCGCCGCCGAGGTCCAAAAGGCCCTCGCCAAACACGCCCGCGCCGCCGCCGGCCAAGCCTTTGCCCTCGAAGGGGTCGAAGTCTTCGACGTCTACACCGGCAAGGGCGTGCCCGACGGCCACAAGAGCCTCGCCTTCTCCCTCACCTTCCGCGCCCCCGACCGCACCCTGACCGACGACGAGGTCAACGCCGCCTTCGGGAAGATCCAGGAAGACCTCGCCGCCGCCGGTTACAGCATACGCAAATAAGCCGCCGGCCTACCTGACTGTCAGCCCGCAGCTTACCTGCCCCGGCGCCGTTGCGGGACAGGCTTGACCGTTCGCATCCACGCATGACGCCCTCCGCCGTCGCCCCCCTCCCGCCCGGCCTCGCCCGCTTCCTCTGGACGCGCCGGGCGGAGTTTTTGCCCGGCCTCGGCGTGGCCATCCTGCGCATCCTTACCATAGCCCCCCTGCCGCTGATCTTCCAACGCATCCTCGACGTGCACCTGCCGGCCGGCGACGAACGCGCCATCCTGCTGCTCTCCGCGCTCACCGTCGGCCTGCTCTTCGCCCACCAGCTCTGCAGCGTGGCCGGGGCGTCCCTGCTCGCCCGCGCCACCGCCCGCACCGTGCTCGACCTGCGCGGACGCATCTTCCACAAGATTCAGTATCTGAGCTTCGGATACCTCGACCGCCAGCAGACCGGCCGTCTCCTCTCCAAATACGCCTTCGACACCCAAAAGGTCGAGGGCGTCATGATGCCGGTCCTCAACAGCTTCATCCCCGACACGCTCTACAGCCTGGTCACCTTCGGCGTGCTCGTGTCCCTCAACCGGCCGCTCGCCTTCGTCATCGTGCTCATGCTGCCGGTCTTCGCCATCATGCGGGCGCGCTACTTCCACCGCTTCCGGGCCAAGAACGAGGCCAACCGCCTCGCCCAGGAATCCCTCACCGGCACCGCCAGCGAACTTTTCACCGCCATCAAGCTCGTCCGCGCCTACGGCGAGGAGGCCCGCGCCGCCGAGCATCTCGCCGCCGGCAACGACGCCGTCGCCCGCTCCCGCGTCGAGCTCGTCGCCGTCTCCTCCGGCTTCGGCGCCTTCAGCTTCGCAGCCATCAAGGTTCTCACCCTCGTCGTGGTCGCCGGCGGCGCCCTGCTCGCCATCCATGGCCAGGTGTCGGTCGGCACCCTGCTCGCCTTTGTCGCCGGCGTGCCCGTGCTCGTGGGCCCCATCCAGATGTTCGCCCACGTCAGCGAGCAATTTTTCACCGCCGAGGCCGGCTACCGCGGCCTCAACGAGCTGCTCGACGCTCCCTACGTCGAGGAGTGGCATGGCTCCCGCCGCCCCGAACCGCTGCACGGCGGCGTCGTCTTCGACCGCGTGCGTTTCCACTACCAGGACAGCCCGCGCGGCGCCATCGACGACTTCTCCCTCACCGTCCAACCCGGCGAAAAAATCGCCTTCGTCGGCGCGTCCGGCGCCGGCAAAAGCACCCTCGCCAACCTTCTCCTCGGCCTCCACCGCCCCCAGGCCGGCGAGATCCGCATCGACGACGTCCCCCAGGCCGAACTCGACTTGCGCTGGTTCCGCCGCCGCACCGCCCTGGTCATGCAGGAAAACATCCTGCTCTCCGGCACCGTGGCCGACAACCTCCGCTTCGCCCGCACCGACGCCACCGACGAGGAGGTCCGCGCCGCCGCCCGCCTGGCCTGCGCCGAGGAGTTCATCCTCCGCCTCCCCCAGGGCTACGACACCCGCGTCGGCGAGCGCGGCGCCCTGCTGTCCGGCGGCCAGCGCCAGCGCCTCGCCATCGCCCGCGCCCTGCTCCGCGACCCCGCCATCCTCATCCTCGACGAGCCCACCTCCGCCCTCGATTACGAAAGCGAACGCCTCATCCAGGAGGCCTTGGACAACCTCGCCCGCGGACGCACCGTCATCACCATCGCCCACCGCCTCTCCACCATCCGCCACGCCGACCGCATCGTCGTGCTCCACGAGGGCCGTATCGTCGAACAAGGCACCTACGCCCAGCTCTCCGCCGCCGGCGGCCCCTTCGCCAAGCTGCTGAAAAACGCCGAGTCCACCGCGTGACGTTGGCCTCCCGGAGCGGGATCGACCAAAAGCTGACACCGTGCGCCGCAACTACCGCGACTGGGATCGTGCGTGAAAACGCCGGCAACCCCTTCAACGCCGCCCCTTCCGCCTGGCTCCAGCTTATCCGCGACCACGTCATGACCTCCTTCCGCCTCGACCGCGAAGACCTGGAGTATGCGCCCTTCGACGCCCAAGGCGGCCTCGGCAAGATGCATCAACCTAAAAACGGCAGTCGGATCGGGTCGTCTCGCGCAACGTGTTGGCCGCCTGC
>CAYNUW010000022.1:18225-22589 GCA_964400455.1 uncultured Akkermansia sp. | reverse complement strand
CTGCTCGCCGTCGTCGCCTTGGTCGGGCTCCTGGTTCACGTTTTCTCCCTTGGCTACATGAGCCACGAGGAGAACCAGGCCCGGTTCTTCGGCTGCCTCTCCCTGTTCATGTTTTCCATGACCGGCCTCACGCTCGCCGACGACTTGATCATGTTGTTTATCTTCTGGGAGTTGGTCGGTCTCAGTTCTTTCCTGTTGATCAACTTTTATTTCGAGAAACCCGCCGCCGTGGCCGCTTCCAAAAAGGCCTTTATAGTCAACCGCCTCGGCGACTTCGGGTTTCTGCTCGGCATCATCCTCGCCTACTGGGCCTTTGGCTCGATCACCTTGGCGGATATCGCCGTCAAGATCGGCACCGAGCCCTCGGTGGTGGCGACCTCCATCGCCTTGCTGATCTTCTGCGGCGCGGTGGGTAAATCCGGCCAGCTCCCGCTCCACGTCTGGTTGCCCGACGCCATGGAGGGCCCGACCCCCGTCTCCGCCCTCATCCACGCCGCCACGATGGTCGCGGCCGGCATTTTCCTGCTTTGCCGCGTCAGCGTGTTGATGACCCCCGGCGCGCTCGATATCATCCTCTGGATCGGTGTCGCCACCGCGCTCTTCGCCGGCTTCACCGCCTTGGGTCAACGTGACCTCAAGCGCATCCTCGCTTACTCCACCATCTCCCAGCTTGGGTTCATGGTTGCCGCCTTTGCCCTGGGCTCTTTGGTCGCGCTCCAGAACGGAGCCGACGCTTCTCTTGCCGGCATCACCGGGGGTGTCGCGGCCGCCATGTTTCACCTGACCACCCACGCCTTTTTCAAGGCCCTGCTCTTCCTCGGTTCCGGCTCCATCCTGCACGGCACCCACCACGAGGGTGACATCTACCGCCTCGGTGGCTTGGCCAGAAAGATGCCGATTACCTTTGGCACCTTCACCCTCGGCACGCTGGCCTTGGTCGGCTGCCCGCTGCTCGCCGGTTTTTACTCGAAAGACGCCATCCTGATCCTCGCGTATCAA
The DNA here is from genome assembly GCA_964400455.1 of uncultured Akkermansia sp. GTDB lineage: Bacteria > Verrucomicrobiota > Verrucomicrobiia > Opitutales > Opitutaceae > IMCC26134_A. The sequence goes on along the minus strand of CAYNUW010000022.1, from coordinate 21,590 downwards.
TACAGTCAGCCGGTGTTTTTCTGTCTGCTGCTCGGCGCGTTCCTAACTGCGTTCTACATGACGCGGCTCTGGACCACGACCTTCCTCGGCCAGGCCCGCTCGGAGGGCGCAGATCATGCCCACGAGGGTGGACCTCTGATCGTGATTCCGCTGGTCGTGCTGGCCATTGGTTCGGTGTGCGCCGGCTTCGCTTGGTTTTATCCGGAGGCTCTTCGTGTGGTGCCCGACGCCGCATTGGCCCTGCTCAAGGGCGAAGGCCATACCGCCGCTATGGTCGGCGGCACCGCCACCTTCGTGATCGGCTCGGCGCTGGGTTTCGTGCTCTACCGGCCCGGCTCCGCCACGGATTTTCTGCAAACGCGTCTGCCGGTCGTTTATCAACTGTTCGAGAAGCGTCTCTATATCGACGGCGCCTACGACTGGTATGTCGCCAAGGTTCAACAGCGTTTTGCCCTGTTGCTCAATTACATCGACTTGATCGGCATTTCCGGTCTGGCGGTGCGTGGCACCGCCGGCGTTGTCGGCCTCTTTGGGTTGGCGGCCCGCGCCCTGCACAACGGCAGTCTCCATACCTACGTTTACTGGTTCCTGGCCGGGGCCGTCATCCTCTGGGCCTTCGCCGCCGGTGTTCTCTAATCCTCTAGTTCCTAGTTTCTAGCTTCCAGCAACTACTAGCCACTAGCACCTAGCCACTCGTTTTTCCATGCAACTTCCGTTCGATCCGCTTCTCGTCGCCATCCTCGCGCCGCTTGTCGCCGCTCTGGTGCTGCTCGCTCCGCTACCCGAGCGTCTTGCCAAGCTCGTGGCCGGGGCCGGTTTTCTTCTGCCCGCGCTGCTCGGCCTGCACACCTGGTGGCATTTCCCGACCGATCTCGCCGGGGCCGATTACGCGTTTCGTTCGCTCTACGATACCGGTTTGAAGGACGTGGTGGGCATCTCGTTGCACCTCGGGCTTAATGGCATCTCCATGCCGATGTTTATGATGGCGGGTGTGGTGGGTCTCGCCGCCGGTCTCTATGCCATTCAGTCCAAGGCCGAGCGCCCGCGTCTTTATCTCGGTCTCTTGCTCGTCATGCAGGGTGGCTTGATGGGTGTCTTCGCCAGCATCGACATCTTCTTTTTCTACTTCTTCCACGAGTTTGCCCTCATCTCCACCTTCATCCTGGTCGGAGTTTGGGGTGGGCGCGACCGCGGTTACGCCGCGATGAAGCTGACCATTTATCTCACCCTCGGTGCGATGCTCTCCTTGTTGGGTTTGATCCTGATCTATACGAAGAGCGGCGCGGAGAGTTTTGACCTCATCGCTCTGCGCGAGGAGATCGGCGCGCATGGCCTCGCTGGCACGGTGCAGAACTACGCCTTCGGCCTGCTCATGTTTGGTCTCGGCATCCTCGTCTCGCTCTTTCCCTTCCACACTTGGGCCCCCCTTGGTTATCATGCCGCGCCGAGCGCGGTATCCATGTTGCACGCCGGCGTGCTGAAAAAGTTCGGCCTCTACGGCTTTGTGCAGATCGCGTTGCCCCTGTTGCCCGCTGGTGCGGCCGCCTGGGCGCCGGCGCTGGCCTGGCTTGCCCTCGGCAACGTGGTCATCATCGGCTTGATCGCCATCGCACAGCGCGACCTGAAGCAGATGATCGGTTATGGTTCGGTCATGCACGTTGGCTACGGCTTCCTTGGTGTAGCCTGCATCTCGACCCTCGGCGCGGGTGGGGTGGTATTGTTTATGGTCGCCCACGGGCTCTCCGTTTCCCTGCTCTTCCTGCTCGCCACCAGCATCCATCACCGCACCGGCACCTTTGACATGGATGACATGGGCGGCCTGGTGAAGAAGGCCCCGGTTCTCGCCGCCTTTTTCCTCACCGCCGTGTTGGCCAGCATTGGTCTGCCTGGTCCGGGTCTGCTCAACTTCTGGGGCGAATTGACCATCTTTATGGCCATTTACAGCCATGCGGAATGGATGGTCGTCCCCGCGCTGCTGGGTGTGGTCATATCCGCGATTTATGGGCTGCGAGCCATGGGCAAGGTCTTCTACGGTCAGCCTTCGGCGGCTTTTGTTAAACATCAGGAGAGCCATCCGGTGAGCGATATACGCTGGAGCGAGCGTATCCCCGCGCTGGTGCTGCTGGTTACCTTGGTGGGTTTCGGCGTGTGGCCGCGTGCCATCACCGAGCCGCTGAACAAGACGCTCGAAGCGGTCTATCCAGCAGCCGAGGCCGTTAAGTCCGCCCCGGTGGCGGTCGCCGTCACGCTCGACGCAAAGTGATTTTTTTCCGCGAAGGACACCAGACCCACCTAAACGCCCATCGCGCCCTTCGCGGCTAACTCCGCAACTTTCTCCCGTCTCTCCGACCTTCCGGCCCAATGACCATCGAACAACTCCAAGCCGCCGCCGCCGATAATCGGTGGTCCGCCATAGCGCCCGAGATCGCTCTCGGCGTGCTCGCGCTCCTCCTGCTCGTTCTGGAAATGGTGTTTCCCAAAAAGAAACACGACCTGATCCCGACCGTCGCCATAGTTGGTCAGCTGGGGGTGCTCCTTGGCCTGCTGTTTAACTTCGCGCCCGCTTATCTCGGGGAAGCGACGTTTAGCGGCCTGCTCCAGCACACCGAGACCACCCAGTATCTGCGCGCCTTTTTTATCGGCAGTTCTCTCTTGGTCGCCCTGGCCAAGCAGAAGCTGCCCAAGATCGAGTTTTTCCACATCGTATTGGTGGTCACGGCGGCGATGATGCTGCTGGCCCAGTCGGCCAACTTTCTCCTGCTCTTTGTCGCGCTTGAGACGGTGACGGTGGGTTTCTACATTTTGGTGAGTTACACTCGGACCAACCCCCTGTCGCTCGAAGCCGGCCTTAAGTATCTGGTCATGGGCGCGCTCAGTTCGGGCATGTTGTTGTTCGGCATCGTGCTGCTCTACGGCACGGCGGGTAATCCGGCCGCCATCGGCTACTCGACTTCTCCCATGAGTTACGAGGGGGTGCGCAACTTCCTCGCCGCCAACCCGGCGGGCGACAACTTCCTTGCGGCCGTCGGCGTGGTGCTGGTGCTGGCCGGTGTGGCCTTCAAAATCGGCGCGGTGCCTTTCCAGATCTGGATCCCCGACGTTTATCAGGGTGCCTCGACCCCGGTCACCGCCTTTCTCGCCGTCGCCTCCAAGACCGCCGGCTTCGCCGTGTTGTTGCCTTTGGTGTATGTGTTTTCTCCCTACGCCGGCCTCGTCACCGCCGTGCTATCGGTCATGGCGGCCGCGACGATTCTTTTTGGCAACCTGGCCGCGCTGACCCAGCACAACGTCAAGCGGCTGATCGGCCTCTCCGGCGTCTCCCATGCCGGTTATTTGCTGATTGCCGCCATCGCGTCGCTCACTGT
>CAYNUW010000022.1:6124-18215 GCA_964400455.1 uncultured Akkermansia sp. | reverse complement strand
GTCGGTGCGATCTGGTTTTATCTGTTCGCCTACCTGCTCGCTTCCTTCGCGGTGTTTGGCGTGATGGTCCACGTGGCGGGAGCCAATGACGCCGACCAAGACCTCGATCACTACGCGGATTTTTCCAAAAAGCGGCCCTACCTCGCCGGGGTGTTGGCCATTGGTCTGGGTTCGCTGGCCGGTATTCCGCCCTTGGCCGGATTCATGGGCAAGGTGTTGGTCTTCATCGCCGCCTTTAAAGCCGGCCTCTACGGTCTGCTTGCCGTGGCGGTGGTCGGCGTGGTCCTTTCGATTTACTATTATTTCGGTTGGATCAAGGCCGCCTACTTCAGCACCTGGCGTCCGCCTCTGCCGGAAGGCGAAAACGAGCCGGTCGCGCCTGCCGTCACGCCAGTAGCGTTGCCGATGGCGGCGGCCCTCACGCTTTTGGCGAGTGCGACCGTGGTGTTTGGTCTCTACCAAGGTCCTTTGGTGGCTTGGATTCTGGCCCGTTGATGGGCGGCACGTCGCGGTGAAGTTGACCGCGCCGGGGTGCTATGGCGTCCTCCCAACATCCTCCCACCGACGCCTCGGCGGCGTTCCGGAAACACGTGCGTCCGCTGCTCTGGGAGCGGCGTTGGTCCATCGCCGGAGCGATGTTGCTGGTGGGCTTGAGCGGTGGTGCGGTGGCGGTGCAAAACGTGTTTCCCAAGTGGTTGTTCAGTCATGTGCTGGATGTCGCCGACTTGGCGGTGGAGGAGCGCTGGCGGCGGTTGGCCTGGCTGGCAGTCGCCTATCTGGTGCTGACTGCGGTGGTGCGCATGACCTTCTGGCATCTGGGCTACCGCTTGTTTACCCGGGCGCGTGAACAGGTCATCTTCGCCTTGCGGGGAAAGTTTTTTCGGCACGTGAACCACCTCTGCCTGCGTTTTCATGGCGAACATCCCTCGGGTGAACTCTTCAGTTATCTTTTCGGATCTCCCCTTCGTGCGGTGATGGATTTTTGCGGTCACGCCACCATGAACCTGCCTGGTTCGGTCGTGGGGGTGCTGCTCACGCTCGCGATGTTTTGGCAATGGGACGCGGTCATTGCGGGTCTGCTGTTGGCCACGGCCTCGTTGAGCGTTTACATGATGATGCGCGCCCGGGTGCGCATTGAAGCCATTCACAAGGAGTTTCAAAGGGTGGAGGGTGATGTGAGCGGGCAGGTGTCGGATTTGTTGCGCGGCAACAAGGCGGTAAAGCTGCACGCCATGGAGGCGCAGGTGGCGGAGCATTTTGAACGGCAGGCGGACGAGATACGGCGCAAGAGTTACGAGCGTGACGTGTGGTCGCATGTCGAGTGGATCAAGCAGGAGGGGCTGACCTACGTCTGTTACGCTCTGCTTATGGCGGCGTGCACCTGGCGGTATCTCGGTGGCCATATCGATTTGGGCACGGTGGCGGCTTGCCTGGCGGCCTACTTGGGGTTGGTGGGACCGCTGCAAAGCGTTTTTACCGCGTTTACGATGTGGGGTGGGGCGGCGGCGGCCCTCTCCCGCATCGGCGCGGTGCTTGACACCGCCTCGACCACGCCGGATCCGGCTCCGGCGGATGACGCTCCGCCGGAGGCCCGCGCCCCGATCGTTTTGGAGGGCGTGACTTTCGGGTATGATCCGGCCCGGCCAGTCTTGCGGGAGTTGACGCTGCGCATCGATCCGGGGGAGCGGGTGGCCTTTGTCGGGGCCTCGGGTGCGGGCAAGACCACGGTTACGCAGCTTTTGTTGCGCCTCTACGATCCGCAGGCGGGCAGTTTGCGGCTGGGCGAGCGCGATTTGCGCACCTTTTCGACCCGCGCCCTACGGAGGCACTTCGGGGTGGTGCCGCAGGACCCTTTTGTTTTTAACACCAGTCTGCGCGATAATCTGCGGGTGGCGCGGCCGGAGGCGGATGATGCGGCCATTCGCGAGGCCTGTGAACGGGCCAATGCGTGGGAGTTTATCGCCGCCCTGCCTGGTGGCTTGGACGCGCGGGTAGGGGAGGGCGGTTCGATGTTGTCCGGAGGGCAGCGGCAGCGACTGGCCATTGCCCGGGCTTTGCTGGCTCGGCCGGCGTGTTTTATCTTCGACGAAGCGACCAGTGCGCTGGACACCTTGAGCGAGCGACTGATTTCCGAGGCGATCGAACGTAATCTCGGCGACCGGGCGGCGATCTTTATCGCGCACCGCCTCTCGACGGTGAAGCACTGCGACCGCATCTATGTGCTTGAGGGTGGTCGCCTCGCCCAAACCGGCACTTACGATGAATTGGTGGAGCAAGCGGGCTTGTTCCGGGATTTGGTGCGTGGACAACAACTACGAGAGTAGGTGTGCGGGTGGTGGTGGGGCCGGGAGCGCCGAGGTCCGTCCAGGCGCGGAGTCCGGGCTTGCGTGAAGTGGGGTTTTTTAACCCGCTGAGCGCGTGCATCCCCTCAGCAACGAAACCAAACCCACCCGCCGGGTGCTCGGCGTGGATTTTTTTGTGGGCACGATCGAAGCGGCCACCGACCGCGCGGTCGCGGGAGGGCTGGTGGTGGCGCCCTCGGGGCCGGGTTTGGCGGTCGATTTACGCAAATCTCCGGCCTACCGGGAGGCGCTGACCACCGCTGAGTTGGCCATTACCGATTCCGGTTACATGGTGTTGTGGTGGCGGTTCATAACCGGTGAGCGTTTACCCAGGCACTCCGGGTTGAAGTTGATCCGGGCGGTCTTGGCGCGGGAGGAGTTGCGTGCGCCGAGGGCCATTTTTTGGGTCATGCCCTCGGAGGCGGAAAAGGCCCGGAATTTGAGCTGGTTGCGCGCGCAGGGTTTCGTGGTGGAGGAAGCGGATACCTATGTGGCTCCGCACTACGGACCTGGTCCGATCAGGGATGTCGAGCTGGTCAAGCGGATTGAGGCGAGGAAGCCGCAGGTGGTCATGCTGGCGATTGGTGGCGGAGTGCAGGAGCGCCTGGGGTGTGGTTTACGGGCTCAGTTGTCGTATCGGCCGGGAATCTTGTGTCTGGGCGCGGCCATCGCTTTTTTGACGGGAGGGCAGGCTGCCATACCGCCTTGGGCGGACCGGTGGATGCTGGGCTGGTTGCTGAGGCTGCTATCCAGTCCCCGTAAATTTTGGCGCCGTTACTGGGACGCGCTGCCGCTGGGGCTGTTGCTTCGACGCTACCGTGAAAATCTACCTCCGCTGCAGATTGGTTAACGCGGGGCTCAAGTCGGAATAGGTAACCGTGGTCGGCCTCGAGCGAAGCGGGCTCCATGGGAGTTTGCCGGCAAAAATACTGTGGGTTTTGATTGTTTGGCCACGGCGTTGGCGTGTTAACTTTGCCAAAATGAAGGGGCAAAAATGTTAAAAAAACTTTGGGCCGACCATTGGTTCGTGCTGCTTTTGCCGGTCATTTTTATCGTGGCTTGGTTCGCGCCCGGTTTGGCGGCGAAGGGCGGGTGGTTGCGGCCGGAATTCACCACCTCGGCGGCCGTGGCGTTGATCTTTGTTTTTCAAGGTTGGTGCCTGCCCTTGCATGCGGTCGGTGCGGCCTTGAGCCAGGTGCGATTGCACGCCGTGGTGCAGGGCATGACCTTTGTGGGGTTTCCGCTCTTGGGGTGGGCGGTAGCGCGGGTGGGCTCCGGGTGGTTGTCACCCGAGTTGCTGGTTGGGGTGCTCTATCTTTCGGTGCTGCCTTCCACGGTTTCGTCTGCGTCCGTGCTGACGGCGGCGGCCGGTGGCAACGCAGCGGGCGCGATTTGCAATGCCGTGCTCTCCAGCTTGGCGGGCATCGTGCTGACGCCATTGCTGGTCTCTTTCATGTTGAGCGGGTCCGGGTGGTGGTCGGCGGCGGGTGCGGCGAATCCGACGATGGCGGGGGCGGGAGGCTTGGTTTGGGCGTTAACGAAACTTATTTTGCTGCCGTTTTTGTTTGGACAAACTTTGCGTCTCCGCTGGGGGGCTTGGGCGACCACCCGAAAACGGCGCATCGGCACGTGGAGCAGTGTTTTTATCCTGTTTATTGTCTTTGCTGCTTTCTGTGACGCCCGGCAGAACGGTGTTTGGACGGATCACGGTTGGAGGCTGCCGGCACAGGCAGCTTTGGTCGCGGTGGTCATGTTCTGGCTCGCCACCCGTTGCACGCGTGCACTGATCCGGGTGTGCCGACTCGGGCAGGAGGATGCCTTGGCGGCTGAGTTTTGTGCGGTGCAAAAAACGCTGGCGTCCGGAGTGCCGATGGCCGGGGTGATCTTCGGCGGTGATGGCAGCACCGGGATCATACTACTGCCGCTTTTGATCTATCATCCCTTGCAGTTGGCGGTTCACGGCGCGATGGCGACTCGGCAAACGAAGGTTAAAAGAGGGTGATATGGGGAGGTCCTAAAATCTCCGTGCAGTCCCCGCCGCCGAATTTAGGACCTCCCTATGTTCTATCTTTAAGACGGCCAAACCCGGGAAGTTCCATTTACCAGGGTCGGACTTGCGCGAGGTTCATGGGGTCACGGTGGTAAGGCTGCGCGCAGGTAGCTCGAGCGTTCCAACCAAGCCGGGTAGATCGACGGGCACCTGAACCGGCGCATGGGCCGGGTTGGCCAATACCAGAACCTGGCTGTTGTCCGGGTTGGCGAACGCCATGGCGAAGCCGGCGTGGGCACCCTTAAGCGGCAGGGCGCGCGCGCCTGGGCGGACGTGGTTAGCCACGTGTTTGAGCACATGATATTCCGGGTTGTAGGCGACGGTGCCGGAGGCGGCGTCGATGGTGATGAGGGTGTTTTGTTTCCAGCCCCAGGTGCTGGCGCCGCCGGGCGGCAAAATCATGTTCCAATAGACGTAAGCGGAACAGCCGTGGTGCAGATACCACCACATGAGGTCGAAAACGTAGAATGCGTAAGACCAAGTGTTTTTTCCGTCTCCGCATTCACCTTCGGTTTGGATGAGGGGTAGGTCGGGCCACTCGGCGCGGGTCTGGGGCAACGCGCCCTTGCCGGCCCATTGGTAACCAGCACCTCGGATGAAGGCACGAGCGCCGGGGTCGGCCATCAAAGTGTGCAGCCAAGAGTGGTAGGAATCGCTTTCCAGTTGGTCGGGCAGCCAGCCTTGCAAGGCCCCTCGTTCGATCGTGCCGGCCCAGATTTCGCAGGTTTCTCCGGCGGCGACAAAGCGAGGGCCGAGGTGGTCGCGGATAAAATCTCTCATGCTGCTGCCCGTCCAGAGGCACGAAGGGAACTTTTGGTCGGAGTTTGGCTCGTTCTGCACGTGCAGTTGACGAATATCCAAGCCCTCCGCGCGGTAGGCCTGCACGGTGCGAAGCAGGTATTCCGCGTAAGCGGCATGCACGCGGGGTTCAGCGCGGAGGTGGCCTCCGTTGTAGCGCATCGGATCCTTCATCCAGACGGGGGGGCTCCACGGCGAGATAAAGAGCTGAAGATCCGGTCGGATTGCGCGAGCGGCGTGCACGTAGGGCAGCAGGAACTCGCGATCACGCGCCAGCGAAAAGTGCTCGAGAGTATAGTCCTCGGGGGCATCGGCCAAACTATACCAAGACAGGGCATAATCGCTGGCACCGATCGGCATGCGACAAAAGTTAAAGCCGCAACCCTCGGCGCCAAAGAGCGCGTGCAATACCTCCTCACGTTTGTTGCCAGGGAGCGCAAAAAGCGCTTTCGCTCCCAGTTCGTTGAAACAACCACCGAAACCCAGCAGGGCTGGCCCGGGGGCGCCGGTTAAACGCAGTGCGGGGCGGGTGTCGTTCAAGGATTTCGGGCCAAGCGAGACGGAACTCGTCTGCCATGTAAGATCCGCGGTGGAGACTGTGATACGCATGTTTTAAGGTTCGGTTCGCTCTACGCCGACCGGCTGGATGGCTGCGAAGAGGTAGGCTTGAAGCAGACAGGCCCACCTTTAATTTATCGACAAATTAAATCGGTGGGGCGGGCAGGTTTTACCGCCGTGAGGTCTCTTTTTCCGGCAAAGCGCACCGATCGTCCGACCGGACGGTTGTCTGGAGGGAACTGGACGGCGGTGTGCCCCTGCCGGCGATTGCATGGGCTGGTGTCGACGCCCATGTCGTGGCGTCGAAGGGGAGACGCCGTGCCCGAGACGTGTCTGCCTCGCGGGGTGACAGCGGAGGGCGCAGGGGGTGGCCCGTCAGCTCGAGCGGCTAGAGTTACCCTAGTTCACCGCCGGGTTCACGACTTTGGTATCGGCGGAGTTTTCCACCACGTGATCCACCAGGCCGTAATCCTTGGCTTCCTGCGCACTCAGGAAGTAGTCTCGGTCCGTGTCTTTCTCCAACTGTTCAACCGTCTTACCCGTGTGGCGGGCGATGACCTGATTCAGGGTCTGACGCCAGCGAAGGATTTCACGGGCGGCGATGGCGATATCAGACGCCTGGCCGCCGGCACCGCCGCTGGGCTGATGGATCATGACCCGACTGTGCGGCAGGGCGAAACGTTTACCTTTTGTGCCTGCCGCCAGGAGCACCGTGGCCATGCTCGCGGCTTGCCCGATGCAGTAAGTGACGACGTCGCATTGGAGGAAACGCATGGTGTCGTAGATGGCCATGCCGCCCGTGACCACGCCTCCGGGAGAATTGATGTAGAGGTGGATGTCCTTTTTCGGATCCTCCATCTGCAGGAACAGGAACTGGGCGATCACGACATTCGCCACGCCGTCGTCGATCGGAGTGCCGATAAAGATAATACGGTCCTTCAGCAGGCGGGAATAGATGTCCATGGACCGTTCGACGCGGCCGTTGTTCTCGATCACCATCGGGACGTAATAGCTCATAAGTTACGTCGCAACTTCGTCACTCACGCGGGGAAGGCAAGCGTGAGAAGTTCAGATCTTTTCACTCGCTGCATCGGAGCAAATCAGCCGGGCGCTGCAGAGGCCATCCGGCCTACCATTCGAGCGCCGGCCAGTCGGGCCAGAGCCCGATGTTTATTGTCGGCTTTAGGAAGCTCGGGAAATCACCAGCCGTCGCCGGGAGTTTCAGGACCTGCCTCTAATGTTTTGCGGCTGGGTTCCCATGGGTGTGACGGTAATGAATGATAGTTTTTGCGCCAAACCTGCGCATGATTTCATCGTCTTTGGCCTTCACCCGGACCCGCTTAGTCGTTCATGGTATCCATTTCGTCAAGCTCCGGCCCTCACCCTTCAGAGACGTTTCAATCCACTTTTTCTCCCAACTATGGCCCTCGATCTCGCCCTCCTCGCTCAAGCTGCCAATCAGGCCCGTGGCCTTGCCATGGACGCCGTTCATAAGAGTAACTCCGGCCATCTCGGCCTGCCCCTCGGTGCCGCCGAGATTGGTGCTGCCCTGTATGGTGGTGCGTTGACCCACTGTCCCAGTGCCCCCCGCTGGTTGAACCGGGACCGTTTTGTGCTCTCCGCCGGTCACGGATCGATGTTTATCTATTCCTGGTTGCATCTAAGTGGGTATGATTTGCCGCTCGATGAGGTTAAGAATTTTCGTCAACTGCATTCCAAAACGCCCGGTCACCCTGAGTTCCACGAAACACCCGGAGTCGAGTGCACCACCGGTCCGCTGGGCCAGGGCATAGCGAATGCCGTCGGCTTTGCGGTCTCGGGTAAGATGGCGGCCGCTCGCTTCAACACACCGTCGCACCAAATATTTGACAGCCATGTGATTGCTCTCGCGGGTGACGGCTGCATGCAGGAAGGTGTAGCTCTGGAGGCGGTGTCTTTTGCGGCTCACCAGAAGCTTGATAATCTGATCCTGATTTTTGACAGCAACGACGTCACTCTCGACGCCATGGCGGCGAAGTCGCAGAACGACGACTTCGCAAAACGTTTCAAGGCGTTGGGTTGGAATGTGCAGGTGGTCGATGGTCACGACATCGCCGCCGTGGCCAAAGCGGTGACGAAAGCCAAGAAGGCGGTCGGTGCGCCGAATCTCATCATCGCCAAAACCATCATCGCCAAAGGTATACCTGAGGTGGCGGGCACGTCCAAAGGACATGGCGAAGGCGGTGCAAAGTTCATCGACGCGGCTCGCGCCGGGCTGGGCTTGCCGGCGGACCAGCACTTCTATGTGAGCGCCGAAGTTCGCGCTCATTTCGAAGGCCTCAAAAAGAAATCCGAGCGTGCTTACAAGAAGTGGAAGAAGCTCTTTAACGAGTGGGAAGCCGCTAATCCTGAAAAGGCTGCCTTGTTGCGCTCCCGCGATGCCACGCTGACTGCCGAAGAGTTGCTGACGGCGGTTCCTGCCTTTGGTGCTGACGTGAAGCTCGCCTCCCGAGCCGCCGGCCAACAGGTGCTGCAACCGCTCGCCGCGAAGCTGCCTCTGCTCATCGGCGGTTCGGCCGATCTCTACGGATCGACGCTCAATTACATCGCTTCCGACAAGGACTTCGAGCCGGCCAACACCTCTGGCCGCAATATCCGCTTCGGTATTCGTGAACACGCCATGGCCGCGATCGCGAACGGGCTGGCTTACGATGGCATCTTCAAGCCCTCCATCGCCACTTTCTTGGTGTTCGCCGACTATTCGCGGCCCGCCATGCGTCTCGCGGCGTTGTGCAAACTCCCCGTCACCTATATCTATACCCACGACTCGGTGGGCGTCGGTGAAGATGGCCCTACCCATCAACCGGTGGAGACGGTTTCAGGTCTGCGCGTCATCCCCGGTTTGGACGTGATTCGCCCTGGCGACCCCGAAGAGACTGCGGGTGCTTTTGCGGCTGCGCTTTCCCGGCGCGATGGCCCGACTTTGCTGGCGCTCTCACGCCAAGCCATGCCGATACTCAACGAGATCCCGGCCGAGACGCGCCGTTCGGGTGTGCAATACGGAGGTTACGTGGCTATCCGCGAGACTGCCGAGCTAACCCACATCCTACTCGCCACCGGTTCCGAGTTACACCTTGCAGTGGCGGCTGCGAAACAGCTGGGGGCGGGCGTTCGGGTCGTTTCCATGCCCTCTTTCGAGCGTTTCAAGCGTCAATCTGCCGGCTATCGTGAAAGTGTGTTGCCGGCCGCTTGCCGCAAGCGCGTAGCAATCGAGGCGGGTGTGACGGGTCTCTGGTATCAATTCGTCGGTTTGGATGGCAAGGTCATCGGCATCGACCGTTTCGGCATTAGCGCTCCCGGTGGCACGGTCATGAAAGAACTCGGCATCACCACCGACGCGGTGGTTGCTGCCGCGAGCAGCCTCTAAGCTCTACGTTCAATCGCGGCCTTAGGCTTTCTCGCTGCGAGCCTAAGGCCGCCCCGCGCTGCGGTGAAGCTGCGGACGTCCGTTCCGAGGATTTGGGAGGGCTCGGCGCAATCGTGGTTTTGGGATCTTGGCGCCCGCAGGTGGCTCCCCACCGGGCACCGTCGTATTGCCCGTATCATACCAAACACCTCAAGCTTTCAGACTTTAGCCACGGATGGCACGGATGGGCACGGATCAATACAATGTCCTTCTTATCCGTGTTATCCGTGATATCTGTGGTCAGAAAATTCGGCTGATAGAAAGTCTAAATACCTAATGGGATGGGCATTAGCGGTTCGCTTCGGAGCCGCGGTAAACGCCGCTTAGTTCTTCAAAACTTGAATGAAGGCATCTGGCGGGATGTTCACTTTTCCGATCATCTTCATCTTCTTTTTGCCCTCTTTCTGCTTATCTAGCAGTTTTCGTTTACGAGAGATGTCGCCGCCGTAACATTTGGCCGTCACGTCTTTGCGCATTTCCTTTACGTTGTCACGGGCGATGATTTTGCCTCCGATTGCGGCTTGGATGGCGACTTTGAACATCTGCGGGGGAATGATTTCAGCAAGTTTCTCGCAGAGTTGACGCCCTTTGCCTTCGGCTTTCTCCCGATGGACGATCGACGCGAAGGCGTCCACCGGGTCGCCATTGATCAGAATGTCCATTTTGACCAAATCGCTTTCACGATATTCACCCAGTTCGTAGTCCATCGAACCGTAGCCATGGGTGATGGATTTTAGGCGATCGTTGAAATCCACCAAAATCTCGTTTAATGGCAGGATGCAGGTTAGCATCACGCGATTTGCATCGAGTGTGTCGGTATGGTCGCAGCTACCGCGCTTTTCCATAACTAAAGCCAAGATATCCCCCATGTTTTCGTTGGGAATGTGGATGGCGGCCTTGATCGTGGGTTCGCTAATGTAGTCGATCGTCCCGGGGTCGGGCAGGTTGATCGGATTGTCTACTTCAATCTCATCGGCTCCATGCGCTTTAACCCGATAAACAACTGAGGGATAGGTTGATATGATCTCGACATCGTGTTCGCGGCGAATCCGCTCCTGAATGATCTCCATGTGCAGGAGACCAAGAAAACCACAGCGGAAACCAAAGCCCAAGGCCACTGAGCTTTCGGACTGATACAGAAATGCCGCATCGTTGAGCCGCAGTCGACCCAGTGCGGCTTTGAGTTTTTCGTAGTCGTTGGATTCCAGGGGATACAATCCGCAGAACACCATCGGACGAACCTCTTTGTAGCCCGGCAGCATTTCCTGGGCAGGCTGTCGTTGCAGCGTGAGGGTGTCGCCGATCTTGATCTCGCTGGGGTCCTTGATGTTTGAGACGATGTAGCCCACGTCGCCGGCATCGAGCGAAGCGGTTTTGGTCATCTTGGGGGTGAAGACGCCGACCTCCTTGATCTCGGAGCGTTGGTTGTTGCTCATGAGAATCATCTGATCCCCAGCCTTCACTGAGCCTGAAAACACGCGGCCATAAGTGATGACTCCGCGATAGATATCGTAGAGTGTATCAAACACCAGTGCGCGCGTCGCCGGATAGTGTGTCCACCTCGGCGGGGGAACGCGGGCGATCACCGCCTCGAGGATGTCCTGAATACCTATCCCCGCCTTACCTGAGGCCAGAATCGCCTCCTCCGCCGGTATGGTGAGAATATCTTCGAGCTGTGCCATGCAGAGTTCGAGGTTGGCTGACGGCAGATCGATCTTATTGATCACCGGTATGATCTTCAGGCCCTGCGCGGTCGCTAGGTGGAAGTTGGCTACGGTTTGAGCTTCCACGCCCTGGGCGGCATCAATCAAAAGCACCGCACCCTCGCAGGCTGCGAGGGAGCGAGAGACCTCGTAGGCAAAATCCACGTGACCGGGGGTATCCATCAGGTTGATTTTGTAACGATTTCCGTCCTTGGCCGGGTAATACATCGTCACCGGGTGGCTTTTAATCGTGATGCCTCGCTCCTTCTCCAGGTCCATGGCATCGAGGTGTTGTTCCGTGAGCACGCGCTGCTCCACCGTGTTGGTATATTCCAGCAGACGATCCGAGAGGGTCGTTTTGCCGTGGTCTACGTGGGCGATGATGCAAAAATTACGTGTGAGCGAAGAGTCCATGCGATCGGGGTGGCGTCTCCAACTGGAGCCGCGCAAAGGTCCAACCTGCGGAGCGTCCCGGATGGTTTCAAGCCACCAAATGGGAAAGCTGCGCCATTTTTTGAATACGCCAGCGACCGGTGACCGAAATCGTGTGTGAAACTGCGCGGTTGGGTCTACCCTCCATCGTCACCGAGACCAGCTTTGCAGGCTTGCCCTCGTCATGTCGCCTCTTTGCCGTTCGTCACGTGTCTCTCGAAGTTCCATCGCCAATCAAAATAGAAAATCCGCCGAGCGACCCTCGAGCCGAACAGGAACTTGCTTGGCTCGGCGACGCAGTCCTCGCCCTCTGGGCCCGGGAGCGGGTGCTTCGTGAGCTTGGATGTCTGGATAGCGCGGCTTTTTTGAGTCTTACCTCGAATTCGTTTTTACAGAGTCTTGGCCGGCCCACGCGGGTTGAAGCCGAATTTGGTCAAGTTTACCGACGCGAGGGTCTTGCTGCAGCCTTTGCTTATCTAGACGCGCGAATCGGACCGGTCCACGCTCGTCAAACTGCCAACCGCAAACGTCAGCGGCGGGGTTAAAGAAGGGAAACCAAGTCGAGCCGATACGGGTTGGAACGGGTCTCGGCAACTCGCTACGAGCTAAACCCTTCATGCCGGCTTCACAACAAGTAACCCTTGGCCAAACCCCACTAACACATGGTGTTAATGATCCAAATGGTGCCCGGGAGCGGACTCGAACCGCTATGCTGTTAGGCACAGGCTTCTGAGACCTGCGTGTCTACCAATTCCACCACCCG
>CAYNUW010000022.1:0-6114 GCA_964400455.1 uncultured Akkermansia sp. | reverse complement strand
AACGGCTCAGGCAAGTCGAAATTTTGCCAAAAAGATTTGGCCCGGATTCTGGCATAAAAAAACGCCGTCGCAGTGGCGACGGCGTGGACGGCGTAGATCTTTCCCAGCGACACCCGAGCTTAGCGCTTGGTAGAATCGCTGGGGTAGATGGTCACTCGGCCTTTTTACGCGACTTGTAGGTCTTGGGGGCGGGAGCAGCTTCGACCGGAGCTTCCTCGATAGGATTCTCGGACACGACGTCGAACGAGACGTCAACCGAGACCTCGGAGTGTAACTTGATCGAGACCTCGTGTTTGCCGAGGGTTTTGACCGGGGTATGCAGATGGATCTTTTTCTTTTCGAGGTCTACGCCGGCCTCGACAAACTTGGCGTGTAGATCGGTGGCGGTGATGGCGCCGAACATTTTGCCGCCTTCGCCAGTTTTGACGACGAAAGCTAAGGAAACCTTGGCGATCTTTTTGGCGAGCTCTTGGGCGCCGGAGAGTTCGGAGGCCTCGCGTTCAGCGCGGCGCTTCTTGAGTGACTCTACGCGCTTGCGGTTGGACTGAGTCAAGGCAACGGCAGCCTTGGTGGGCAGCAGGAAGTTGCGCGCGTAGCCGGCGCGAACGCGAACTTGATCGCCTTCGCCGCCGAGACCGGCGACAGGCTTCAGGAGGAGGATTTCATGGTGGGCCATGGTGATGAATAATAGTTTAGTGTTGAAAGGATCGAACGTGGAACGGGTTAAAACGAGACTAGGCCATCAGAAGGGCACATCGTCATCGGCGATATCATGTTGAGGAGCGGGGGCCGGACGGCTACCTCCCGGTGCCCGGGGCGCGGGCGAGGTCGGCCGTTCATAAGACTGATCAACGCCCTCGTCGGCACCCTGGGGCCCGCCGGCTGCGCCAGCACCGCCCTCACGGCTGCCCAGGAATTGAAAATTCTCGAGCACTACCTTGAGTTTGCTGCGCTTCTGCTGGGTCTGTTTGTCTTCCCATTGATCGAAGCGAAGACGCCCCTCGACAAAGAGCTGACGTCCTTTGGTGCAATACTTGGCGATGGTCTCGCCTTGTTTACCCCAGGCCTCAATGTCAACGAAGGTAGCCTCCTCACGGGTCTGCCCAGACTCGTCCTTGAAACTCCTTGAGATGGCCAAGCCGAACTGACAGATCGCCGTGCCCTTTGGGGTGACACGAAGCTCCGGGTCGCGGGTTAGGTTACCGATGAGGAGGACGCGGTTGAGGTTGGCCATGGCGCTTGAGGGTCAAAGGTTAGGACGTCGGGCGTTGACCGTTATCCGGTTTAGGCGGCAGTCTCAACCAGGGTGCGGTAAACGACGTGCTTCAGGCGCAGGCGCTCACGGAGAGCGGACGGGGCGCTGGCCGGACCGGTGAAACGAATCTGCACGTAGCTGGCAGCGGGAAACTTTGGATCGGTGATGCGGGCAAAGTCTTTACGACCAACGTTTTCAACTGAAGTCACAACACCGGATACAGCGGCGATTTCAGTCTTAACGTCGGCGACGATTTGATCGACACCCTCTTCTTTACCCCGGTTGTCGAGGATGAAGGTGGCTAGGTAATTACGATTGGCAGTGGAGCTCATGATAAAGGTTGGGAGCGGCGATTAACGATGTTCATCGCGTGGTCCGGCCCATTTTGGAGCAAGAGTCGGAGACCATCGATAAAACATGGCATTTGGTTTTTAAATAATGATGATTGTTCTGCGGTGAAGCGTGCTAATACGAAGTCTTTGAGATCCATTTCGCGCGGGGTTTTTGGACCGATTCCGATGCGGTAACGAACGAACCCGTCGCCCATGCGAGCGAGCAAGTCAGCCACACCGTTATGTCCTCCTGCACTACCTCTAACCGAAACCTTTTGGAGGCCGAGGTCGATGTTGAGATCATCGTAAAGCACGGTGATCCTTTGCGGTGGAATGCGGTGGAATGCCGCTACTTTCTGAATGGCTCGACCACTTTCGTTCATATACGTCAGAGGTTTGGCCAACCATACGGTGTGTCCGACATCCAAGTCCCAGCGAGCAAGTTCAGCCTCGAATCGATCTTGGACCTGCCAAGACAAACTCTCAGTGGCTGCGAGCGCATCCAAGACCATCCAGCCGGCGTTGTGCCGAGTCTCAGCGTAGAGGCGCCCGGGATTACCCAAACCTGCTACCAGCGAAACAGACATATGACAAAGAACAACGATTCGCGCGCCTTTGTTTAGCGCGAGAATGTAGGGGAAGGATTACTTTTTGGCGGCCGGTTTGGCGGCGGCAGCGGGGGCGGCGGCGGCGGCCGGTTTGGCGGCGGCAGCTGGGGCACCCGGTTTGGCGGCGGCAGGCGCTGCGGCGGCGGGGGCGGCTGCCGCACCGGCGGCAGGTGTAGCTGCGGCCGGAACGTCATCATCCACGCCGAGCACGCCAACCACAGGTTGCCCAACGGGATTGCGGAACTCGACTCCGGGGATGGGCTTGAGGCTCCCAACCTTGATCGTTTCGTTTAGTTTGAGTTCAGTGATATCAACATTGATCACCGGGGGTAAGTCTTTCGGCAAGCAGCGGATGCGCAGTTTGTGCGCAGCGATTTCCAAGACACCACCTTGAGTCTTAACGCCGTGGGCGTCGCCGACAAATGAAACGGGGACATCGATATCCACCTTTTCGTTTGCTTTCACTTCCTGAAGATCGACATGCAAATACCGGTCTGTGATAGGGTCACGTTGAATCTCTTGCACGAAAGACAGTGCGTTTGCACCCGCCTGATCTTTCAGCTCAATAATGAGTGCACGGCCGGCAACCGCTTTGACCAAGCGGGAGAATTCTGGCGCATCTACCGCCAGGGTGCGTGGGTTGGTGTGCTTGCCATAGAGAATGGCAGGAATTTGGTTCGCTTTGCGAACACGACGAGATGCCGAGCGCCCGGTCTGGCTGCGATCGGAGATGTTGAGGGTTAGGTTTTGTGTCATGGTTTCGTTCCCCCTGTGGCACCGGTATTGGTGGCAGGCGTAATGGAAAAGAGGTTGAGGAAAAGTGACGACCGACTACTTGGCAATCAAAACTTCAAGGGGTGAAAAGCAGTCAAGATTACCATCGGGCATCCCCCTAGGGATCAGGGGTATGCCGTGCATGAACTCATTGTCCCAGACAGATTCTGGCGCGCGGGATGCGCGTTAGTTCATCTCGGACTTGTGGCTCTCTTTAAGGTAGATGGCTCCTATTAACGTGGTTATCAAGGCGATGGAAATGGGGTAGACCAAGCCGGCGTAGGGGTTGTTAAACTTCGCGACCAAGCTGGTGGCGATCAGCGGGGTTAAACCACCAAAGATGCCGTTGCCAACGTGGTAGGGTAGTGACATCGACGTGTATCGAATGCGGGTGGGGAAGATTTCGACCAAGTAAGCCGCAATGGGTCCGTAGGTCATGGCTACCAACTGAACCAAAACAAAAAGCAAGGTAACAACCATGACGGGGTTCAGTGGATTTGCAAAATGTTGTAAACCAGCGAATATAGGTAGATATAACAACGCGGCGAGTAACATGCCGCCTAAGATCACCGGTTTCCGGCCAATCTTATCTGACAAACTACCGAAGAGTACAAATCCGGGGGTGCCGAGCAACAAGGCAACCGCGACGAGACCAAGGGCCGTTTCGTAGGGAATCTTCGATACGGTTTGCAGGAAATACATGGCATAAAACTGCCCCGTGTACCAGACGACGCCTTGACCGGCGGTGGCTCCAAACAGAGCAATCAAGACCAAGCGTCGGTTGGCAGGATTTAGGAAACTCTCTTTGATGGGATTAACCGCCAGTTTTCCTTCCGCTTTTGCCTTAGCAAACAGTGGAGACTCCTGCATTTTAATGCGAATGTAGTAGGATAAGCCGACCAAAAAGATCGAGACGAGAAAAGGCAGCCGCCAGCCCCAATCGTTGAAAGCTTCCACTCCAACCACCGAGCGCACACCCAAGATTACGACGATTGCAAGCAGGAGACCCCCTGTGGCTGTTATCTGGATGAAGCTGGTGTAAAATCCTCGGTGGTCCCGCGGGGTGTGTTCAGCTACATAGGTAGCCGCACCGCCATATTCCCCCCCGAGTGCCAGTCCTTGCACCAAGCGCAGAAGCACCAGCGCAATCGGGGCGGCCATGCCTATGTTTTCGTAATCGGGCAGCAGTCCGATGGCGAAAGTAGCGCCACCCATTAAAAGCAGCGTGAGGAGAAACGTGTATTTTCGTCCCACTAAATCGCCGAGATGGCCAAACACGATTGCACCGAAGGGGCGGACGACAAACCCGGTGGCGAACGTGGCGAGGGTTAGCAAGAGGGCGGCGGTGGGATTGTCCTTGGGGAAAAAGTGGCCGGCAATGATGGTGGCCAAGGCTCCGTACACAAAAAAGTCATACCACTCGATCAGCGTTCCTGCCGATGAAGCGGAAATGACTTTCCAGAGCGTTTTTTTATCCGGAGCGGAGGTGGGGTTGGGGTGAGACATGTAGGCGAAGCTAAGAATGTTATGACCTCGTTTGGCGAGTCTTCGTTTTACACTGCGTTTGGTAAGCGCAGTTCATGTGGGACGCTTCTGGTAATCGCCAAGTCCGGTCTTGAATGTCAGAGAAAAGCCCCCGAACCGTAAAAGGGTTCGGGGGCTTGGAGGGAGTCCGGCCTGACTTTGTTATTGTTGCGAACTGTAACCGACGATCAGGCGCAGGAAGCGGCGTATGCCGGCTCCGATGCTGACGTTATCGGTGTAGGTGGCGACGCCGGCATTGGTCTGGGTAGTGCCCGCGCCGGCGGTGAAGCCGGTGGCGAGGTCGGAGCTGCCTTGGACGGCATAGGTGAGAGCCGGGTCCGCGTTGACCGGGTAGCTCAGGGTGAGGAAGTTGCCGGAGCGGGCGACCGTGACCGGGCTGGCATTGGGCACAGTGGGGTTAGTATTGACCGCATATTCGAGCAGGTTGGCGAGACCGTCGCCGTCGAAGTCCTCGGTGTCTCCGGCGAGCACCGAGGCGGTGTCGTCATAGACCCCGAATTGAGCGAAGCGCCACTCTTGCAGGGCGGTGTAGGTCACGGTCGGTGCGCTTGGGGTGGCCGAGACCTGGAGGGAGTCATCGCTCAGGTTGTTCGAGACGCTGCGGGCTTGGACGACATAGTAGTAGGTCGTGTCGTTGGTGACAGCCAAGTCGGTGTAGGTGGTGGCTGCGTTGGTGGCAATCGTGGTGTAGGGGCCACCGGCCGTGGTCGAACGCTTGACCAGGTAGGTGGATGCGTTCGCGGCTGCGCTCCACGTGAGGGAGACTTGGCCGTTGCCAGCGACGGCCTGAAGGGCGGTCGGCACGGCGGGGGTGACAGCGGTGGTGCCGCCGGTTACGGTCAAGGTTCCGGTAGCTTCGCTGAAGGAGTAGGAGACTCCACCGACGGTTCCAGACCAGACGCCCGAGTTGTTGGTCAGGGCAACATCGGAACCTCCGGCGTTAGTGACCAGAACCGAGCCGAAGTCGCCGCTTTCGGCAGAACTCAGAGTAAACAATGGGTAGGTGCCGTTCACAGCTGCTCCAGGCTGGTGTATTTGCAGGGTGCCACCGTAGTTAACCGAGCCGGTAGTCACTAGGCGGGTAAAACTCGTGCCGGCAAAATCGAAGCGAGTGGTTCCTGCCAAAGTAACGGTGCCGGTGAGGGTGAACTGTCCTCCGGTTTCACCGGTGGTGTCGGGGCGGAGAGTGCCGTTTACAATCACAGTGCCCCCTAGCGTACCTGTTCCACCTAGGCTTGCATCCGCTGCGACAGTGGTGGTGGCGACTGTGCTATTGAGCCCATTCAGCTGGAGCCTGCCTGCGTTGATGTTGTAATTACCAGTGGTTGTGTTGTCTCCGGATAAAGTGAGGACTCCTGTGCCTACTTTGGTGAAGTGAGTGCCCTGGGGGCCGTCAACGATCGCACCCAGATACGTGCTGTTGGTGTTTAGCGCGCCGATTTGGTAAGTGGCGCGCCCTCCGCCGCTAACAACTTCCGTGGTTAAGGTGCCGCCGGCACCCCCGGAGATTTCGCCGATCCCAACTGTGTTGCCGCCGCTATTTGTGCGGGTAGCAAGACTGACCCCGGAATCTAGAACGACTTTGGCAGCAGCAAGGCCA
>CAYNUW010000021.1:0-22825 GCA_964400455.1 uncultured Akkermansia sp. | reverse complement strand
AGGCGTTTTATCAAAGAGCTTTGGGGGCGGTATCTCTGGCGCGGGGCAGCGCACGGAGGTTAAGTGCCCTCAATAATTATGAGGTCGGGGGTATCGGCTTCACAAGCGCTGCGCGTGACTACAATATTGCTTATACGATTGCTAATGATAATTTTTATAGTTTTGCGGTAAATTATTTAATAACCTTTGCCCCAAACAACGCAACGAAGACGATGGTCGTTGCGATTGACGGCGCTGGCGGAGCAAACGCTGGTGACAATCCTCGATTCCGGCAATGGGCTAAGGAGCAAGGAGCAACCACGATCTATGACGGTAAAGCTCTCTCTGGCAGCGGAACACTGAAACAGGCTTACGGGGATGTTAAGGCGTTCCACACGGCAAATCCCAACGGACGCATAATCCTGTTTGGGTATAGTGCAGGCGGACATGAGGCGGTCGCTTTGGCGAATATGCTCGGCAAAGATAAGGTCGGGATCGACACGATGATCACCTTCGATCCGCACCGAAAGAACTTCTTCGGCTATAAGGATTATGAGCTAACTGGCGGGAACGTCGCAAACGCCCTCAACTTCTATCAACGAAATGAGCTTCAGTTGCTGTCTGGCACGAATCCGTTCCGAGGTAGTCCAATCGAAGGCGCGACTAACTACAACCTAACCGGGTTCCCGACGGATCACGTGAATATCGTTACGGACTCACTCAAATACTACGGAGATGTCATCAATGCTGCACTCAATCGGTAAGTGTCTTATTGTCTGTCTCACCATGCTGTTTGCCGTCTCATGTGTAAACGCCGAGCATAAGTTCCACGTGGATGGGACGGTGTTTGATGCCTCGAAGCAGCCCATGAAGGCGGTGAAGGTGACACTGCTAAAAGTCGGGAACAGCAAGGCAACAGAGCTGCCTATCATCGAGCCATCAGACGTCGTGGTGACCGACGCATCAGGTGCCTTTGTATTCAACGTAGAGGCTAAACGAGGGGTGCTTTTGGAAGTGCTTCCAGAAGGTGCAAAGGCGCCCGACAGATACACGGTTCCTTTGGACAAGATTAAGGGCGGTAAGCTGCGCGTGGAGTTCCGTGTGATAGACGAAAAGTCCGAGGTGCGCTGGAATGATGAAGATTGGGTGCAGTGGCGAAAGATAGGTCCCGAATCGTCTCCAAAGCGGTGACCCAAGCGGCACACGTCGCGCCAGCGGCGAGCCGCTGTCACGCCGTCTGCTTCCTCCTTCCGCTCCGATGTCGCTCCAGTCCGGTGGAGTCCTGCCCCGCCGGGGGAGCCCAAGGGGTCTGGCCGCTGTTTATTGATAAAAACAAGAGACAGGTAAAAAAATCATAATCCAAAATCGTCGTCCCGGTCCCTTAACCTCCTCCGCCTGTGATCAGCAACTTACGTTTCGTGCATCAAGGCTACAAAATCGCCGCCGAACTGGACGGCAGCACCTTCACCGTCGTGCGCTCCTGTCCTTTGGGTCATCTGTCCGAAACATACGATCCTTATTGCCAGGCACTCCGGCCCGTTCCCGAGAACGCACGCCTCCGGCTGACCTTTCGGATTGAATAACCCTCTTCCGTTACCTTTTCGCCGGTTGAAAAAAACTATGCGTAGACTGGTCATCAAGCTCCGCTCCCCGGCGGGGCACAGGCGATGCTCGACGAGGCCATATGCTTCTCCACCGCCTGGGCAGTCGTCTCGTTTGCTGCCTGTTCCTACTGCATTCGGTCTCGTTAATCATCGCCAGCCCCGGCTTTGAACCGCACGAGGCCACCATCGCCGATGTGCAGTCGGCCATCCGCGAAAAACGCGCCACTGCGCGTCAGATTGTAGAGGCCTACCTCCGCCGCATCCAAGCCTACAACGGCCCCTGCGCCGAAATGCCCGAGGGCCCCCTTGGACCCGCCATCCCCGTAGCTAATGCCAAGGGCATAAACGCCCTCTGCACCCTAAATCTGCGGCCCGCCGCCCGCCTCGCCTGGGGCTTCGACGAACGCACGGCCCGCTCCCTGACCGACGCCGCCGACGCCGACCCCGCCAAACCCGACGCGCTTGAAACCGCCGACGCGCTCGACGCCCACTTCGCCCGCACCGGCGAGTTCATCGGCCCGCTCCACGGCGTCGTCCTCGCCATCAAGGACCAATACGACACTTTCGACCTGCGCACCACCGCCGGTGCCGATGCCGACTACGCCGACGACCGCCCACCGACCGACGCCACCTTCGTCGCCCGCCTGCGCGCGGCCGGCGCCATCATCCTGGCCAAGTCCAACCTCGGCGAATACGCTTCGCCCCAGGGCCGCAGCTCCTTCGGCGGTGTATTTGGAAACCCTTACGCCACCGACCGCTATCCCGGCGGCTCCAGCGGCGGTTCGGGCTCGGCCGTGGCGGCCAGCCTCGTCACCGCCTCTATCGCCGAGGAGACGGGCGCCAGCATCCGCACCCCGGCCCGGGTCAACTCCCTGGTGGGCATAGCCCCCACGCAGGAACTCGTGACCCGGCACGGCATGATCTCCGCCGGCCTCAACACCCGCACCGGTCCCATCGCCCGCACCGTCGAGGACGCCGCCCTCATCCTCGACATCATCGCCGGCTACGATCCGGCCGACGAACTCACCGCCTTCGCCGTCGGCCGCATGCCGGAGAAACCCTACGTCGAGTTTGCCCGCCAACCTTCCCTCGCAGGCGTGCGCATCGCGGTCGTGCGCGAGTTCATGGACCGCAAACTTTTCACCGCCGCCGACGAGCAGAGCATCGCCCTCGCCGAGCGCGCGGTCGCCGACCTGAAGCGCCTCGGCGCGACCATTCTCGATCCGGGCGAGGGCGGCAGCCTCTTCCAGCCCTACTTGGACAAATACCTCCCGCGCGGCGACAACGCCCTCTATGCCAGGCAATTCCCGGACCGCTTCCCCGTCGGCCCGGACGGCAAACCCGCAACCGATCATTTGCCCGCCTACGTCGCGACCGACTCCGCTCCGCCGGCCGGCGGCCCCACCCTGCGGTCCTTCGGCGCGGCCGAGACCGAGGGCGAGGGCAAGTTCTGGCTCAATCTCTACCTTGCCCGTCGCGGCGATGCACGTATCCGCTCCATTGACGATTTGCTGAAACACTCCCGCTTTTTCGCGCCCGCCGGCTACCTCGACCGCCGCTCTGCGCTGGAGACCATGAACCGTGCCCAAACACTGGATACACGCAATCGCCTGCAACGCCGCTTCGCCATCCAGCAGGCCGTGCTTCAGGCCATGGCCGACCAGAAAATCGACGCCCTCGTCTACCCCACCGGCAACATCCCGCCGCCCATCAACGGCGCACCGCTTGAGCCCAACCTCAACGGCCGCCCCGGCAACTCGTCCTGGAACATTCTTGGCCAAAACGGCTTCGCCGCCATCACCGTGCCCGCCGGTTACACCACCGAAGTGTATAACCGGGTGAAGGACGAGACTGCGCCGGGAGGCACGCGCTTGGTGGGGCCGGTGCCCGCAGTTCTACCGGTAGGCGTAGATTTCCTCGGCCGGCCCTTTTCCGAACCGCTGCTCATCCGCATCGCCGCCGCCTACCAAAACGGCACCCGCCACCGCGTGCCACCACCCGCTTTCGGCCCCCTGCCAACGCCGTAAAGGGTTCGACTCAACCTGAAGACCCCCGCGTCCGGATTCACTTCAGTCGTCGCCATGAAACCCGCCCCGCTCTTGCTTGGTGTGCTCGTTTTTGGTTCGCTTTTGCCGACCCTGGTCGCGACCCAAGGCTTAAACCCCGTCGAGGCCCCTGCTCCAATTTACCCGCTGGCCCTGACCAACGAACCGGTGAACTACGGCGTCGCCTGGGTCGCGTGCACGGTGGATGATGACGGACGCGTGCTGGAACTGTGGACCATGCGAGCGAGTCATCCCGCTTTCGCCGAGGCGGCCGCGAATGCGCTCAGCGCGTGGCGCTACGAGGCGCGCGCCCCCGGCCCCGCATCCCACCCCGCACCGTGGCCGCGCAGCGAGGTGGTGCGGTTCGATTTCGGCCGCCCGGGCAACGTCGCGACTTTCTCCGCGATTGAATCAATAAAGGCCACTTTCCCCTACCAGCCGGAGAGTTTTCCTTCCCCGCAAGATCTCATGCTGCTTGCGCCCGGTTCACTCAAACGCCTGAGCGGCGACCTGCCCCGGTCCCCGGCGGGCATGCCCCCTGGGCGGGTGTTGGCGGAGTTTGTCGTCGATGCGACGGGCCGGGTTCGGGTGCCGGTGGCGTTGGAGGCCGATCATCGCGAGCAGGCTCAAGCCGTGGTAGCCGCTTTGCGCGAATGGCGGTTTGAGGCGCCCGTGACCTCACCTGAAAGCCCCGCGGTGCGCCTGCGCTGGGCCTTCCGTTTCGAACCGGTTGGCAAAACACCAGCCCAGCGCCAGAAACCATAAGATCGAAAGCCAAAGCCGTGTCATCCCCGTTTCTTCGAACGCCTAAATGCGCTGGACGAATGACCGGCTTCGTAACCCCGGCAAGCCGGTCCGCGTTTAAGCTGGAGCCGAACTTTCGGCGGGAAAGTCGGAACGCGCAGAAGGCCTGCGGTGGGCCGCCCAGTTATCAAATGTTCAAACGCGCGCTCAGGTCGCTGGTGAAATTGGTGCAGGCGTGCCATCTTTCGCGCCATGGTTGACTGGCCCTCCTTGCTCGCCTTCGCCGCCGCCCGACCGGGCGAGCCGCTCGCGTTGGCGACGCTCGTAGGGCGGAGGGGCTCCAGTTACCTCGCCCCCGGCGCCCGGCTGCTCATCGCGGCGGATGGTGCGCACGCCGGCGCCCTGAGCGCGGGGTGCCTCGAAGACCGGCTCGCCGCCGGCGCGGTCGATGTCGTGCGCGGCGCTCCGGCCCGACGGATGGAAATCGATACTCAGCCGCATTTCGGGTGCCCGGGGGTTCTGGAGATTCTTCTCGAACCGCTCGCGGACGGGCTCCTCTCCGCCATCGCTTCGGCCCTCGCGCAACGCAGGCGCTTCCACCTCGTCACCCGCATATCGGGTGTGCAGGCGGGCACAGCGTGCGTCTGCGAACAGGTGGATTTGGCCGCCACGCGCGGCGCTTCAGACGTCTTTCACCAGCTGGTGGAGCTGCGTCCGCGCTTGGTCGTGATCGGCGGAGTCGGCGAAGCCGCCGCACTGGCTAATTTTGCCCACACTCTGGGCTGGGAGCACCACACCTGCGCGCCGGACATTCCAGCCGAGGTGGTGTTGACGCGTTACAAACCCGACAACCGGACCGCCATCGTGTTGCTCACGCATAAATTCACCCACGATCTGCGGCTTTTGCGGGCGCTCTTGCCGGTTCATTACCCCTACCTCGGTTTACTTGGTTCCCGCCGTCGCCGGGAGGAGCTGCTCGCCGAATTGGGCGCGGACGGCTTGCTCGCCGATGAAGCGGCGCTGGCGGCCTTGCGCGCGCCGGTGGGGCTGGATCTCGGCGCGGAGACGCCCGCCGCCGTGGCGCTCTCCATCGTGGCCGAGATCCAGGCCGCCTGGAGCGGAGCAGAGGGGAGGCCCCTGCGCGACCGTATCGGGCCGGTGCACGCGTCGGCCGCGCCCGTGCTAGTGCCGCATTTTCACGATGAACATCAAACTCAACATTAATGGAAAGGAGCACCTCCTGCCGGCGCTCGACCCTGCGACCCCGCTCCTGTGGGTGCTGCGCGATGAACTGGGCTTGGTCGGCACCAAGTATGGCTGCGGCCAGGGCCTATGCGGGGCCTGCACCGTGCACGTAAACGGCGCGGCGATGCGCTCCTGTGTGATGCCTGCGGGCGGGCTCGTCGGCGCTCGCGTGACGACCATCGAGGGGCTGGCCAAAGACGAAAAACTCACCGCGCTCCAGCAGGCTTGGTGCGACGAGGATGTGGCCCAGTGCGGTTATTGCCAGGCCGGGCAGATCATGAGCGCGACCGCGCTGCTGAACCAGAACCCACGCCCCGCCGACACCGACATCGACGCCGCGCTGGCGGGCAATCTCTGTCGCTGCGGCACCTATCTGCGCATCCGCAAAGCCATCCACGCGGCCGCCGCCGCAGGGGGTGCGGCATGAATTCCCCCGACTGGCTCAGCGACATCGATCCGGTAAGCTTCCCTCCCCGCATCACGGATCCGGATCCCGGCGCGGGCACGGCTGCCGCCCTCGGCAGACGCTCCTTTTTGAAACTCGCCGCCCTGGCCGGCGGCGGCTTTGCGCTCGCCCTTTATCTACGCGGCACCCCGCTTGCCGCGAGCGAAGCGGCCACCGCTCAAACCGGGGCTGCGACGGGCGACTTTGTTCCCAACCTATTCATCCGGATCACGTCGGCGGGGGAAATCATCGTGCTGGCCTCGAACCCCGAATGCGGCCAGGGCGTCAAGACGGCCTTGCCCATGATCATCGTCGAGGAGTTGGACGCCCCTTGGGACAAGGTTCGGATCGTGCAGGCGGGTTTCGACCCCCGTCTCGGTCGCCAGGCGGCCGGCGGGAGCCGTGCTACGCCTACGCACTACGAGCCTTTCCGAAAACTCGGAGCCACTGCGCGGGCCTTGCTCGTGCAGGCCGCCGCGGCGCGGTGGAATGTGTCGGTCGCCGAGCTGAGCACACCCGGTGATGCCACGGTCAAACA
The DNA here is from genome assembly GCA_964400455.1 of uncultured Akkermansia sp. Classification (GTDB taxonomy): domain Bacteria; phylum Verrucomicrobiota; class Verrucomicrobiia; order Opitutales; family Opitutaceae; genus IMCC26134_A. The sequence continues at coordinate 16,225 of CAYNUW010000021.1, read as the reverse complement.
CGACGCCAGCGGCCGCTCCGCAAGCTATGGCGAACTCGCTCGCGCGGCGGCGGGATTACCCCTGCCCGCCGAGGCCGACGTGCCGGTCAAAGACCCGAAGACCTTCCGCTTGATGGGGCGCCGGATCGGCGGAGTGGACAACCGAGCCATCGTCACGGGCGCGCCACTCTTCGGCATCGATATCCGGCGCCCGGGCCAGCTCTACGCGGCCTTCGTGAAGTGTCCGGTGCACGGCGGCAAAGTCCGCACGGCCGACCTGGCCGGAGCGAAAACCGCGCCGGGCGTGCGGGCAGCCTTCGTGGTGGACGCGCCGGGGGTCGCCTCAGGCGTCGCCATCGTGGCCGCAACCACCTGGCAGGCCTGGTCCGCCCGGGATCGCCTGCGCGTCGAGTGGGACGAGGGGCGCACGGCGGGGGATTCCAGCGCCGGGTTCGCCGCCGCCGCCGAGAAGGCCTGGTCCGCCGGTCCCGGCGATCGCCCCCCCATGCGGGCCGACGGCGATCTTGAGGCGGCGGCCGCCGTCCCGGGCGCTCGGGTGGTCGAGGCGCGCTACATGTATCCGTTTATCTCCCACGCCAACCTGGAGCCGCAAAACTGCACCGCCCTGTTCGCCGAAGGAAAAATCGAACTCTGGGCGCCCAGCCAGGCACCGCAGCGCGGCCGCGACGACGTCGCCAAGACGCTCGGTCTCGCACCGGAGGCTGTCACGGTGCACATGACCCGCATGGGCGGAGGCTTCGGACGGCGCCTGACCAACGACTTCATGGCGGAGGCGGCGGTGATCGCGCGCGAAGTCCCCGGCATACCGGTGCAGTTGGTGTGGACGCGCGCCGATGACATGCGGCACGATTGGTATCGGCCGGCGGGTTTTCATTCGCTGCGCGGCGTGCTTGACGCGGACGGCAAACTCGCGGGCTGGAGCGATCACTTCGTCACCTTTGCCGTCGCCGGCCATGTCTCAAACGAGGTGGCGGGCGTCGCGACGCTACGGCCCGACGAGTTCCCCTCCGGTCTGGTGCCGAACTGCCGGATCACGCAGGTGCCGCTGCCCCATGGCATCCCGCTCGGACCGTGGCGCGCGCCGCGGGCGAGCGCACAGTGTTTTGCGCAGCAAAGTTTCCTCGATGAACTGGCCCAAATGGCCGGTCAGGACCCGGTGGCGTTTCGCCTCGCCGTGCTCGGTGAACCCAGGGTGATCGCCGCGCGGGAAAAGGGCGCGCCCCCCTTCGACACCGGCCGCATGGCCGGCGTGGTGCGTCTCGCCGCCGAGAAGTCGGGCTGGGGAGCTCCGTTGCCACCAGGGAGAGGACGGGGCATTGCGTTTCAATTTAGCCACCTTGGCTACGCAGCCATCGTGGCCGAGGTGACGGTCACGCGGGAAGGTGAGTTAACCGTGAACCGAGTGGTGGTGGCGGCGGACGTGGGCCGTCAAATCATCAACCCAAGCGGCGCGGAGAACCAATCCGAGGGCTCGGTGGTGGACGGCATTAGCACCGCTTGGCTGCAAGAAATCACCATCGAGGGTGGTCGCACGCTGCAAAAGGGCTTCGATGACATGCCCCTGCTAAGAATCAACCAGGCCCCGCGCCGGATCGAGACTCACTTCCTGATCACCGACCACCCGCCCACCGGACTGGGCGAGCCGGTCATCCCGCCGGTGCCGCCGGCCGTGGCCAACGCCATCTTCGCGGCCACAGGAAAACGTATTCGCTCGCTGCCATTTTCCCGCACCGATCTTAGCTGGTCTTGACCCGCGATTTTCGGAGCAACCACTAAACTAGCCCGCCCTGACCAGCCGTGTTCCAAACCTCCGTATGAAGCGAAAGACCTCCGCCGATTTTGACCAGGAACTGATCGACCTTTACGATTATTATGCGCACGGCCAGATTGACCGTCGCACGTTTCTCTCCCGGGCGTCAAAGTTTGCGGTGGGGGGGCTGACCGCCGCCGCCTTGCTCGATATGTTGAGTCCGACCTACGCGCTGGCCGCGCAGGTGCCGCCGACCGACCCTCGCATCGAAGGAGAGTATCTGACTTTTGCCTCGCCCGCCGGACACGGCACGGGGCGCGGCTTGCTGGTCCGTCCCGCCGGCCCAGCCCAGCTCCGACCCGTGGTGCTGGTGGTTCATGAGAATCGCGGGCTAAATCCCTACGTCGAGGACGTGGCGCGTCGTGTCGCTCTGGCCGGCTTCGTCGCTTTTGCGCCCGATGCGCTGCACAGCTTGGGCGGCTACCCGGGCAACGACGACGAAGGCCGCGCTCTTCAGCAAAAACTTGAGCGTGAAAAAATCATCGAGGACTTCGCCGCTGCCGCCCGCTTTCTTCATGCTCATACTGAATCAAACGGGCGCCTCGGTGTCGTAGGCTTTTGCTTCGGCGGCTTGGTTTCCAATACACTGGCCTGGATGCTGCCAGAATTGGTCCGCGCCGCCGTGCCCTACTACGGGGGCCAACCCACGGCCGAGCAGACCGCCCTGATCAAAGGGTCATTGCTCCTCCACTACGCCGAACTCGATACGCGGGTAAACGCGGGCTGGCCCGCCTATGAAGCTGCTTTGAAGGCGGCCAAGGCAGACTACGTCGCACACATTTACCCCGGCGTTAATCATGGCTTTCACAACGACACCACACCACGCTATGATCGCGAGGCAGCGGAGCTTTCCTGGTCGCGCACCTTGGAGTTTTTTCAAACAAAACTCGGAAAACCAAGTTAACCGCCAATCGCCCGAATGGAGGACGCCCAATAGTTGGGCTCCCGAGTTCCATGAGTTCTGAAACGCAGAGATAAGCCCGTCTCACAGGCGAGATGACGCCGTCAAAAATTAAAGGTTTTCGGCTGGGCGGCGGTTGTGCAGGGTGGCCTTTAAACGTGAATACTTCGTGGGACATATTGAAGCTGCTCGCCGAGCCGACGAGGTTGCGCTTGCTCGCCTTGTTGTTTCGAGAGGAGCTGTCCGTGGCGGAGTTGCAGGAGATTCTGGGCATGGCCCAGTCGCGCATCTCCTCCTCCCTCGCGTTGCTGAGGTCGGCGGAGCTGGTGGCGGACCGGAGGGACGGAAAACGCGCCTACTACCGGCTGCGGGAAGGGCTGGAGACTTCGGTGGTAGGTCTGTTACGTTCGGCAACCGAGGCTTTGGCGGGGCAACCCGAATTGGCGGCCGATCGGGCCGCGCTGGAACGGGCTTTGGCGAGACGGCGGGCAACCCAGGAAGAGTATTTTAACCGAATCGCAGGGCGCCTGGGCAAAAACTACTGCCCGGGACGCTCCTGGGAGGCGATCGGACACCTGGCACTGCGTTTGGCGCCCCCGATCGTCATCGCGGACCTCGGCGCGGGGGAAGGTCTGGTCTCCCAGTTGCTGGCGCGACAGGCCAAGCAGGTATGGTGCATCGACAACTCCCCGCGCATGGTCGAAGTCGGCAAGGCGTTGGCGGAAAAAAACGGGCTGGCGAATCTGGCCTACAAACTTGGCGACATCGAACAGGTGCCGCTCGACAACGCCTCGGTGGATCTGGCGATCCTGAGCCAGGCGCTGCACCACGCGCGCCATCCGCAGACGGCGGTGGCGGAGGCGCATCGCATCCTGAAACCAGGCGGTCAACTCCTGGTGCTGGACCTGCGGGAGCACACGTTCGAGAAAGCACGCGAACTCTACGCGGACGTATGGCTGGGGTTCACCGAGGAGACTCTGCACGGTTACTTGGAGCAGGCGGGCTTCGGCTCGATCGAGGTGACGCGCGTCGCGCGCGAGCAGGAGCCCCCCCATTTCGAAACCTTGCTAGCGAGTGGGCGCAAAGGATCGTGAGGAGCTGAAATGATCCGCCCCGTCGCCGCGCCGCCGCCGTGTCCGTTCGAAAAACGGCACCCTTCTCAGCTAGTGAGAGATGATGCGTTTTTCATGGCCTTGGCCTACAATCAGGCGTTGGACGCCTGGCGCGAGGACGAGGTGCCGATCGGGTGCGTGATCGTGCGCGGGGGCGAAGTGGTGGCGCAGGCGCACAACACCGTCGAGGCGGCGAAGGACCCGACCGCGCACGCGGAGATGATCGCGATCACGCAGGCGGCAACGGCCCTGGGAGACTGGCGTCTGGAGGAGTGCACGCTGTATGTGACCAAGGAGCCCTGCCCCATGTGCAGCGGGGCCGTGTTGATGGCGCGTCTGAAACGGGTGTGCTACGCGGTGCCCGACCCCAAGATGGGTTGTCTGGGCGGAGCGACGAATCTAAACGATCTCGCCCGGGTGAACCATCGGGTGGAACTGACGGCGGGCGGCGTGCTGGAGACCGAATGCCGGGAGGTTTTGCAGGCTTTTTTTAAACTGAAGCGGGCGGAGGGGTGAGATGGGGCGAATCCGCTTTCGACGGCGCGCCGGGAGAGCGGACGGCGACCGCCCCGATCCAGCGGCGAAAAAGCCTGACGGCGACAGGTTGGCATTGGCGCGCCATCATCAGAACGATTTCATGACCGTATGACCGGAGTTAACTTTATCCAAGACCTAGCCATTATCTTGGCCGCCGCGGCCGTGCTGGGCTGGTTGTGCCAAAGAGCAGGTCTGTCTGCCGTGGTGGGGTATCTGGTGGCGGGCATTGTGGTGGGACCTTCGACACCGCCCTTCTCCTTTGTCAGCGACGAGGCGAGCATCGCGACCGCGGCGCAAGTCGGACTGGTGTTCTTGATGTTCTCGATCGGCCTGAGGTTGAGCATCAAGCGACTGCGCCGACTCGGCGCGGGGCTCGTGCTGGGGGTGTTTTGCAGCGCGGTGCTCACCTACTACGCGACGCGGGCATTGGGAGCGGCGGCCGGGCTCGACCCGACGCAAACCCTGTTTCTGGCGGGAATGCTGATGGTGTCCTCTTCGGCCATCATCGGAAAGGTGTTGCAGGAAACCGGCACGGCTCACGAGCGTCCCGCGCAACTCGCCATGGGCGTGACCGTGCTCGAGGACGTGGTGGCGGTGGTCATGCTGACGGTGCTCAACTCGGTGGTGACCCTGGGGGGCCTGGGAGCGGACACGAGCGCGGAGGCGGCGCCGTCGCTTGGCGCGGTGGTAGGCGGGTTTGGCGCCTTCGTCGTGTTCGCGGGCATCATGGGTTTGTTGATCGTGCCCTGGCTGCTGCGGCGGCTGAGCGTGAAGGCGGACGAAGAGCTGCAAACTCTGGCGACCGCGGCCTTGCTGTTCGGGCTGGCGATGGTGGCCTATCGGGCCGGTTATTCGTTGGCTCTGGGCGCGTTCTTACTCGGCACGATCGTGGCGGAAACGCCCCATCGCCACCAGGTCGAGCGGGTCTTCGAGGGAATGCGGGATGTGTTCAGCGCGGTGTTTTTCGTGGCGATCGGTTTACAAATCGACGTCGCGGAACTGGGCGGCGCGTGGGCCCTGGTCCTCGGCTTGGCGGCGTTCACCTTGGTGGCGCGCACGGGCGCGGTCGCGATCGGCCTGCTGTTGATCGGTGCACGACGCGCCGACGCGGTGCGGGCCGGTTTGACGGCAACGCCCATCGGGGAGTTTTCCTTTGTAATCGCGCAGCTGGGCATCACCTACGCCGTCGTGCCTCCCGTCTACTATCCGCTGGCGGTCGGACTGTCGTTGGCGACGTCGTTGACGGCGCCGCTGCTGGCAAAGCGCTCGGAGAAAATCGCCGGGGTGCTGCTGCAAAGGATGCCACGGTGGCTGGAGCGCGGACTGGAGGGCTATCGTGCCTGGTTAGAAGCGCTGCGGGAGCGCCAAGCTGGCAGCCTGCTGTGGAAACTAAGCCGCAAACGCGTTATCCAGATCGCGGTGGAGCTCTTGTTTGTCGCCGGGCTGCTGGTTTTTGCCGAGCCCACGGCGGAGGCGCTGCGGGGGGCCTTGGGAGCCGATTGGCTATTCCCGGGCGGACCGACGATTATGTTTTGGTGCGCACTGGTGCTGGTGGCCTTGATGCCACTCTACGCGGCGTGGCGCAACATCGGGGCCTTGGCGTTGATCGTGGCGGAGTTCGCCAGCCGCAGCCAACCTCCAGGAGTGCGCGAACGCATGGTCGGCTTGATCGAGGGAGGCGCGCGCCTGCTTGCGACGGTTGGCTTGGCGGTTTGGCTGGGGTCTTTCGCGCCGGCCGGTGTGGCACGCTGGGCCCTGGCGGCAGGCCTGGTGGTGGTCGTGGTGGCGTTGGTGTTGCTCAGGCGGCGCATGATCTACTGGCACAGTGAGCTGGAAGTGGGCCTGCAAGACATACTGGGCGATGCGGCCGGCGGGCGCGCATCCGCCTCCGCCGTTCCTTGGCTGGGACGAGGTGAAGAGTGGAAGCTGGACGTCAACGAATGCATGATCCCGGATCTGGCCGCCTGCGCCGGTCAGACCCTGGCGCAGCTGGATCTGCGCGCACGGCACGGCTGCACCGTGGTGGGGATAGAGCGCCAGGGGTGTTTGATCAGTCTACCCGGACCGAGTTGCGCGCTGTTTCCCCGGGACAGAGTCTTGTTCGTCGTGGCTCCTGGTCGCTCGGCGGGGGTTCGCGCAGCCCTGGGAGCCGTGCAACCCGAACCGGCCACCGGGGCGGATTTCGATTTGGCGGGATTGGATTCAGTAAGCGTATCCACGAGAAGCCGTGCGTCAGGCATGACTTTGGCATCGCTGGCTCCTGCGGCTCGTCATCAAGTGCAAGTAGCGGCCTTACGACGCAACGGGATCGAAATTCCAAGCCCGCAGGCGGATGAACGCCTTCAACCGGGCGATGACTTGCTCTTGTTGGGGGCGCCCGACCATTTGGCGGCGTTTAAAGCCTGGATCCGGGAAGATCGCGAGCCGGGTTGAGCGACGTCGTTTCCACCCGCACGCGCAAGGAGCGAGAAGAAATATGCTTGCCAAAGCGTCTAAGCTCGGAGTGGCTTCCGACCTCGTTAGCGAAACGTAAGATGACAGAAACTGGTGAGTCGTCAGTAGAGTCAGTGCTCTAGAGATGATTTGAAACCCGACGGTCGGGAACGGACTGGCAGAGACGGTCAGCGGACGAATTCAAACATCATGAGCAACTCCAAACTCTACGTAGGCAATATGTCTTTCAAAACCACTGAAGACGAGCTCCGCTCGGTCTTCGGTCAGTTCGGTTCCGTGACCGACGTGTATGTCGCCATGGACAAGATGACCGGCCGCCCCCGCGGTTTCGCGTTCGTCACCATGGGCACCCCTGAGGAAGCCAAGCTGGCGGCCGAAAAGATGAACGGCTACGACCTCGGTGGTCGCGCTTTGACCGTTAACGAAGCCCGTCCGAAGGAAGAAGGCGCGGGTCGCGGCTTCGGCGGCGGCGGTGGCGGCGGCGGCCGTGGCTTCGGTGGCGGCGGCGGTGGTCGCGGCTTCGGCGGCGGCGGCGGCGGCCGTGGTTTCGACCGCGGTGATCGCGGCGACCGTGGCGATCGTCGCTACTAAGCGTTCTCCGGTTTTACCGGAAGCCAAGCCTACGATTTCAACGACGCACCCTGGCGGTGCGTCGTTTTTTTTTGTGCTTGGCGGCCGCCGGCGTCAGCGTGCACCCACCATATGAGCGATGAGCCCGAGGCCAATCCGTTACGCCTGAAGCGTTCGACGACTTCTTCCCAACCGTCTTTGCCTCCCGAAACGACCACAAAGGAGCCGCCCGAGGAAACAAGCTCCTCGCCTGACCGTGTGCGGAAACGCCCCAGCATCGGTATCGATTCCACCCCTACGGCGACACCCGCCACCGACAGCGCGGAGAAGAAAACGGATCCGATTGCGCCATCGCAGGATTCCGCCGCGACGCCACCCGCGCCATCGCTAAAGCTGCGGGTCGGCGCGCGCCCGCCCGCTCCGGTAGACCCGGTCAACACCCCTCCTCCCTTCGATCCCGCAACCTTGCCCGCCAGCGTTGCCGCCACGGCACCCACCCAGCCGGAACCCGACGTCGTCGGCACCCACAGCGCACCACCCTTGGTGCCGCTCCCCAGCCTGGTTCCTGCCGCGGGTAATCCTTCCCTGAACCGACCTGAAGTGCCGGCGATGGGGTTTGGCGGCAGCACCTTGACCCCGCTGTCTCCGCTGTCTCCGCCTTCCGGCCTGAAGCCGTTGGCGCCCCTATCCACGCCCTCGGGCTTACCCGTCAAACCCGGACTGGCTGCCTCGCCCGCTACACCCCTCGCGACGCCAGTGGTCAAAGCGCATCATCCCCGCCGCGATTTACTGATCTTCATCCTGCTACTTGTGCTGCTGAGTGCCGCCGCCTTTTGGGGATACCAAAAGATATATGGTTCCGCCGAAACTGCGGACGCCGCCGCATCCCCAGCGGTCTCCGCGCCGGTGGCCATCCCACCAACACCACCGCCGCCCGCCCCCGCCGGCCAACCCGCCATTAATCCAGGCGCCGTGGTCATGGATGTAGGAGGAACGGCGCTCACGAGTGAACCTGTGGCCGGGTCCGCGACCGCAGCTGCCGGCGAAGACGAAATTCCACCAGCAGCCCCGTCCGCGACGACCGCATACGAAGCAGAGGCACCGCAGCAGGTTCCCGCACCGCAACCCAGCGTGCGTTTCCGTCGCTACATCGAAACGCTTCGCGTAAGCGGAGTGTTTCAAGGCGCGACTCCCCGGGCGCTGATCAACGGCCGCGTCGTTCGGGTGGGCGAAGTGCTGGATGCGGCGGCGGGCATACGTTTCGTCGGGTTGGACCCAAGCACCCGCGAATTGATTCTACAGGAAACCGGGGGCGCCCTCTTGAGGGCCAAATATTGAGCGAAACCCCTATGGTTTCCGTGGAAGGTTCACTGCCTGGAAACCGAGACGCGCGGCCCTTGTCGGCCAGACGACGCGACTTACCCTCCGCGCCTCGCATTCGTCACCGCCGCCCGCCTCCATCACCTCCACGCAAACCGCGCCAATCTTCCACCCGGGCAAATGTTCGTAATACGAACATTTCGCCGGGCGCTCCCCCTTCCTAGGCTTCGCGCTTGAGCCCGTCTCCAGAGCGCATTTGGAGGCCGAAGAAAAAACGACACCGCAGGCTTACGACCTCTGCCACGGCTGCCTGATACCGGGTAAAATGTAACCTGAACGTCGCTCAGTCCGGCGGACGAAGAGCCGATAATCGACAACGGAGCAAGTGCATGAAAATGAACACGGATTCCTTGTGGTTCGAGGCGGACGAAACGGCCGGCGGCGGCGGCCCTCCGCAGCCGGCAAAAGAGAGCGAACTGTTGCTCGGTTTGGTTTCCGGCCGGTGCGCTTTCCAAGAGCAGACGCTTTTGGAAAACGCCCAGAAGCTCATGAACGGAATGCGCGCCGCTTATGCGGCGATTTTGCGCGGTTCACAGGTCACCGGAATACTCTCCATGGCCCGGGTCGATCACCTGCTCAGCGGTCAGTTTGGTTATGCTTTACACGCACGACGTCCAGTGAGGGAGGCGGCGGAGCCTTCATATCTGGCGATAAAAGCGAACCGACCGCTGCCCGAAATACTACGCCGGGTCTTTAGCCGGGATGCCGGGGCGTTTTTTGATGATGTGATCTTGCTCGATGACCATAACGAGCTGGTCGGTCTGATTTCCGCCCAGACCCTGGTGCGGCTCCAACATCGGTTGTATCAGGACAAGCTCACCCAAATCGCCGCCGCCACCCAGCAGCTCAACCGCACCAACGCCGAGCTCGAACGGGCGCGCGATGCCGCCGTGGTCGCGAGCAATGCCAAGGCGACTTTTCTGGCCAACATGAGTCATGAGGTGCGCACCCCCATGAATGGTGTTATCGGCATGTCGCATCTGTTGCTGGAGGGACCGCTGGATGATGCCCAGCGAGGGCTGGCGTCCACCATCCGGGATTCGGCGGAATCTCTGCTGACAATTCTAAACGACATCCTGGATTTTTCCAAAATCGAGGCGGGCAAACTGGAAATGGAGAGCCTGGTTTTTAATCCCGAGGAAACAATCGCCGGAGTGTTCGATTTGCTCGGGACACGGGCGGCGGAGAAGAATCTGGAATTGGTGTCGTATCTGCCCACTCAGCCGCTGCCGCGCCTGATCGGCGACCCGGTCAGGCTCAGACAGGTGCTTCTTAATCTGGTGGGGAATGCGATCAAGTTTACCGATACGGGAGAAATCACCTCAACGGTGGCGGTGGACGCGGTATCCGATAGCACGGCGCAATTGCGGTGGCAGATCCGCGACACGGGGCCCGGGATACCGGCGGAAACAAGGGCACGTTTGTTCCAACCCTTTGAACAGGCGGATGTCTCCACCACCCGAAAATTCGGGGGAACCGGGCTGGGGTTGGCGATCTGCCGGCAGATCGTGGAGCTCATGGGCGGAGAGATAGGCGTGATGCCGGGCCCGGACGGAACCGGCTCAGTCTTTTGGTTTACGATCTCCTTGAAAAGGGTCGTTCCAGATCAGGAAACGTTGTCCACCCCTACTGGTTCGGTGGTGCTGATGGAGGCCAACCCGTCCCGACGCGAAGCCTGCGCGGCAATGCTGCGCGGGAAATTCCGGGATGTGGAAACCGTGTCCCTGCCGGAGGAGGTCGTCCGCTTCGTAACGCAGGACCGCCCGCCTGACTGGATCTTGATCGGGCACCGGCCGCCTTCAGCCGATGCCTTCACCCTCGCGCGATCGCTGCGAAAAGCTGCTGACACTCGACCGCTGCGCATCGGCGTCCTGTCTCCCCTGGCCCTGAGGCCCAGCGCGGAGACCCTGATGGAGGCCGGAGTAGATGAAGTGTTGACCATGCCCCTGCGCAGGGAACGGCTGGCCGCCTTGCAAGGAAAGCCGATGGAGCTCAACCCAACCGGCGTCCCGCCGATGCCGAATTGGCAGCAAGCCGACGGACGCAAACCGCGCATTCTGGTGGCCGAAGACACACCTGCCAACCAGAAGGTCGCCCGCCTGCAACTGGAGAGGTTGGGGTGCGAAGTGACCATCGCGCCGGACGGCCTGGAAGCGGTGGCGATGACCGAGGCGAAGGATTACGACCTGATTTTTATGGATTGCCAGATGCCTGGCATCGACGGCTACGAAGCCACGCGCCGCATTCGGGTCGGTGAGCGCCAACCCCGGGTGAAGATCGTGGCCATGACCGCCGACGCCATGACCGAGGCCCGCCGCCGTTGTCTAGACGCGGGGATGGATGACTACATCACCAAGCCAGTGCGTTCCGATGTGTTGAAGGCCATGCTTCGAGCGCACATAACCGGCCCGACGCTTGGCTGAATCGCGGACCAAGCATAAGTCGCTTCGGGCCCCGCCCGGGCATAAGCGAGGACGGCGCTGACGAAGGGCAGGGAGCGCGCGGATTGACCGATTTCCCCGGTGCTTGCCCCGGTGTGGAAATCCACATCGTCGCGCCCGATCTCGAACCGCAGCCTGGCGCATGACGGCAACCCACTGGCCCCGGCCCGCCAGAATGGCCGGTCCCGCCGAAACCGAAGCTCGCCATCAACTGCTGAATCGGGTCGTCACCGCACCGCGCCCACCAGCGCCCTCACCCGCTCCAAAACCGCCCTCGGACTCGCCGGCTTGGGCATATACTCATCCGCGCCCGCCGCCAGGCAGCTCTCCCGGTCACCGCTCATGCTCATAGCGGTCAATGCGATTACCGGCGTGCGCGCCAGCCCCGCGTCCGGCAGGGCCCGCAACCGCCGGATCGCCTCCAGGCCGTCCATGACCGGCATCTGCACATCCATCAGTATCACATCCGGCCGGTGCGTCTGCGCCAACGAAAGGGCCTGCTCGCCGTTCTCCGCATGCCAAACCCGGCAGCCGTGGTGCCGCAGATACTCTCGCAAGGTGAAAATATTCATCTCGTTGTCCTCCGCGATCAGCACCCGGGGCGACCCGCCCTCACTCGCCTCCAGCACCACCTTGGCCGGAAACACCAGCGTAAAGGTCGAGCCCACTTCGGGGGCGCTCTCCACCTCCACCCGACCACCATGCAACTCAGTCAGCTTCTTCACCAAAGCCAGCCCCAGCCCGGTGCCGTCGTATTTTCGCGCCAGCCGACCGTCAATCTGCACAAACGGGGCGAACAACTTCTTCATGCCCGCCGGGTCGATCCCTATGCCCCGGTCCCAGACCGCGATCCGAAGCTCGTCCGCATCCAATGTGACCCGCAAACCCAGCTCCCCCCCCTCGGCGGTGAACTTCACCGCATTGCCCAGCAGATTCACCAGGATCTGAACCAGCCGTCGCGCGTCAACCATCGCCCGCAAGTCCTCCGGCGGCAACTGCGCCGACACCCGCTGCCGACGTTTGGCGGCCAGCGGTTGCACCATCTGCAGCGCCTGTTCGCACAGCCCGGCCAGTCCGTGCGGCTCCCGCCGCAACGCGTCCTCGCCCGCCTCTATCTTGGCCAGATCCAGAATGTCATTGATCAGCTCCAGCAGGTGCCTGGCGCTCGAAAGGATCATCGCCAGGTAGCGCGCCTGCTTTTCGTTCAACGGCCCGTGCAACTGCTCGGCCAGCGTCTCCGAAAGCCCCAGCACTGAATTCAGCGGCGTGCGCAGCTCGTGACTCATGCTGGCCAGGAACGCGTCCTTGGCCCGGGAAGCTTCGGCCAGGCGTTCGTTCGCCGCCGCCAGCTCCTCACCGCGCCGACGCAACCTCTCCTCCGCCCGGCTCCGCTCGATAAACTGCCCCAGCTGGGTGCAAGCTGTCTCCAGCGTGCGGATACGCTCCGGCTCCGCCGGCGCGATGTCGTCCGCGCGGACTTCCAGCACGCCCCGCAACCCGCCCGCGGTGCCGATGGGGACCGCCGCCGCGCTGGGTCCGCCCGGTTCAATCTCCACCGCTCCGGTGAGCCAGGCGCGCCCGACCAGCCCCTGCCCGATCGCCGGCGCCCGCGAGCCGGTTTCGACCGGCGCCGCGCCCCAGCTGGCCTCGCAGGCCAGCGTCTCATCGCCTTCCCCGACCAGCCACAAACGCGCTTCGCTCCACCCCATCTCCCCACCGATCACGCGCAACGCACCCTCCCCCGCTTCCGCAATCGACCGAGCCAGCGTAAGCACCCGCGCCAGACCGGACTGCACCCGCAGGCCCTCCTCCGCCTGACGCTCGGCCGTGATGTCCGCCATGCTACCCACCATGCGCAACGCCGTTCCATCTTTCGCCCGTTGCGCCACATCTCCGCGATCCCGCACCCAGATGACCGTCCCGTCCCGCCGGACCATGCGGTGGTGACTGAGATAAGCCCCGCCCCCATCCATGCATTTCCGTATCCTTTCATAAACTACATCTCGATCCGCCGGGTGGATGAGGGAGGCGAAAAACGACACCGGATGCTCAAGCTGCTCGGGTCCGCATCCGAGCAGCTTGAGCCAGCGCGGATTGTGCCGCACCATGTCGCGCGAGATGTCCCAGTCCCACACCCCCTCACCCGTCGCATTGAGGGCGAGCGCAAACCGCTCCTCGCTCTCGCGCAGGGAATGCTCCAGCTCGCGACGCCGCGTGATGTCGCTCTGGATGCCCATGTAGTTGATCAGGCGTCCCGTCTCGTCCCGGATAAGCTGCACCTCCAGGCTGATCCAGTAGGGCCGCCCGTCGCCGCGGTAGTTCAACAGTTCCGTCAAGAAACCCTCTCCCCGCGCCAGCTTTTCACGCATGAACGCCACCGTCGCCGCATCGGTTCCGGGGCCCTGTAGAATTTCGCCCGGCCTCCGGCCCCGAACCGCCTCCACCGCATGGCCGGTCAGCCTTGTAAAGGCCTCGTTCGCCCACTCGATGCGACCCGCCGCGTCGGTCAGGATCACCGCGTTGTCGGTGCGGCTGGCGATCAACGCCAGCCTGCGCGACTCCGCCTCCTGCCGCCGCAGGCTGTCCCCCGTCGTGGCCAGCTTCTCCGCCAGCCGCTTCAGGTCGACCGAGGCCATTTGTTGCACCTGCAGAAGCTGCACGAGATCCGGCGTGGAGTCGTGCACCGCGAAATCCTGCAGCCGCAGCCCGGCCTTCACCAACTCCGCCGGCGCGGTGATCCACGGCCCGCCCAAGATGAACACCTCGCCACCGCGCGCCACCGCCTGGCCGCGGTAGAGCATGTCCGAGCCGGCCAGTCGGAAAACAAACAGCCGGCGTCCGGCGTCTCGGAGCGCCGCCGGCTCCGGCATACACGCGGGCCGCTTCGGACTGAACACCGTCGTCCACGCCACTCCCGGCCGGCACTCCGGGACCAAACGCACCATCGACGGTCCGGCCCGCGTAACTCGCCCCGCTTCGTCGATCGCCAGGAAAAACGGAAACAAGTCCGCGAACAGTCCCGGTTCGAACGTGACCGCCGCGCCATGAGTTTTGTCCCCCGGGGCACTCACCAGCGGACAAGGAACTCCTCGTGGTCGTTACCCTCCGCCCGCGTGCGCAGCGGCGTCACCACCGCCGGCGTTCCAAACATCTTGCCCAGTCCGGTCACTAGCCCCTCGACAAAAGGCATCAAGCCGGGACGCGCGCTATAGTAGTGCAAATGCAGGGACCGCTCCTCCAAGTGAGTCACCTCGAAACGCGGCGGCTCCAGCTTGGGATAGACCAGGGCCACGCGATCGTGAAAATGCGGCAGGTAAGCGAGGAACTCGCCCAAAGTGCTTCCGGCCGCGTCCATCAGCGGCCCGTATCCTTTCCGCGCCGTCTCCAACACCCAATGCTCTCCGAAAGCGCGCAAAATCAGGTCCACCGGCTCGCCCAATACTTCGCTGGCCGCCCCCACCAGCGCATAGGTCGTCGCATCATCATAGCCTTCGTTGCTCACAAAAACCTCCGTGGTGACGCCGGAACGGCGCTTAATCTCCGCCCAGCGTTCGGCACCGTGGGCGGCTGTCACCATCTGCTCGATAGCCTGATTTACCATTCCATACATGGGCGGGGCGGGTTGTAACGGTTGCCCGAGAGCATATGCGCCGCCGGGCAAAAGCAAGGGGCAAGCACCGACTGCGCCGGCCGGCTTGCCGACCCGCCACCTGAGCCACTAGTCCTTGACCATGCGTTTTTCGCCGCGACCCCCCGTCCGGGCTCTTGCCACGCTTTTCGTCAACTTGTTCGCCCTCGCGCACGTGCCAGCCCAGCCCACGGTCGAAACTGTGTTCTACCCCATGCCGGAGAACCTCCTGCCGGAGTCCGTGCCCGCCCCCACCGCGCAACTCCTCGCCGTGCCCGGCTACCCCTACACTCCCGGCCAGCTAACCTTCATCGCCCGCCTCTATCTACCGGATCCCGCCGCCCACGGACCCGGCCCGTTCCCAGTGGTGCTCTTCCTCCATGGTTCCGGTGGTTTTTGGAGCAACGACACCATCCCCAACCCCATCACCGCCGCCAACGCCCCCGCCCGGCAATTCCGCGACTGGGGCAACCTCCTGGCCGGACTCGGCTACGCCGCCCTTTTTCCCGACAGTTACAATCCACGCGGCATCGCCTCCGATTTTGAGGGTCGCCGACCCCACCACGACCCTGCCGAGGACGACGCCCTCT
The DNA here is from genome assembly GCA_964400455.1 of uncultured Akkermansia sp. GTDB lineage: Bacteria > Verrucomicrobiota > Verrucomicrobiia > Opitutales > Opitutaceae > IMCC26134_A. The sequence goes on along the minus strand of CAYNUW010000021.1, from coordinate 802 downwards.
GCTCGCCCAACTACGAGCGCCCCAAGGACGTCGTCGCCGCGCTGCAATATCTCGTCTCCCGCGCCGACCTTGACCACGACCAGATCGCGCTCGTCGCCTTTTCCCAAGGTGCTCAAACCGGCATGAACGCCCTGCTCGACGCCTCCGTTGATCGCGGCGCCTACGACGTCGATTACGTCGACCTCGTCGAACAACCGCCCGGCTCCGGAGTTTTTGCCGAACAAACCGTCAAAAAAGTCGTGCCTCCGCCCGTGCGCATCCCCGCCCACCTGCCCATACCGAAGTTCTGCGCCTTCTATTACGGCGGTGGCTCCCACTACGGCTACCACGGCCAGGCCTCGTCCACCGCCGCCGGCCGCTACATGCTCGACCGCCGCACCACCGCCATCCTCTTCCACGGGACCGGCGATTACCTCATGGGCGTCACCCACCACGACGCCTCCCCGATCGCCGCCTCCGCGTTTCCTCTCAAACAGGTTCTCGCTTCCGCCGCCCAAGCCGCAACCCTCGGTCTGCCCAACCCCATCGTCCGTCACTACCTTTTCGATCGCACCTCGGTCCACATCCCCTCCACCGCCCGCGTGGAGCACTCCTTCGACTTGGGCGGAGTGACCATCGCCGCCCCCGCCGATTGGGACACCGCCAACGAAACCCCCAACCAAAAGGCCCGCCGCCTCGCGCGCGACGAGGTGCTCCGCTGGCTCGCCTTCAAACTCAAGCCCGCCCCCGCCCGCGCCCGCACGCCCGACCCGAGGTCCCCCGCGACGCAACTCCGGCGCGCCAGGCCCGCCCCCGCCCCCCG